>JADLAZ010000271.1 GCA_020849725.1 Chloroflexota bacterium
GAGGAGTCGGCGCGCCGGGCCGGCGTGTGCGTGACCGAGATCTCCCGGCGCCGGCGTGCGGCGGCCGACATGATCGCCGATCGGGTGCTGACGAGTTGGCAGGAACCGTGACCGGGCACGCGCCGCGACGGCGCGATGGCCGCGCCACGGCCAGACGCCGCCGTCCAGCACGCCACCGGCGATGTCCTCGAGGCCGCCCTCGTCATCATCCGCCACCGAGACCGCGACCGTCGCGCCATCCCACGCGAGGCTGACGGGGAGGCCCCGCGCCCGCAGCGCCGCGACGATGGCCGGTGCCGCCGCCCCCCCGAGGACGCGTCGAGGGCCAGGCGATTGGGAGCACCCGGGCCGAACGCCCTGCGTGCGCCTGCTCAGTCTGACGTGCACCGGTAAGGTGATGATGGCCGCGGCCGTGGTTCGGGCCGGGCTGCGTCTGGAAGCCGGTGGCGTGGATGGCGAACGACGAGCACCAGCCCCACGCGACAGGCCCGTGCGTCATGGACCCCTGATCATGCGATTCGATGGCCTACCAAGTTACGGTCGTTGATGTCAACAGACGCTCCTACAGAGTAAAACCGCTCGGCGCTGTCAGCCGTAGCATGAGATCGGGTCCGCGAATGCCTGTCGCGATGAAGCGATCCGCGTCAATGCGATGAAGGTGCTGATGGGGTGCCGATGCGACCGACAGTGACCGGTGATGAGAACGCGATCATGCACCGTGGTCATGCGGGAGGGGTGGTTCCTGAACCAACCCGCCAGATGATCGTCCATCGGTCGACCCTCGAATGGTGCCGCGCGATTGTTCGGGTGGGGACGCCGGTGGCCGCACACGGATGTGACCGGTGGTGAGGCCAGGTGGGCGGCTGGTACGCGTGGTCATTGTCGACGACCACCCACTGCTGCGGCGCGGGCTGCAGGCGGCGCTGCACGAGGAACCCGGTGTGGCCGTCGTCGGCGTCACCGGCGCGGGCGCCACGGCCATCCGGCTTGTGGAGGAGCATCGACCGGACGTGCTGCTGCTGGACGTGGGCCTCCCCGATACCAGTGGCATCGATGTCGCCCGGCGGGTGGGCATGGCCTTCCCCCACGTGGCCGTCCTCATCCTGACGGACCATGCTGATGTGGGCTTCAGCCGCGCGCTGCTCGACCTCGGGGTGCAGGGCGTGCTGGCCAAGGACCTGCCAGAGGAGGCCGTGGTGGCGGCCGTGTTCCGCGCGGCACGCGGGTGGACGATCGCCGTGCCCGAGTCCATGGGCCACCATCATGATGTGGTGGTCGACCTGACCGTGCGTCAGCGTGAGGTGCTCCAGTTGCTGGTCGACGGGCAGACGAACGCCGAGATTGCCCGGACGCTGAACATCTCGGAGAAGACGGTCGAGTACCATCTGGCCCGCGTCTACGCGGCGCTCGGCGTCCGTACACGCTACGCGGCCGCCCGGGCAGCGCGCCAGGCCGGCTTGGTCCGTTCAGTCTGGCTGGAGATGTCTCCCGAGCTGGCGACTGTACCCAGCGGCACTTCCCTGTCTGCTGTCCAACTGATGCGGCGCTAGGCATCCCAAGGGTCAGATGGCCGCACGGCTAGGGACAGACTAGGGTAATAACCTAGGCCGCGCCCACCGGTCGGCCGATACGATCTCCTCGGCATAGCCTATCGCTTCGGCGCCGGCCGTGCCCGGGCGAAACCTGGCTGCGATGCTGGCCCCGCCTCCAGTGGCCAGCCGGCAACTGACCGGCACGCTCGTTCGACGGCACCACAGCGCCGTGGTGCGATCGTGCCTACCGACTCGTCGTTGCCCTCGCTGTGGCGCTCAGAGAAGGAGATCCGCATGTCGCCGCGCGGCCGCATTCGGCTCACCGACCGCACCCGCCGTGCGCTCGGGCCAGTCGTCGCCCGACTGCGCCCGGCCTCTCGCCCGCCGGCTTCGTTGACCGAGCCGCGGCTGCGGCGCCAGCGGGAACTCGCCACTTCCGGCCCATCTATCGGGGGGGATTGCATGTCACATTGTGCCACTTCATCCAGTCGTATCCCGCAGCACCGCCGCGGATGCAGCGCTCGACGCCTTGTGACGTCGGTGCTGCTCGCACTCACACTGCTGCTAACGCTCCAGCCGCTTCTCGCCGCCCTCCGTCCGGCGGAGCTTGGCTCCCTTGGGCGCGGCCTCGACCCGGCAGTCGAGGCGGCCGGCGCTGGCCCGTGGGCGTGGGGCTCCAACGAGTTCTCCCAGCTTGGTGCGACGACGGCAGGCACGTGCTCTGACTCGTCGCCGTGCGCCACCTCGCCGGTCGACATCGAGAACCTGCCGACCGGCGTCTCCATCGCTGCCCTGAGCGCTGGCCATCGGAAGAGCGCGATGGTGGGGAGTAACGGCCACGTCTATGTCTGGGGCGAAGGCGCAGCGGCGATACCCACTGAAGTGCTGGATCCCACCGGGACCACCGCCCTGACCGGCGTCGTCCAGGTGGCGATCGGCACCCATCATGTCCTCGTGCTCAAGGCCGACGGTACCGTCTTCGCCTGGGGTTATAACTCCTCCGGCCAGCTCGGCGACAACACAACGACGGACCGCGCCCTGCCAGTTCAGGTCAAGGGTCCTGGCGGCACCGGCACGCTGACCAATGTGGCAGAGGTCGCCGCTGGCTATTCCCACAGCCTCGCCCGCAAGGCGGACGGCTCGGTCTGGGCCTGGGGCCTCAACGACGACGGCCAACTCGGCGACAACACGACGAGCACGCGCCACGCCCCGGTCCAGGTGAAGGCCGGCGGCGCTGCCACATTCACCGACGCGACTGCTATCGCCGCTGGCGACTACCACAGTCTGGCGCTCAAGGCGGATGGGAGCGCCTGGGCCTGGGGTAACGGCGGCTCCGGCCAGTTGGGCCAGAATTCGAGCGCCAATAGACTGGTTCCAGCGCAGGCCAAGGGACTGGGCGGCAGTGGGACGCTCACCAATGTCGCCCAGATCACGGGCGGTTCTTACTTCACCGTCGCCCGCAAGTTCGACGGGACGGTCTGGGCGTGGGGCAACAACTGGTCCGGCCAACTGGGTGACACCACCACGGCGCAGCGCAATACCCCGGTGCAGGTTCGGATCAACGCGACGACGTTCTTGACCGGTGTCGGCTATGTCGCCGCGGGTGCCGAATTCGCCGTTGCGGTCAAGACGGACGGCTCGGTCTGGACCTGGGGCAGTAATGGTGGCGGCGAACTGGGGCAAGGCGGTTGGGACCAGAACCCGCATAGCGCAGCTGTCCCAGTCGGTGGCATCGCGACGGCTGCACAGGTCGCAGTCGGCGATGGGCACGTGCTTGTCGTGCCCAGCACGACCGGCCCGACGCCGACGCCAACCGGCACGGCGACGCTGACCCCGACCAATACCCCGACGACAACTCACACTCCAACCGCCACGGGCACGGCCACCAGTACCGCGACGAGCACGCCGGCCGGAGGGCCGACGGCTACCCCGACCGCCACCGCGACCTCGACGACGACGCCGGCGGCGACCAACACGCCGACGCCGACCCCGACCAGAACCCCGACACCGGGCGGCGGCGCCAGCCCGCCGTCGAGCTGGGGCGCCAACGCCAGCGGCCAACTCGGTGATGGCACCACCACCGGGCACACGACGCCAGCGGCGATCGCCGGCGTGACCGGTGCCGCAGCTCTCGCCGCCGGCACGGCTCACGGCTTGGCGCTGCTGGGTGACACCACGGTGCGGGCCTGGGGCAACAACGGCTCCGGCCGGCTCGGCGACGGCACGACCACTAACCGGCTCAGCCCGGTCGCCGTCAGCGGCCTGACGGGGGTGACAGCCGTCGCCGCTGGCGACCAGCACTCCATCGCAGTGCTCAGCAATGGGACGGTGCGGGCCTGGGGCAACAACGGCTCCGGCCGCCTGGGTGACGGCACGTCGCAGAACCGCAGCACGCCGGTCACAGTCGTCGGCGTCGGCGGCACGGGCACGCTCGGTGCCGTCGCAGCCGTAGCTGCTGGCGGCGGCCACTCGCTAGCCCTGCGCAGTGACGGCAGCGTCGTCGCCTGGGGCGCCAACAGCTTCGGCCAACTCGGTGACGGGACCACCACCGGCAAGGCCTTTCCGGTCGTCGTCGCTGGACTGAGCGGTGTGCTCGCCATCGCCGCTGGCGCCAGCCACTCGCTGGCACTCAAAGCCGACGGCACGGTCGTCGCCTGGGGCTACAACGCTTACGGCCGCCTGGGCGATGGCACGACAGCTAACCGGAGCGCGCCCGTAGCCGTGAACGGACTAACCGGTGTGACCGCCATCGCCTCCGGCATGGAGCACAGTCTGGCGCGCAAGGGTGATAGCAGTGTCATCGCCTGGGGGCGCAACGACTCCGGACAGTTGGGCGACGGCAGCACGACCGACCGGACCGCGCCGGTGACGGTCGGCGGCCTAAGTGGCGTGATCGCCGTCAGTGGTGGTGCTGGCCACTCGCTGGCCTTCTTGGGCGATGGGACGGCGCGGGCCTGGGGCAGCAACGTCAGCGGCCGCCTGGGCGACGGCACGGCTACCAATCGCAGCACGCCGGTGATGGTGGCGAACCTGGCCTCCGTCGCCGCTGTGGCGGCCGGCGGCGACTTCAGCCTGGCGCTGACGGGTGGGACGGGCAACACGCCGACGCCGACGGCCACTGTCGGCCAGGCAACCGCGACGTCGACACTCATCCCCACCAACACACCGACGACAATATCGTCGAACACCGCTACTGCTACTGCGACACCATCCGTTACATCACCTGTGCCGCCGGACCCGATCACCATAGCCCCTCCGATCGACCAGTCGGTCGCGGCCGGGCTTGAGGCGACGGTACACTTCCTCTATACCGGACCGAATCCCGTCCAGACCGGCGTCGCCGACGGCACGATCGACCCCCGACATGTCGCGGTGCTCCGGGGTCGGGTCCTGGACGGGGCCGGGCAGCCACTGCCGGGCGTCGAGATTGCGATCCTCGGCTATCCCGAACTGGGGCAGACCCGGACCCGTGCGGATGGCCACTTCGATCTGGCCGTCAACGGCGGCGGCCCGTTGACGGTCACCTATCGCAAGGCCGGTTACCTGTCATCCCAGCGACAGATCGTCGTCCCCTGGCAGGACTACCGCTGGTTGCCGGAGGTGGCCTTGCTGGCCGCTAGCGCGACGACGACGACACTGGCCATGGGCGACCCGCCGGCCGGCGGCAACACCATGCATATCGCCCGGGGTGAGGCCGAGGTCGACGAGGACGGCGCCCGGCAGGCAACGCTGCTCATTCCACCGGGAACGCAGGCCCGCCTCGACGGTGGCCCGCTGACCCAGGACGTGACGATTCGCATCACCGAATATACCGTCGGCGACCGCGGGCCGGCCGCGATGCCGGGCACGCTGCCGCCAACTTCGGCCTATACGTACGCGCTGGAACTCGGCGTTGACGGCGCCGACGACGTCCAGTTCACCCAGCCGGTGCCGGTCTACGTCGACAACTTCCTTGACTTCCCAGTTGGTGAGCCAGTGCCGATTGGCTACTACGACCGCGCCGCCGGCCGGTGGGTCGCCGCCGACAGCGGCACGGTCATCAAAGTCGTCAGCATCACTGGCGGTTTGGCTGACGTGGACACCGACGGGGTCACCGGTGCCGACGATGCCGCTACGCTGGCGGCGCTCGGCATCACCGACGCCGAGCGCCAGCAACTGGCGCTGCTCTATACGGCCGGCAAAACGCTGTGGCGGGTGACCGTCACCCACTTCTCGCCCTGGGACATCAACTGGGGCTTCGGCCCGCCAGACGACGCGGTCACCTGGATCCAGGAGGCGCTCTTCGGCGGCGACAGCCTCGACGGCGCCTGCCACGTGCGCGGCTCTGACATCGACTGCCAGAACCAGGCGCTGGGCGAGTCGGTCGGGGTGACCGGTACCGATCACCGGCTGCACTACCAGAGCGACCGCACCCGCGACCGCCGGGGCGCCTATACTGTCGACATCCCGCTGCGCGGGGCATCGGTGCCGGCGGGCGTGACGAGCATCGAGGTGGAGGTGGAGGTCGGCGGCCAGCGCTTCGCCCAGAGTTACCCGGTTGCGTCGATGGCCGCCAGTTACACGTGGGATGGCAGGGACGCCTACGGCCGCGTGCTCCAGGGACAGCAGCCAGCGACAGTGCGGGTTGGCTACACCTACAGCGGTGTCTACCAGCGCACATCGCGTTTCGGCTACAGCGGCGTGGGCGTAGCCGTAGCAATCGAAGGCAGCCGGACGCGCCAGGAGTTGACCCTGTGGAGCGAGCGCCGCGGCCTGCTCGGCGCCTGGGACGCGACCGCCCACGGCCTGGGCGGCTGGACGCTCGACGTCCACCACGCCTACGACCCGGCCGCTAAGGTCCTCTATGGGGGCGACGGCAGCAAGCGAAGCGCCGCCAATATCAACGCGGTCATCACCACCGCGGCCGGCGGCGGCGCCAGCTATGCTGACGGCGCCGCCGCCAACCGGGTCAGCCTGAACTGGCCGCACGGCCTGGCGCTGGCGCCGGACGGCAGCCTTTATCTCGTCGACACCGGCCGACAGCGGATCCGGCGCGTCAAGGACGGCGTCATCACCACCGTCGCTGGCTCCGGCAGCAACTGGTGTCCGTCCCCGACCGACGCCTGCGGTGATGGCGGCGACGCCAGCGGCGCTCACTTCAGCGACCCGCACGGCCTGGCGATCGGTCCTGACGGCAGCCTCTTCATCGCCGACAAGTACGCGAACCGCATCCGCAGGATCGACCGTGCCACCAACATGATTACGACGGTGGCCGGGACGGGCGCCCGTGGCCTCAGCGGCGATGGCGGCGCCGCCGTGGCGGCTCTGCTCAACCGTCCCGAGGGCGTGGCAGTGGCGCCGGATGGCACGCTGTACATCGCCGACACCGACAACAACCGCCTGCGCCGAGTCGGCCCGGACGGCATTATCAGCACGGTGACCACAGGCACCGTGATCTGGCCAGGCGGGGTCGCGGTCGGCTCGGACGGCAGCGTCTTCGTCGGCGACCGCATCGGGAAACGAGTCGTCCAGGTCAAGCCGGACGGCGATGTCGTCGCCATTTCGGCCGGGGGGCAGGTGACCGGGGTAGCGGTCGGCCCCGACGGCAGCCTCTACTACGTCGCCTGGAGCACCGTCAACCGCCGCGCGCCGGACGGCAGCGTGCGCCGTGTCGCGGGCGCTGGTCCGGCGGACGATTACACTGGCGAGGGTGGGCCGGCGGCGGCGGCGATCCTCGCCGAGCCGACGAACGGCCTGACCATCGGCAGCGATGGCATCGTCTACTTCTCCGATGGGCTGCGCAACAACCGCGTCCTGCGGGTCGGTCCGGCCTTCGGCGCCACCAGCGGCGAGCTCGTCATCCCGTCCGAGGATGGGGGCCTTCTCTACGAGTTCAGCGCCACCGGGCGGCACCTGCGGACCCGCCACGCGCTGACGGGCTCCGTGCTGCTCGAGTTCGGCTACGACGCCGGTGGCCGCCTGGCGCACGTCATCGAGAAGACGGGCGGGGCGATCGACAATGTCGTCACCATCGAGCGCGACGCGGCCGATCGCCCGACGGCCATCGTCGCCCCGTTCGGCCAGCGCACGACGCTTGGCCTCGATCCCGAGGGTCGCCTGACCACCGTCACGAATCCGGCCGGTGAGGCAGTGCGGCTCGGCTACGCTGGCGGCAGCGGGCTGCTGACCAGCCTGACGACGCCGCGCGATCACGTCTATCGGTTTGCGTACCATCCCGACGGGCGGCTCAAGCAGGACGACGACCCGGCCGGCGGCAGCCAGACCCTGGCGCGCACCCTGAATAGCACCGGCTATGAGGTCACGCGCACCCAGAAGGTCAGTGACACCTTGACCACCACCGACCGGTACGGCGTCGTCGCGCCGGCGACCGGTGGCCAGGAGCGCGTCACAACCGGCCCGGACGGTGCCCAGGTCCGGACCCAGATCGGCCTCGACGGCGGCCGAGCCACGACGCTGCCGGGCGGCAGCGGCCCGACGGTCGGCCTGGTCGAGGGTCCCGACCCGCGCTTCGGCATGCAGGCGCCGGTGCCCAGGAGTCTGACCACGACCACCGGCGGACTGACCTCGTCCGTCGCCATGGCGAGGTCGGCCACTCTTGCGGTCCCGGGCGATCCGCTCAGCCTCACCACCCTGACCGAGACGGCGACGATCACCGCCGGCGGTTCCAGCCGCATCGTTACGACGACGTTCGACCGGGCGACGCGGACCTTTACCACGACTACGCCGGGCGGCCGCCAGGGCCAGACGGTTATCGATGACCTCGGCCGGGTGGTCGAGGAGCGCACCGTCGGCGGCGTGCCCGCCGTGGCGCCAGTGACCTACGCCTATGACACGCGCGGCCGGCTGAAGACCATCACCCAGGGTCCACGCGTCACGACCTACGACTACCTGGCCACCACCGGCACCGACAACGGCTACTTGGAAGAGATTTCCGCACCGGAGAACCGGGTGACGCGCTTCGCCTATGACGCGGCCGGCCGGATCGCGCAGGTAACGCAGCCTGACAGCTCGATCGTCGCTTACCAGTACGACGCCAACGGCAACGTCACCCGCATCACGCCGCCGGGCAGCGCCGCCCACGACTTCGGGTACACGACGGTCGACCAGCCGCAGCAGTACACCGCGCCCGACGTCGGCAGTGGCACGCCACACGTCACCGACTACGCCTATTACTTCGACGGCCAGACCCGCCAGGTGACGCTACCGGGCGGTCAGATAGTAACGATGACGCCAGACGGCGCCGGCCGACCGGGGACGATCGCGCTCGCCCGCGGCACGTTCACCTACAGCTACGACGCGGCTACAGGGCGGCCCACGGGCGTCACCGCGCCGGGCGGCATCGGGCTGGCCTACGGCTACACCGGCGAGGTGCCGACGAGCGAGACCTGGAGCGGGCCAATCGCCGGCAGCGTCAGCCGCACGCTCGACCACACCTTCCGGCTGAGTTCGATCAGCGTCAACGGCGCCGACCCGATCACTTACAGCTACGACAACGACGACCTACTGACCCAGGCCGGGGCGCTGACGCTGAGTTCGGACGCGACCACCGGACGGCTGACCGGCACGAGCCTCGGCGTCGTCGCCGACACCTGGGGCTATGGCGCCAGCTACGACGAGCCGAGCCAGTACCAGGCGACAGCGAGTGGCGGCACGCTCTATCAGGCTGAGTACCTCGTCCGCGACCAGCTCGGCCGGATCGAGCAGCGGCGCGAGACGATCGGCGGAGTGACAACGACCGAGGACTACGCCTACGATTTGGTCGGCCGGCTGACGGAGGTCAAGCAAGACGGAGCCGTCGCAGCCACCTACACTTACGACGCCAATGGCAACCGGCTGAGCCGCACCGCTGGCGGAACAACGACGACCGGCACCTACGACGCCCAGGACCGGCTCACGGCCTGGGGGAACACGACCTACGCGTACACGCCGGCGGGCGTCCTCCAGACGAAGACGACAGGCGGACAGGCGACGACCTACTCCTACGATGAACTGGGCAACCTGCTTAGCGTGGCACGGCCGGGGCAGCCACTTATTGAGTACCTGATCGACGGGGCGAACCGGCGCATTGGCAAGAAGGTGGGAGACACGCTCCGGCAGGGCTGGCTCTACCAGGACGATCTGCGCCCGATCGCCGAGCTAGACGGGGGCGGGAGCGTCGTCGGCCGCTTCGTCTATGCTAGTTCGTCAAACGTGCCCGATTATGTAATTAGGGGAACTGTCACCTACCGGATGATCACCGACGAGCGGGGCAGCGTGCGACAGGTGGTCAATAGCGCCGACGGGGCAGTCGCCCAGCGGCTGGACTACGACGAGTTCGGGCGGGTGCTGTCTGACAGCAACCCGGGCTTCCAGCCATTCGGCTTCGCGGGCGGACTGTACGACCCAGACACTGGACTGGTGCGATTTGGGGCGCGCGACTACGATGCTGAGATTGGGCGATGGACAGCGAAGGATCCACTTGGATTTGATGCTGGCGATGTTAACTTCTACGTGTATGTTCTCAACGACCCGATAAATCTGGCTGATCCGCTCGGGTTGGCAGTCGGCGCGCCCGGGTTTTGGGAGAGCATGATTCCGGTGTGGGGATCAGGCAGGGCAGCGATCAATGACTTTCAGTGCGGACGCTGGGCGTGGGGTGCCTTCAATACGGCTCTGGCTGTGAGCGACCTCTTCGTGATTGGCTCTGTGTACCGTGGCATTGCTCGGGGAGCATGGAAAATGGGCGGCCACTCATGGAGCACTACGAGGAGGTGGCTCGCGCAGACTGGACGGGTGCGGTTCCCTGGCCAAGAGATTCACCACTGGCTGATACCGCGCAAGGCGGGATTGGGCAAGCAGGTACCAAATGCCATCAAGAATCAACCTTGGAATCTGGTGGGCATGCCTCGTAATCCTGCTATTCACGACGCCATTCACGGCGGGGGAGACCTCAAGCACTATCAGATACCTCTTACTATGTGGTTCGGCACACCACACTGGCTGAAAGCTGGCGGCATTTCAGGTGGTGGCAGATGGGCCAATAGTTCGGCGCGAGAGTGAGGATGACCGCAGGACGTTGAGTGGGTATCAATTATGTCTGTGAAACGTTCCGCGATCGGCACAGCGTAGCGTCGGCAAGGCCTCGTTGCCGACGCTACGCTTGGTCAGCGCAGGAAAAGCGTTTCCATTGGAAGATCATGAGGAACCATGAAGCTGGACACGACCACGCTCAAATTCCCGGTAATTTGCTTCAATGACAGTACCTTTAGAGTCATTGACACGCAATTATCGTTAACTTTACGCCCCAGCAGCGTGCTAAAGAGTGGCTGGTTTGATGGCATGCTCATTATCGACTGCGAAGGAATCGCCTACAAGATACGAAAGGGCACCAAGCTTGGGCGTTCGGCCTTCTCGTGGCATAGCCTCATCCTGGATCCAATCATAGAGATCGACCTCGAACAAGAAGGGGCTGCTTATTCGGTGTCACTCGAGGAGGCTCGCAATTACGTGTTTGCTTCGACAACACGGTGGCATGGCCTTGAAGCACGCGCAGATTTTGATGAGCTATCGCACCAAATCGGGCAGGCTAAGAGTGTTGCCGATCTCATTCGCCTTCTCGCAGAGCATAAAGCCGGTTAGAGCTCGGTTATCTATGAATACGGCAGGAATGATCAGAAGATGCCAACTTGGTAGTAGCAAGTCAGAATGATCACATCATCAGCAGGGGACACAGGCTAGGGCCACCCCCGCTGGCCGTGCGACGGCCGAGCGCCGACCGTTTCCCCGAACCGCTGGTCCTTCATCGCACCTCGGGTGCTGATCGTCACGCCTCCTCCCACATATCTGGTTCTTTCGCGCTCATTTCTCAGATTTGAGGTAACTAAACAGGCTCTTGGCCATGGGGTCATCCCGAAGCGGCACGAGCTTGTACGCCCCATCCTGTCTGGCCAGTCCGGCGGTCCCTGTCTTCGTTGAACAGGCCGTTCCACTTTCTTTGAGCCGATTTGACACCAATCACTGCTGTCGGCGGGCGCGTACCTGCTGATAGCATCAGGTCAGGAGCCTCCCACCGTGACCCGCCTGCGTCTGCTCTCACTGCTCCTGATCACCGGCCTGCTGCTGCCCCTGCTCGGCCCCGTCGGGCCGTCGGCCAGCGCCCAGGCGGCAATCGCGGTCAGCGCCAGCGCCACCACGCTGCTGGTCTACGATCAGTCTGCCCACGGCCTATGACAACCCCTACGACCCTGACCAGATCGACGCGCGCGCGATCGTGACCCGGCCCGATGGCGCCGTCGAGAGCGTCCCGGCCTTCTGGCACGAGCAGGTCGCCTACGCCGACGTGGGCGACGACGACTACACCGTCATCCCCAACACCGGCGCCTGGAAGGTCCGCTACGCCCCACGCCAGGCCGGCGCCTATACCTATCGCATCGAGGCACGCGACGCCGCCGGCACGCTGACTTCCGCCCCCGGCAGCTTCACCGCCACGACGCCGGCCGCCGGTCACGGCTTCCTGCGCGTCGACCCGGCCCACCCCACACGCCTGGCCTTCGACGACGGCACGCCCTTCGTCGCCGTCGGCAGCAACCTGGCCTGGAACGGCCAGTTGCCCGAGACCTGGGACCACCTCGCCCGCTTCCAGCAGGCGAAGATGAACGTTGCTCGCGTCTGGCTGGCCTTCCCCAGCGGCTCGTATCCGAACCATCAGAACTTCCCCGGCGGCCACTTCACGCTCGAGTGGGGCGCCGGCGTCACGCGCGGCACCGGTGGCGTCGACGTCATGACCTGGCAGGGGGTCGGCCGCTACAGCCAGGAGAACGCCCACAAGCTCGACCGGCTGCTGGCCGAGGCGCGCGCCCACGATGTCCAGTTGATGCTGACGCTCTTTGGCTACCAGAACTTCTGGAACTACTACCAGGACAACCCGTACACGCCGCTCCTGAACCCGGAGCCGCGTCACTTCTGGACCGACCCGGTCGCCCGCACGCACTTCCGCAACTAAGTTCGCTACCTGGGGGCGCGCTACGGCGCCGCCACCAGCCTGGGCATGGTCGAGCTCGTTCCAGAGCTCGACCAGGGCAACAGCACTCCCCTGACGCTGCCGAACGGCCGGGCAGCGATGACCGCCTGGCACGCCGAGATGGTCGGCGCGCTGCACGCGGCCGCGCCCCGGGCGCCGCTGACCACCACCAGCTTCGCCAAGCTGGCCAAGCCCTGGACCGACGCCGATGGCAGTCAGTCCTTCGGCGCGCTGCCGATGCTGCATCTGACCCAGGCCCACCACTTCGACAGCAAGCCGGCCGACGCCACCGGCTGCTACAGCGCCTGCATGGTCCAGTCCTGGGCGGAGATGGCGCGCTGGGCGACGGCGACCTGGGGCCGGCCCTTCCTGGTCGGCGAGTACGGCTACGGCGGCGACCGCTTCTACCCCGGCACCGACGGCAAGGGGCCGGCGCTCAACCGCCTCAACCACCACTCGACCTGGTCGCCGGTCCTGCTCGGCGGCGCGGCCGGCGGGGCGATGCTGTGGCGGATGAACTGGTACTTCCTGCCGCCGGACGACTTCCGTGCCAACACCCGGCGCTTCGGTGACTGGCTGGACGACGAGCGGCCCTATCTCCGGCAGATGGACCACACCTGGGCCGGCGTGGGCCTGCCCGGCTACTGGGTCGGCGGCTACCGCAAGCCGAACCGCGCGGCGCTGTACGTGCTGAGCAAGGCGGCGCGCTGGGAGATCGAGGACAGCGCCCTGACCCCGATCGCAGGCGCGAGCTACACCCTGTCCGGCGTGCCGGCCGGGAGCTACCGGGTCGCGTACACCGACCCGCTGACCGGGGCGAGTCGCGGGACGATCGACCTGGCGCACCCCGGCGGCGACCTGATGCTGGCGCTGCCGGACGTCCGGCGCGACCTGGCGATCAGGGTCTTCGACCCGGCCGAGACGCCCCCCGCTCGGTGAGCCGCTGCCTGACCCGACGCCCAGCCCGACGCCGACGGTCACGCCGACGCAGCCGACGCCGACCGCGACCATCACCCACACGCCGACGCGCATGCCGACGGTGACAAAGACGCCGGCCGTCACGCGGACACCAACCGTCACGCGGACCCCGACCATGACCCGCACCCCAACGGCCACCCGGACGGCGACTGCCACGCGCACGGCGACGGCAACGCGCCCGCCCGCGGCGACCGGGACGCCGACGCGCACCGCGACGGCCAGCCGCACCCCGACTGTCACCCGCACGCCAACAACGCCGGCGGCGACGGCCACGCCCCGGCCGCAGGCGCCGCTCGCGCCGGTACTGCTCGACCCGACGGCGGCGAGCGGGCCAGTCGCAACCGCGCCGCCGCCGACCTTCACCTGGCGCGACCCCGGCCTCGGGCTAGCGGCGGCGACCCGCTTCCGGCTGGCGATCAAGCAGGGGTCGACCGAGCTGGTCGTGGCGGACCGCGCCGCGAGCGACTTCGCGAGCGAAACGGACGACGACGGACGGCGGACCTACCGCTACATGCTCACCGAGGCCGAGGCCGGACGGCTGCGGGCGGGCGGCCAGTACGGCTGGCTGGTGGCGGCGCGCAACGGCGCCATCAGCTACTGGAAGGGCAGCACGACCGCCACCTTCACCATCGCCGGCTGACCGGGCAGCGGCTACCAGCCGGTGCGCTCGCGATGGGCGCGCAGCGCGTCCTCGTCCCAGGGAACGCCGAGCCCCGGCCCGGCGGGAGGAGCAATGTGAGGGGCTGCTTGCTACGGGGCTGTCTGGCGAGCCTGGGGCTGCTGGCGGTGCTGGTCGTCCTGGTGGTGGTCACCCCGCTCCGCTCCCAGGTCTTCCACGTTTCACCCACGCCCGCGCTCTTCTATCCCCAGGCAGTCGCCAGTCCGGCGACTGTGCGGAGCGTCCTCGGGCCGGCGCCGGACGGCTATGCCTGGCAGGAACAGGTGGATTGGGACGATCGTGCGGGCATGCCTCGTCAATGCGCGGGAGCGGGGCGGGCCGGTCGACCGGCCGCTGAACGACCGCCTGCAAGGGATGACGCCGCCCATGGGCCACCGATGGACCGGGATGTGGCGGGATCTCCCCGGCGCCCCGAACAGTCTGGTGGGGGTCTGCCTCTGGCGGACCCAGTGCCAATGGGGCCAGATCCCGAGTCGCCACGAGTGCGCGATCCTCCCCAATCCTGCTTGATGACGGGCCACCTCGACGCTGACGCCTCGGCGAACAGTGACATGGTGTCTCGCACTCGGAGTGGTGAGCACCACCCATCAGCCAGAGTCCCATAGGCGCCGTGTATCGTGCTCCCTGGATAGATGGCCCTGCTCGCACGATCGCGGCCCCGGACTTGACATGCCCCCGGTCCATGCTTCAAGTAGCGGCTGGCCGGGTCGAGGTCTTGGTCACCTCATGGAGTTCCGCCGATGTCCACCGCACGCACCAACCCGTTCATCGCCGTCGCCCTCCAGTGCCTGCCGCTCCTCCATCCGGCCGTCCTGTACTACGCCGTGCTCTTCCCTCCCTCGTACCATCCCTTCGGAGGATTCAGCCCACACCCGCTGGCACCGCTCTGGCTCATGCTCCCGGTGGCCGCGCTCGGCGTGTTCAGTTGGGGGGCAGGCTACGCCTCCCTGGGGCGCTGGTGTCGCTTCGCGGTCGCCTGGCCGCTCTGCGTCGGATTCATGCTGGCGGCCACCTCCACCAGTCTCTTCAACGTCGTCCTGCGCGTCGTCCCCGTCGACCACTTGGCCCTGAAGGGGACGGTGCTCCTCGTCGCGTTGATGGGTTACGATGCCTGGCGCCTGGCGACAGTGGCTCGCTCAGAGGCGTTGCCCCCTGCCCCCGAGCGCAGTGCGGAGCGCAGCGGCATCCTCCGCTAGCGCAGGGGCTCACGGCGGTCCGCCTCGCGGTGACTGCGTCATAGTCGGCATATCGTCGCAGGGTCGTCCCGCACGCATGCGTGCCCGATCGGGCGACCGCCTCAGCGCATCGGATGGTCGTCGGCACCGGCAGGCAGGCCCTTGCGCACCGCCTTGGGCAGCGCCACACCGGCCAGCGGATTGACCTTGCGCTGCTGCTCGATCAGTTGCTGCTCCGACATCGACAGGTAGATGCTGGTGGTGCGGATGTCGGTGTGGCCGAGCGTCTCCTTGAGCGTCATCAGGTCCATGCCGCCGCCGAGGGCGGAGACGCTGAACGTATGGCGCAGCAGGTGGGCGTGCAGGCGCTCGATGCCGCTCCGCTCGCGCGCCCGGCGGATCACGAGCTTGATCGCGTTGTAGGTCAGGGCGGTGCCGGTGCGGGTGAGGAAGAAGTGCGGGTCGGCCGACGCCGGCCGGTAATGCTGGCGGTAGCGCAGCATCGCGCGCGCCGCCTCCGGCGGCAGGTTGACGGCGCGCGTCTTGTTGCCCTTACCGGCGCACACGCGCAGGTAGCCGGCGTCGAGGTGGACGTCGTCGAGCACGAGATTGGTCAGCTCGGTTGCCCGCAGGCCCGTCCCCAGGTAGGTCAGCATGACCGCGAAGTCGCGGCAGCCGATCGGGTGGCGCAGGTCGTAGCCCGCCAGGACGCGCGCCATCTCATCCGGCCGCAGTGGCTCCTGATGCGTGCGCGGGAGCTTCGGCAGCCGCAGCCGGGCCATGGTGTCGCGCGCGGCATAGCCCTGCTCCTCGGCCGCCAGCCAGCCGGCGAACCGCTTGAGGGTCTGGAGGTAGCCGACCAGCGTGTTCGCCGCCAGCGGCCGGTCGGTCTCCAGCAGCGCGTGGACGCCCCGCTGCGACCCGCCGCTGACGAAGGTTGCCTGCTTGACGGTCCGGCCCGCCAGCCACTGGCTGTAGCGCCGGCCATTCGTCAGCGTGACGGCGGCGAGGTCCGCTGCCTGCCCCTCGGCCGCCAGCCAGTCGAGGAAGTAGCGCAGGTTGGCGGCGTACCACGCCACCGTCTTCGGCGAGAGTCGGCGCGTCCGGCAGTCCAGCAGGAACTCCTCCACCAGGGTCGCGAGATCCGTGGCCATGGCCCCTCCTCCGCTCGCTCGTCGCCGTCGCCCCAGGCGTACGGCGTGCCGGCCCGCCTGTCCAGCGGCGTGCCCAAACTGTGACCGAGGAGTGGCGACGGGGTGGCGCGGCCGTGACCGGCGCGGGGCTGCGGGGTGGCCGACCGGGGTCCAGATCGAGGCGTCCCGGTGCGTTGGCGAGCAACTGTGACGCGTCGCAAGACCGGTCGGCGGCCATGAAAAAAACCCCGCGTGTGCGGAGGTTTCGGCCGATGGGTCCGTCGTCGGGGTGGGGCCGGCAGGTGCTGGTTACAAAACAGCTGCTCTGCCAATTGAGCTACGTCGGCCTGCATTTGTGGCGTCAGGACGCCGAATCGCCGCCTCGCGCCCGCGTGACCAGGTCTGATTTATCGGACGGCGACCCCTGGTCTCCTCGATCAGCGGTGTCCACACCGACCGAAAGTATAGCAGACCCTTCCAGAGTTCGGCCGCTGCCCCGCCGCCGCCCTGCTGAAACTCACCGGCCGGGATTGATCGGGTGCGGGGACGGCGACGGCGCTCAACCCGGACGCTGGGCCGCGAGCCTGGCGCTGAGCACACTGCCGATGAGCCGGCGTATCAGCCCGATGAAGACCGCCAGCCAGACGGCGAGAGCCACACCGATGAATAGGCGCGGGATGACGTGCAGGAATGCCAGGTCCATCGCCTCGGCCATCTTGAGCGTGCCGACCGCATACATGCCCAACGGAAAGACCGCTCCCCAGTAGAGTGGGTCATAGGTCAGCGGATAGCGCTTGTAGAGGTGCCGCCAGACACTCAATATGATGAGCATTGGAATCCACCAGGTCCCAGTAGCCCAATAGAGAACAGTGAAGCCCTTCAGAAAAGGAAGCATAGCTTGCAAATATGGAGCATCAGACGCATTGGCATTTGCAATCAAGACTGCTCCGCCGAGAGTCGAGATGGCCATTGCTCCCATATTGATCCAGTAGGGCGGGGTCAGATCACCAGGCGAGAACTGAAAGAAAGTATAGCGATAGAATATCAGAGAAATCATCCAAATATACAGCATTCCACCCCACAACCACATAGAGAGGGCGAAGAAATTCAGCTCCAGCCGGTGGGGTTGTTGGAGGTGAGGCGCCAAGAATGCTGTGAGGACCGCCACCGATTGAGTGGCCACCACCGCAATGAGCCACGCTCCAGTGATGCCTTTCTCAAGAGATGGCTTGTCTTTCTTTATCGTGAACCCGGTGAATATGATGTAGATAATGACTATCCAGAGACCCACGCCCATGATCCAGAGCGGCATTGCCAGAGTATGGCTTCCCCAGATGGCAATGATTTGAGTGCCGAGGACACACGTGGCCGCAACGGTCGTGAAGTAGCCTGGCCCGCGCACGTGGTCAATGAGGTCGGCTGCGAAGTCGCGCGGAAAGCGCCAGAGGCGCAGCAGCGTCAACACCCACAGGATGACGTAGGTCACGATGTTGAGCCAGCCTAAGGCGACGGCCACTACTCTCATCCCGAGCAGGTTCGTCCCAATGGCCAGGATGCCGGTGGCCATGACCATGGCAAAGTAGCCTGGGGGCAGGGTCTTGACCCCAGCGTCGAAGGTAGCGAGCAGACCGCTCCACGCTTGAATCGAGGGATTGTCCGCACGGTCTCGGAGAACGGGGTTCTGGGTACGCCGGTGCATTGCCTCGCATGCCTCCCAGCTCAGACGCAGGCCACCCGTACTCCTCATTGTCCTTCATCGGCGCGTGTCGTGACGCCCTCCCTGTCACACGTGCTCGCGGATGAGTGCCTGCGCCCGATCCATGCGCCGGATAGTCACATGCATCCACGCGAGGCAGGCCAATGCCACGATGAGCAGGAGCATCCAGCAGGTGGTCCAGACCCCGGTGACTTGAAGGAGGTACCCGAAGATGATGGGGTTGAAGAAGCCTCCCAGGGCGCCGATGACGCCGATGAGGCCACCGACAACGCCCACGCTGCCAGGGAAGTAGGTGGGGATATGCTTGTAGACGGCCGCGCTTCCTATCCCCATCAGAATTCCCAATAGGAAGACTAGTCCCGTAAAAATCCATCGATTTGCCTGAAAATAGATGTGAGTCTCGCCTCTGGCCAGAACTTGCCCTTTCCCAACAGTGCTTCCGACCTGCACCACGGGAACCTGGGAGTAGGTCGTCGTCGGCCATAGCACGAGTCCTTCTTCGTCTGACGCGGCATGGACGCCGAAGCGGACCCGCGCGGCCGTATCCGAGGCGTCGGGTGCGCCGGCGAGTACGTAGCGGTCCTGGCCGATCACGATCTCCCCTTCCGTAACCGCCGTGACGACGCCGGCTCGATCGGCGAACACCCCTTGGCTGGGTGTCAGTATCTCCACGCGTGGGGGGAAGAGGAGGACCAGCAGGAGGCTGCTGCCGCCGAAGACCAGGTAGAGGATAGTCCGAGCGCCCCACTTGTCCGAGGCCCAACCGCCGACAGCGCGGATGACTCCGCCTGGGAGACTAAAGAGCGCCACCAACAGGCCCGCCTCAGCCAATGATACGGAATAGACATTGAGATAATAGGGGACCAACCATTGCGAGAGGGCGACGAAACCGCCGAAGAAGACGAAGTAGTACAGGCCGAAGCGCCAGACCCGAATGTTGCGCAAGGGAGCGAGACGCTGCGCGACGGTCAGCACCTGCGGCGATGTTCTGGTCGTTGTCATGGCCCAGAACAGGATGGCCGCCACCACCAGCGCGCCCGCGTAAACCTGAGGCAGCAGTCGCCATCCAGCCACATCTGCTCCGTCATTGGTCAGCAGGCGGAGCAGGAACGGGGCGACCATGGCGGTGATGCCGGCTCCCATGGTGCCCATTCCGAAGATCCCGAGCACGGTGCCCTGTCGCTCCGTTGGGAACCAGATTGAGGTGTATGCAACGCCAACGGCGAAGGTGGCGCCACTCAATCCAAATCCAAGACTCGCCAGGAGGAACTGGAGATAGGAGTCCGTGTGGCTCAGCAAGTACATCGGCACGGCCGCCACCAGCATGACGAGGGGAAACACGAGACGCCCCCCGTACTTGTCAGTCAGCAGGCCCATTGGTAGGCGCAGGAGCGCTCCGGTCAGCACGGGGGCGCCAATGAGCCAGCCCATCTGCGCCTTATTCCACTGATAGACCCCGTTGTCGACCAGGAAGGTGACGAGGACACCGTTCACTACCCAGGCAGCGAAACAGACCGTGAAGGCCAGGGTATTCATTACCAGGACCTGGTAGGCTTGTCGCTTTGTCACCACCATTGGATTGCGCACGGTAAGGAGGGTCACTCTCCATACCTCCTGCCAGCCGGCATCTCTTCCATTCCAGCGGGAAGAACCTGCCCCAGCGCACTGGTCCTTGGCACATGTGCCGGCTGCGCCGATGCGTGCCCGTAGGTGGCCCACAGAGCGAGGCCCGTGAACATTGTGCCGCCGATAATGTTGCCGATCGTCACCGGGACCTGATTCCACAGCCACCAATCCGCCACGGACACCGGTGCGCCCAGGATGATGCCGGCCGGGATCACGAACATATTGACGACGGAGTGCTCGTAGCCCAAGGCAAAGAAAGTCAAGATCGGCAGCCAGATGGCGCCGATCTTGCCGATAACCGACCGTGAGGTGTAGGGGAGCACGGCTGTCCCCAGGGCAACGAGCCAGTTGCAGAGTACGCCGCTCACGAGCGCGGCGCTCCAACCGCCCAGACCAGCAGCCGCATAGGCTAGGGTCTTCTTGCGCGCCACCTGACGGACCACATCGCCGAGTGCGCCGCCGTCATTCGCCCCGAACGTGGTGATCACCAGCGTGAAGAGGGTGGCGAAGACGAGGCCGCCGATCAGGTTGGCCGCGAAGACCCAGCCCCAGTTGCGGATCGACCGCGCCACGGTCACCTGGCCCGCCGCCATGCCGATCGATAGCGCGGCGTAATTCCCCGTGCCCAGCTCTAACCCCAGGAGGACGATCAACCCGATACCGATGGGGAAGACGAGCGCCCCGACGAAGGGAGGCGCTCCCTGGGCGACGACGACCAATGCGAGTGCGGTCGCATAGCCCAAGAAGACGGCCGATAGGATGCCTCGCACGAGGAGATCGCGCGCGGGCAGGGCGGTCTTGGCCTCTGCCGCCTGGACGATCTCCCGCACCAGCTCGACCGGCTTCACATAGTCCATCGTACAGAGATCATCGTTTCAATCCTACATAGCTCCGCATGGAGATGTAGGGCCGCGTGATGTAGGCGAAGGGATAGCTGAAAACATGCACCAGCTTGGTAAATGGGAAGTAGGCCAGAAAGATGAAATTAACGATCATATGCAGCTTGATGATCAGGGGAGCGCTGGCCACTAATCCAGGATTGGGCTGCAGCGTAAACAGGCCGACCAACCACGGCCCCACCGCGAACGACACTCCCCAGGCCATCTGCACCATCGAGTGGTACAGCCCGAGACCGGTGATAACAATGAGAAAGAGCAGGACGATGTAGTCGTCATGTGTGCTCATCGCCCGCACCTGGGGCATGATGATCCGGCGGACCAGCGCCCATGATGCTCCGTACAGCAGAAGCACGCACCCAAACATACCGGTCCAGCGGAAGAAATCGGCCAGTGAGGACCAGCCGCCGGCGCCGCCGATGAAGCCGACGATGTGGGCCAGGATGATGATGAGGAGCCCCCAGTGCAGGCACAACGCCGCCGGTCCGATGGAGGCGCGCCCGAAGAAGCCAGTGGAACGCGTGGTCCACAGGTAGTCGCCCCGGACGCTCCAATCCGCCTTGCCCCTGAACGCGGTGTTGAAGCCAGTGAAGGCTCGGAAGATCGAGCCACCGATGAACAGCAAGATAGTGATATAGGGCAGCCCTACAAAGAGGAAGTTGTCAAGCATGACCTATCCCTCACCCTCGCGTTCAGGTCCAGCCTCAACACCTGCTCCAGCGCGTCGAGGAGCTGGACGTAGGGGGTTGCTAGCGCCTCCAGCCTGGCGCGGATGGGCGCCAGGAAGGGCAGGATGTATTCCTGGATGAGTTTGTCCCTGATCGGGTCCTCCGACTCGGCAGAGAGCGCCAGAAACTCAACGACCAATGGCAAGTAATCCGGCAGTTCTTGCCCATTAGGCACCAATCCTAGATGCCTGTAGATGCCAAGAAGCTCTATCATGTAGCCATTGCGGTCGGAGACGGCAGCTTTCGCGCAGGTATCCGGCTCCTCGAAAGTATGGCTTCCCAGGTAGAGCGAGCATTGCGGAGCCAGTTCGAAGAGTTCGACGTATTGGTCCTCTGCCAGGGGATCTTGCAAGAACTGCGACAACAACGTAGGCCCTTGCGCATCGAGCCGTGCCCAGCCGGCCAGGGCCGCGCTGGCGTCTCGCTCAATCGCATCCCGATCGACATCAGCGGGGCTGCACCACAACTCCGCGATGGTGGCGTAGACGTCGCGCAAGACAAGCGTCTCTTCAGTCATGCGACTGCTCCGGGGTATGGTGTGACTCGTGGGCGTGCTTCCGCTGCCGCATCGGCGTCCAGGGACCCATGGCTGCAAAGCCGGCAAAGCCTCGCTCCGTGTACGGACTCATGTCGGCCGACTCGCGCTTCGTGGTCGGGACCACAAACCGCTCGGCATAGAAGGCCAGGGAGACGTCACGCGTGATACCCTTGGCGTCTTCTTCGGTCAACCCGACTCTCTGGAGCACCTCCAGGTCGGGTTTCCCGTCCACCCGCAAGCTGCGCTCATAGCGTCGAACCGCCAGTTGCCGGCGCAGCGACTTCCGCACCTCCTCCACGTTCCCGGCCGCGAAAAGACTGGCCAGATAGCGCAGCGGCACGCGGAACTTATCCAGATCATCCAGATCGGGCAGGACCCCGTCCGTCTTGGCCATGTCGAAGACATCAGTGTCGCCCGGCGAGGAGACGCCGGCACTGGTCATGAGTGGCGCGAGCGGCGGGATGTAGAACAGCATCGGCAGCGTTCGGAACTCCGCATGGAGCGGCAAGGCCAGTTCCCACTTCTTGACCAATCGGTACACGGCTGAGCGCTGTGCCGCGTTGATCCAGTCGTCGCTCAGGCCACTCTGTCGGGCGCCCTCGATTACCGCCTTGTCGAAGGGGTCGAGGATCAGGTTTCGTTGCGCCTGCACGAGGTCCCGCTCGTCGGCCAGGGTGGCCTCCTGCACACGGTCCATGTCGTAGAGCATCGGGCCGAACGAGCGGATCTTGCCCACGCACGAATGGAAGCAGACCGGCGGCATGCCGGCCTCGACCCGCGGATAGCAGAGAATGCATTTCTCCATCTTGCCGGAGGCCCAGTTGTAGTAGGGCTTCTTGTACGGGCAGGAGGAGATGCAATATCGCCAGTTGCGGCACCGGGTCTGGTCGATGAGGACGATGCCGTCTTCCTCGCGCTTGTAGGCGGCGCCGGAGGGACAGGCGCCCACACAGGCCGGGTTGATGCAATGGTTGCAGATCCGGGGGAGGTAGAAGTAGAAGACGTCCCTGAACTTCAGATAGGCGTCATGCTCCTCCTGGGTCATCCCCTGGAAATTCACATCGTGCTTGCCGGTCACGTTGGCGCCGCCGGCGTTGTCCTCCCAGTTCACCCCCCAGGTGAGCGGGATGTCCTCCTCGCCGGTCACCATCGATTCTGGACGCGCCACCGGCTGCTGGGTGAGTTGCTGCGTGGTCTGCAGCTCATCGTAGGTGAAGGTGTAGACATCCTTGCCGTAATAGTCGGCCATCTCCGGCGTATGGGGATTGAAGAACAGGTTGGCCAGCATCTTGGCCTTGCCGCCGTAGCGAAGCCGGAGGTTGTCGCCGTCCTTGACCCAGCCGCCCTTCCACACCTCCTGGTTTTCCCAGCGCTTCGGATAGCCGATGCCCGGCTTCGTCTCGACGTTGTTCCACCACATGTACTCCGCGCCTTCGCGGTTCGTCCAAACGTTCTTGCAGGTAACCGTGCAGGTGTTGCAACCGATGCACTTCTCCAGATTGAACGTCATGCTGTAGCTGGCCTTCACCCTCATGGCTTCCTCCGTCCTACGCCCGCGGCAGTAAGCCGAGTTCCTCTTCCCGGTAGATGACCCGATTCCCCCCCGCCAGGGGCATCTTGCGGATGAGTACGCCGTGGTCTCGCTCTGACGGGCTGGTGCCCCAATAGTTGAGGTAGTAGCTGAACTGGGCGTACCCGCCGATCATCGTGTGGGGGTTCATCAGGATCCTGGTGGTGGCGTTGTTGTTGCCGCCGCGCAGGTCGGAGCGATCGCGGCGCTTGGCGAGGGGGGAGAAAGGCACATTCACATGGCGCTCGACCTGATGGTAGGTGATGGCCATGTTTCTCGGCACCTGATGGCTAACTACTGCCCGGACGACCTCGATGCCGTTCTCGCAGTACATCTCCACCCAGTCGTTGTCCTGCACCTCGATCTCGGCTGCATCTTCCGGATTGATCCAGACCGTTGGGCCGCCACGGGACAGGTGCATCATGGGCCAGTGGTCCCGGAAGGAGCTGTGGATCTGCCACTTGCCGTGGGGCGTGATGAACCGGAACAGCTTGGACTTGGCCTCGGCGGTGTCCAGCTTGATGTCGCCGATCGCCACCATGTCCAGCGGCGGCTTGTTGGTCGGCAGCGCCTCGCCCAACTCCCGGAGGCCCTGATGATCGTAATAGACCTCTTGCCGCCCGGAGAGCGTGTGCCACGGCTTCAGCCGCTCGACGTTCATGGTCCACGGCCCGAAGGTCCGCTCCTTGCCGGTCTCGGGGTCGAACAACAGGGCGCTCCACTGTGGCGTGGTGTGGATCCGTTTCGGTTGGGCGATGATCTCCCGGTAGTGCACGCGTCGCTGCTTGACGCTCTCGACCATATCGGCGAGCGGCAGGCCGACTTTCTTCTCCATCTCCTTGAAGAAGAGGTGCGACAGGCGGCCGTTCAGCTCGGGGGAGATCTGACAGATCAGCTCGCAGGCCTGTTCCGGCCGCTCAAAATAGATGCGCCCGTCTTTGACGGTGAGGACGTCGTTGTGCTTCAGTTCCTCCTCGACGATGGGCGTCAGGTCGGCGTATTGGCCTTTTGAGCCGTAGTGGTGCACATCCGGCCCGAGTGAGACGAGCTTGTCGTAGACCTGGGTGTAATCTCGCTCCACCACGCTGATGTCGGGGAAGGTCTTGCCCGGGATCGGCTCGACGTCCCCTCGCTGCCAGTCCTTCACCTCACCCATCGATTGAGCGAGTTGCTCCGGACTGTCCATCCAGAGGGCTTTGAGCACCACGTCCTTGACCGGTTCGGGGAAGTGGACCTGCGCCAACTCTGAGAACTTCTTAGCCAGCAACTGGAATGCGATCCAGTCGTGCTTCGCCTCCCACGGCGGGTCGGTCGCCGGGGTGAGGGGATGAACGAACGTGTGCATGTCGCCGAAGGTCACATCGTACTTCTCGTACCAGAAGGCGGCCGGCAGCACGACATCGGCGTAGTTGGCGGTCGAGTCCATGCGGATGTTCAGGTTCACCAGGAGGTCGAGGCTGCCTTCGGGTGCTGGCTCGCGCCACTCGACCTCGTTCACCAGCCCCTTGGCCGGCTCCTCCTCCCACAGGGCGTTGTGGTGCGTGCCGAGGAGGTGCTTCAGGGCGAGCTCGTGCCCGCGCATGCTGGTGCCGATAAAATTGCCACGATAGACCGTCAAGACTTTGAGCTTATTCTCGGGCGCGTCCGCGTCGTGGATGGCAAATCTGAGCTTGCCCGTTTTGAATTGATCCACCACCCACTGCTTGATCTCCGCGTCGGTCTGGCAGCCCGCCTGAACGGCTTCCTGATAGAGGTGCAGCGGATTCTTCTTGTCGACCTGGGGGAAGTAGGGCAGCCAGCCCAGCCTGACCGCCAGGGCGTTCATATCAGCCGCGTGGTTGTAGGCCGGCAACTTCCTGGCGCCCGTGGCCCACTGGGTATCGAGGGGCATGCCATCGTAGCGCCACTGGCCGGTCTGGAAGTACATCAGCGATGTGGTGTTCATGACCCGCGGTGGCCGTGTCCAGTCCAGGGCGCCGCTGAGGTTGACAAACGCGGCATGCAGCCGCGTGTGCTGGGTGCCGACGTAGTGGTTGAAATTGCCGCCATTGACCCCGTTGCAGCCGCACAGGGCCAGCATCACCGCCTCGTTCCGGTAGTAGAGCGAAGCGCCGTGGTACCAGTGCTGGATACCAGGGCCGGTGATGAACAGCGACTTGCCCTTCGTCTTTTCGGCGTTCTCGGCGAACTCCCGGCCCACCTGGATCGCCAGATTCCGGCTCACGCCGGTCTGCGACTCTTGCCAGGCCGGTGTGTAGGGTCTGGGATCGTCGTAGTCCACCGGATAGTCGCCGCCCAGCCCCCGCGACACGCCCGCTTGCGCCATCAGCAGATCGAAGGCGGTGGTCACCAGCAGCTCGCGGCCGTCGGCCGTCAGGACCTTTCGAGCCGGGACCTCGCGCAAGATCTCCTTCGCGGTCTGCCCCTTCCCTTCGGTCCGCCCCATGTAGATGCTGTAGGTATCGGTGAAGTCGCTGAAGGAGACCATCGCCGGTTGATCGGCCTTGCCCAACAGGGTGAGCAGCGGGTCGAAGTCCTCCTTGGTGACGGCATTCTTTAACTGCAAGTTCCAATTGCCGGTCGGCTGCTCTTCCCAGCGGAACCCGATGGAGCCGGTGGGGAGGTGCAGTTGCCCATCGGCATCGGTCATGATGAGCTTCCAGTCGGCGTTCTCTTCCTTGGCATACGCCGCGACATCGGTGGCCCGGAGAAAGCGCCCCATCTGGTATTTCTCGCCGTCCGGCTCCAGCAGGACCAGGAAGGGGAGATTGGTGTAGCGCTTCACGTAGTCGGTGAAATAGGGCGTCTCCTTGTCGACGTAGAACTCTTTCAGGATGACGTGGATGCAGGCCATGA
>JADLAZ010000272.1 GCA_020849725.1 Chloroflexota bacterium
ACCCCCTGGCCGGGGAACGCGGCGTCGCCATGCATCAACACCGGCAGCGACGCCATCTCGTCCTGATGCGGCATCCCCGGTTGGTCTCGCCGCTCCTGGGCCGCCCGCGCCATGCCCGCCACGATCGGGTTGACGAACTCCAGGTGGCTGGGGTTCGGCGCCATCGTCACCGGGAGGCGAACGACACTCCCAGCCTGGTAGGCGGTGCGCGCACCAAGATGGTACTTGACGTCCCCCTGCCAGCCAGTATCGGTGCCTTCCCATGGCGCTCCGTCATCCGGTTGCTCGAGATGACGGAACTCGGCCAGGATCGCCTCGTAGGGCTTGCCGAGGACGTGTGCCAGCACATTCAGCCGCCCACGATGGGCCATGCCCATGACGACATCGCGCGTGCCGACGGCGGCGGCCAGACGCACCAACTCATCAAGCATGGGTACGAGGATGTCGGTCCCTTCGAGCGAGAAGCGTTTCTGGCCCGGATAGCGCTGGTGCAGGAAGCGCTCGAAGACCTCGACCTCGGTCAGCCGCTCCAGGAGGGCGCGCTGCTCGGTGGGTGTCGCCGGCGCTCGAAAGCGGCCACCTTCTGCCGCCGCCTGCAACCACCGCCGCTCGTCTGCCACCTGGACATGATCGAAGTCGTAGCCGGTCGTGCCCGAGTAGACGCGGCGCAGCGCCAGCACCGCATCGAGGGCGTGGCGCGCCCCCGCGGCCGCCGGGCCATCGACGAGGAACGCCGGCAGGTCAGCCAGATCTTGCACTCGCAGGCGATGCGTCGCAGGGTCAAGTTCGGGGTCGCCGGGAGGGTCGCTGCCCAGCGGGTCGATTCGGGCCGCCAGGTGGCCGTACTCGCGGATGCCGCGCACCATCTCAACGGCGCGTGCCGCCGCGGCCAGCTGAGATGCGGCGGCGGCGCGGCTCGCCCCTGCCCGTAGCGCCGGCTCGTCCAGGGTTGTGCCCGTGGCGCCCTTGACGCGACCGACAGCATCGCCAGAGGTGGCGTCTGGCGACCAGCCGGCGAAGAAGGCGCGCGTCGCGGCGTCCACCGAGTTCGGATCACGCGTGAACCGGTCGTACAGCTCAACCGCGTAACCTGCATTTGGCCCATGGAACGGGTTGTCGCTCATGGGACGCCCCTGCCCCTCCGCCAGGTGTGCCGGCGGCAGCCAGCCGCCCGGACCCACAGCCGCTGGCCCTCGCTCCTCAAGTACTCGCACAAGTGGGGCCACCGGCCGGTCCACCCTGTGCCTGGCGCCGCCTACGGTGACTGACCCCAGGCCGAAGGCTCCCCGGTGTAGGCATCATACGTGACCCGAGCCAGCAGTGCGATTGTCGCCACCGCTTCATCCTCGCTCGGTGCATCCTGGCTCATCGCGACGACGACAAGCGGCCCGGCCGGACTGTAGATGATGCCAGCGTCATGGACGACACCGACCAGGTTGCCGGTTTTGTGGGCAATCGGCACGCCCTTCGGCAGTGCGGCCGGCAGCCGGTCGTCGATGCGCTGACGCAGCAGAAGGCGGATCAGAGCCTGGCTAGCGTCGACGTCGACGACGCGCCCACGGAGGAGCAGCCAGAAGAATCGGCCCATGTCGCGCGGCGTGGTTTGATTGCGCGCGTTGCCATTGATATTCCGAAATGGCCGGTCGAGCAGACGTGTGTCCTTGAGGCCGAGATTGGCGAGCAAGCTGTTCACATTAGCCTGCTCGACCCGGCGCAGCAAGAGGATGGCCGCGACGTTGCTGGAGCGGGTGATCATGAAATCGACGGCCTCACCAACGGTGATCTTGCGGCCGATATCGCCGGCGGCAAACATGGTGTCACCATCGGCCAACGAGTCGCGGCTGATGATGAGCGGGTCTTTCAGCGTGAGCTTGCCCTGCTTCTGCTGGCGGAACACCTCAGCGGCCACGCCCAGTTTGTACAAGCTGGCGGCCTGGAACTGCTCCGTTGGTTGATGCTCGAACACCGGCACGCCGTCCGCATCCAGGACGACGATCCCGTAAGCCTCGCCCAGGGAGCCGAGCTGTTGTCGCAAGGCCACGGTGGTAGCGTCGCGCCGTGGATTGGGCGCGGCCACCACCAGTGGCTCGGACACTGGCTCGGGTGCTGGCGCCACCGACACATTCAGCGCCGGCTCGAGTGTGTCGTCGGATTGGACGAACCGCGCCGGCACGGATGGCAGCGCTGGCTCGGGCGCCGGCACATCGCTGATGATCAGTGGATAAGCCGGCGCCTGCCAGCCGGCAGCAGCCGATGCCTCCTCGAGCGCGCGCAGGTAGCGTGCGTGACGCACGACCGCGTCGGCTACGTCCGTGCGGCTGCCAACGCCCACAGCACCGAGTGGGCCGGCCACTGCTAGCCAGACGAGCGCGACGCAAAAGAGATGAACCAGCGACCGGCGCCAGCCAGGCCGCGCCAGCCAGGTGGGCCGGCCGGCGCCGGCGCGTGGCGCACGGCGCGCATCGGCCTCGCGTCGTCGCGCCGTCCAACCGGGCGTCACACGGCCGGGATGGCTAACCAGCACCCGCCCCATCCCCTCCTACCGGATGCCACGGTCGTGGACAACGGCACCTCACTGCACACAGAACGGCGGTCTGACCCCCTGGATGCGGGCCGCTGACCGGTTCACCTAGAGGCGCTCGAATCGAACCACATTCTGGACAAAGGTGACCGCACCGCCAACCTCGACCTCAATCTGCGGCGGCATGTACAGCAGGCCTGGCTCGAGGGCCGGCGAATATGGATTCATCATCTGCGTGCGGGTGCGGCAGCGCTCCCGGATAATACTCAGGACCCGCCCGGCCTGATGGTCCTCCACCCCGATGAGCAAGGTCGAGTTGCCGCTGCGGAGGAAGCCGCCGGTGCTGCCGATCGCCGTCGCCCGAAAGCCGCCCTTGATCAGCCCATCGAGGAGCGTCGGGAGGTCCTCGTCCTGCACGATGGCGGTGATGAGCTTCATCGCCGCTCCAGTGTTGCTACCAGCGTCTGACTCGGTGGCCTGGAGCTTCCCGGCCACCCGCAGTATAGCAGCCGGGGCGCCTGCCGACGACCCGGTTCAACGCACTGGTCGGCGCATCACCAGACCGGCTGGTGCATTCGATATAGGAGCATTGGCCCACCGATCGCGCTTGTTCCCGCCGCGACTCGGTTCCTATAATCCGGACAAGGCAGCGCAGTACGGGTGGCTGGCCGACACTCCGTGCGCCGCCCATCGCTCCGTGTGGAGGGGACAGCATGGCGATGGTTTCATTGAGCAACGTGGTCGCTGACGCGCGCCACGCGCTCGAGTCTGGTGACTATCCACTCGCCCGCGCGACCTGCCGGCATGTGCTCAATCACTACCCATCCTATGCCGATCTGCACCGGTTGCACGGTGAGATCCTGCTTGAACAGGGTGACACCGAGGGAGCACGCCAGAGCTTCGACACGGCGCTGAGCTTCGATCCGCAGAACGTCCTCGCCACGCTCGGTCTCGGTGTGATTGCCGAGGAGGGCCTGGACCTGGCCGGCGCGGCGACCGCGTTTCAGCGCGCACTCGAGATCGACCCTGCGCTCACCCAGTTGCGGGATGAGCTAGTGCGTCTGTACAGCAAGCTCTATGGGACTGGTGGTCGCTTGCACGTGAGTGGTCCAGGACTGGCGGCCATTTACGCGAGAGGCAACCAGTTGACCCTGGCGCGGCGCGAATACGAGTCGCTCAGCAGTCGCCACCCCGACCGCCTCGACTTGCTGCTAGCACTCGTTGAAGTTCGCTGGCGCTCGGGCGACCTGGCCGGTGCTGAGGCGCTGTGCCACCGGGTGCTGGCGATGCAATCGACGGCCGTGCACGCCCTCTACATCATGGCTGACATAAGCCATCGCCAGGGTCGCCTCGCGGTCGCGACCGAGCACCTGCGGCAGGCAGTAGCCATCGACCCTACCGGCGACGTCGCGCGCCTGCTGGCGGTTTACGCTCCGGGCCAGACGCTCGCTGGCGCGATCTTCTCCACGCCGGAGATCCCGGCCTTTGACCCGTCCAGTGTCCCGGTCGAGACCAGCCCGACGACCAATAGCCTGCTTGGCGTTGCCGGTCCGCCCGCGGAGGACTCCGAGTGGCAGCGGGTCGCCCATGAGTTGACCGCGACGGCCGCCGCGATGCCACCTCCCATGACCGCCCCGCCGGTCAGTGCAACGCGCGCGGACGTGCCCCCGGTCGATGAGCTAGCACGCCCGTGGGATGCGGCCACCAGCGAGTTAGCGCCGCGCCCGGAGGCCGGTGGCGACGATCTACTCCTGGCTTCTCAGCCCGCAGCGGCCGTCGTCGTGGCGACGGGAGCCACGGCTGTCGCCGCCATTGCCGCCGTCGCCACGGCGACCGCGCACGATCCTGACTCGGTCAGCGCACCCGAGGACATCACGGATGTTGGCAACGATGCGATCGTAGACGAGTCGCCGGTTGACATCACCCAGGAGTGGGACCATGCCAACGCCGAACTCGTTGCCGCTACGCCTGATACGGTCTCGGCCCCTGGCTATACCGATGCCCTGCGCGAAATCGACGAGTTAGGCGTCACGCCGTTCAGGGTTGAGACTGGTCCACTTGACTCCGCCTTGCCGGCCGCGCCAGTCGTGCCGCCGCCGGTCGAACCGGTCTATGTCGAGACGGCGCCGGTTGCAGCGGCGCCGGTGACCGCGCCGCCACCGGTCGCACCAGCGCCGCTGGCGGCGAAGGTAGCCGTCGAACCAGTCGTCGCCAGCAACCAGGAGGCGGTTGTGCCAGCCGACTCCGCGGCGGTGACCTCAGTCGGCCTTCGTCAATTGGTGGCCAACTGGGACGACATCGACCAGGAACTGTCGGCCGCGATGCCCGACGATAGCGCCGTGGATCTAGGTGACCTCGTCGCCCACCTCGATTTACCGGACGTGGCGCCCTTCAGGATCGGCTCGGAGCCGCTGACGCCAGTAGCGGCGGTGGCAGCCACGATCGCCGGCGAGGTCGGCGCCAGCAGCAGCACGCCCATGGCGCCAGGGTTCACCCAGGAACTGCGCGCTCTCGATGCCGAGGGCATCGCCCCCTTTGACTTTGGCGACCTCGACCTGATCATGGCGTCGCCGGCGCCGCGTCCGACCGCGCCGCCGGCCGAGCCTGATCTCGGCGGTGAACTCGACAGCACGTGGGCCGATCTCGAAGCTCAGTTGAATGCGGCGGTGCCCCAAACGACGACGCTGCCGCCGGGTCTCACCTCGGAACTGCGGGCGCTGGATGCAGCCGGCCTGGCTCCCTTCCGACCAACGGGGACGCTCGACACCGCGCGCCTGACGGATCCAACCAGCCCCGTCAGCGGGCAGGTGGGAGGGCTGGGCGCCGCTGCCCTCGATCAGGCGCTCCCTGCCACGGGCGAAGCCGTGTCGGGCGACGATCTCGACGCGCTCAGTGCCATGGCCATGGCTGGCCCCATGGGCCACCTGGAGACGACTGACCTGGTGGACATGGCGCCGATCGTTAGTCCCGTGGGTCACCTGGAGACGACCGACTTGATGGACCTGGCACTGCCGGAGGCGCCGCCAGCTGTACTGGCCGCGGGGTGGGACGCTCACCTGGCCGGTGCGGTGGAGGCGCGCCAAACGCCATCGCCACCGGCGCCCGTGGCGCCCGAGGTGATCCTCGAGCCGGAGCGGTCGGTCAGCCTGGATGAGCTGGCGCCGCCCATGGCCGCCGCGCAGCCGGTCAGTCGGCCGGCGCCACCACGTCCTCCGAGTGGATCATCGCTCCTTCGTCCGAGTATCTTTGGTGCGACGATCAGTTTGTCCGGCTCGCTCTTCAGTCGCTTGCATCAGCAGAAAGCCGATCTGATCGCGCGTGGCGAGGTCGTGCTGCGCCGGGTCGAGGCAGCGCCGGCCGCGTCGGCCGCATCGGCAGTCCAGGTCGCCGAGGATGCATCAGACCTGGAGCCGACTGACGCGATGGCCCGACGCCAGTTGGCAGATGCCTATGCCACGGGCGGCCAGCCGGTTGAGGCGGCAGCCAATTACCGGCTTCTCTTGCGCTCCGAACCAGCGATGCTCGGCGAGCTGGCAGCGCCGATCCAGGCGCTGGGGACGAGCTATCCGGATGTGCCATCCGTGACCCGGCTCGTTGGAGACCTGTATCTGCGGCAAGGGCGCTACCGCCAGGCGATGGACGTGTTCCGCCGGCTGATCGAGCCGATCCGGCTACCGTAAGACGCCACGGCGCGTCGCTCCCGAGAGATGTTGTCGCCGCGGCGCGCTACGCGCCTGAATGCCGGAGGCAGACCTGATGCAATCGCTGCTGAACCCGCTCCTCGAGGTCGACGGAGTCGTTGGGGCGCTTCTGCTCAGCCAGGATGGCCTGCCGGTTGCGTCGGCCAACCTCGATCTCGACGACGCGGAGACGATCGGCGCGCTGGCGACGGCGCTGCTGGTGCATTTGCGGTCAGCAACGCTGCGCCTGGCCGGCGGCGACCTCCAGGGCGTGCGGCTGGACTGCGATGATGGCACCATCGACATTCGATCGGTTAAAGACCTGCTGCTGCTGGTCTTCCAGGACCCGGTCGTCGACGCGGTGACCCTTGCGGCCGTGCTGCCGGAGATCAACGCACGCTGTCTGGAGTACGCGGTGTAGCCCGACGGCGCCGATGCGCGCCGCTACCCGGGCGAGCCGGCCGGCGGCCCGTGCGCGGATTGGCGCGTCTCGCGCACCAGGATGGCCAGCACGGCCGCCGACGCCAGTCCGGCACTGCTCAGCACCAGCGCTGTCGCCGCCAGCCCAACGACATCGGCGACCGACCCGACCACGAGTGGCCCGGCGGCCCCGCCGGTGTCGCCGATCAGTCGCCACAGGCCCAGGAACTCGCCCGTCGCGCCGGGCGGAGCTAGATCAGCGCCCAGCGTCATCATCGTGCCCGAGCCGAGGCCGTTGCCGAAGCCGATCAGCATTGACGCCGCCAGCAACGGCCAGAAGCCGCCCGCCAGTGGGATCATGGCCATACCGGCAGCCATGATCGTGAACGATGGGACTGCTGCCCACTTTCGGCCGAACCGGTCCATAATCATTCCCGCCGGCACGAAGAGCAGCATGTCGATGATCGCGCCGGCGCTCATGATGGTGCCGATCGCCGCCACGCCGAGTCCGAGCTGCGAGTCCGCGTAGAGGGGAATGATCAATTGCCGGCCGGCGCGGATCATCTGCGCCAGCGTCTGGGCGATGCCGGCCGCGGCCAGGTCCGATCCGTGGCTCTTGACGAGCGCACTCACGAGTTGCCAACGCGCCCGGCGCTGGGGCACGGCGCTCGTGCCGCTTTCGCGCACGAACATGAACGACATGACCAGCGCGGCCAGTGCCATCGCCGAGGCGACCAGGAACGGGGCACGCAGGCCGAAGGCCGCCCCAATCAGTCCCCCCACCAATGGGCCGGCAAACACGCCGATGCGGTTGATACCACCGAACATGGCGATGGACCGTCCCCGCTCGGCCGAGGGCGTGACGTCGGTGATGTAGGCATGGCGGGAAATGCCCCACAGCGCCGTGCCAATGCCACCGATGAACCGGTAGAGGATCAGCAGCGGAAACACCTGGGCCGTGGCGATCAGGAGGGTTGACAGCGCCACCATGGCGGTGCCAAGGATCATCGCCGGCTTCCGGCCCAGTCGGCCCAGCAGCATGCCCGCCGGCACGTCCATCAGCAACGTGCCGATCGCCGCCGCGGCGACCGCGAGACTGATCTCGGCAAAAGATACATCAAACGTCGCGGCGAAGACCGGCAGTGTCGGAACGAGCAGCCCTTGTCCAAAGGCCAGCAGCGCCGTGGGCACGTACACCGGCAGCAACATGGCATTGCGGGGGATGCGCACGGCGGTCCTTTCCATGATTGGGACGTCGCACGAGAGCTCCCCTGGCGGAAGATGCGGGCGCCGGGGCCGCCGACCATCGTATCACAGCCCCATCGCCGTCTGGTGTCTTTCGTGCCGGCGCGGCGCGTTAGCAGCGGGGTCGTGTGAACAGATCATCGCCCCCACTGGCCGGCACGCCGCGACAGGTGGTAGAGTGCTGTCCGGTCGCCACCGCCGGCTGGACGCTCCCGGCCGGAGTGGTTCGCTGCTTATCAGTGCGCGGCACTGCCCGGAGCGTCCTAGCCGTGTCGCAAGGGTCTTGGGGAGGAGTAATGACGCCTCGTCTCCGCTGCGGTCTACTCTTGACGACTCTGGTTCTGGCCGGCCTGGCGGCCGCCTGTGCCGCGGAGGCCGCGCAACCGACCCGGGCCGGCGTGCCACCGGCAAATGTGATCGCGACCGCGACGGTCAAGGCCGGCGGGACACCCGGCGGAGCCGCCGACGGCGGCGGGGCGAACCCGGGGGCACAGTTGTTTGCCGCGCAGGGTTGCAGTGGCTGCCACACGATCAAGGGTCAGGGTGGCGCCGTCGGGCCAAATCTGAGTACCGAAGGGACGACGGCCGCCACGCGCAAGCCAGGCACCAGCGCCAAGGACTATATCACCGAGAGCATCGTCAACCCGGGCGCGTTCGTCGTTCCGGGCTACACCGCTGGCGTCATGCCCGGCACCTATGGCCAGACACTGACCAAGGACCAGATCGAACAACTAGTCGACTACCTCCTCGAGCAGAAGTAGTCAGGCCGCGCATGGTGACCGAACCCCGGCCGGCGGCGCCCGCCACGCTCGCGCGGCCCGGACCAGGCAGCATGGCCTGGCGCATCCAGCGCGAGCGGCTCATGCTGCTGAGTTGGGGTCGGGCGATTCTGCTGCAGTTCGCACACCCCCTGGTCGCCGCGGGGGTGGCCGAACACAGCGCCTTTAGTGACGATCCGCGCGCCAACCGCGCCCGGCTGCACCGCACCATCCAGGCTATGCTCGACCTGACCTTTGGCCCGGACGACGTGGCCGCGCGGGCGGCGGCGCGCATCAACGGCATCCACGATCGCGTCGCCGGCTGGCTGGACGCGCCGGTTGGGATATTTGCAGCCGGAACACCGTACTCGGCGCACATGCCGGACCTCTTGCTGTGGGTTTATGCCACGTTGATCGACTCGTCGCTGCAGGTCTACGAGCGCTTCGTTGGCCCGCTCACACCAGGCGAGCAGGACCAATTCTGCGCCGACGGCCGCGCCCTCGGTCCGTGGCTCGGCATTCCGGTCGATACCATGCCGGACAGCCGAGCCGCGCTGGCGGCGTACATGGCGGCCATGGTCGCCAGTGGCCAGATCACCGTAGGCCCCACCGGACGGCGCCTGGGCCGACGGCTGGTAGCCGCCCGGCCGGCCTGGCCGGTGCGCGGCCCGCTGCTGCGGGCCCTGCATTGGCCGACGGTCGGACTGCTGCCGACCGCGCTGCGTAAAGCCTATGGGCTGACCTGGACTCCAGCCGATGCAGCCGGGCTGGCGATGGTCAGCGCGGCGAGCCGGCGGCTGCTCCCGCTGACACCGCCGGCGGCGCGCTACTGGCCGACGGCGCGCCGAGCCACCCGAGCGCGCGCCTGGCGTGCCGGGTTGTAGAGTCGCTGGCGTTGCGCTACCCTGACCCCTGGACCTGGGTCGGCGCCGGCCCGGCCAGCACGACCAGTGCGCCTCCACGCACGAAGGAGGGCGGGGTGAGAGTCGGCCTCGATATCTACACAATGCACGCCCAGCGCAGCGGACCGCCGGCCGGGGCGCGCGAGGCGCTGGCGTTCGTTCGCGAACACCGGCTGCAGGGCGTCCAGTTCGGGAACCCGCGCCAGGTGAGTCCGACACTCGACCCCGGCGAACTGCGCGAGGTGGCCGAGGAGTTCCGCCAGCGGAGCCTGTACCTGGAGATGGGTATCCCGGCAGTCAATCCCCACGGCGCCAGCGCGCTGGCCCACGAGGCCGGCGCGGCAGCGGCGGCGAGCCATATGGACAGCCTGCGCGCGGCGATGCAGGCCGCGGCAGCGACCGGCACGCGCGTGCTGCGCACAGTCGTCGGGTGGGAGAAGGACCGCTACAATCCGGACGTTAGTTGGGCGCAGCAACTGGCCGACGTGACCGATGTGCTGCGCCAACTCGCGCCGCTGGCGCGCGAGCATGGCCAGCGCATCGGCCTGGAGAGCCACTGCGATATCACCACCCAGGAGATGCTCCGGATTATCGAGGCCGTGGGCGAGGACGTCGTCGGCGTTTGCCTGGATACCGGCAACCTACCGACGCGCATGGACGAGCCACTCGCCGCCACGCGGCGGATCGCCCCCTACGTTATCTGCACCCATACCAAGGACGCCTTGCTCTTCACGACTGAGCGCAGTCTGCCGCCTGGTGATGCCGCTCAGGTTGACTGGGATCAGTCTCGCATCACCGATGGGCGCGGCAACAGCGTCGACCCACGCCGGGTGCCGCCGGCGCTGGGCTGGCAGTCGCGCCCGTGCGGCCAGGGGAGTATTCCGTTTCCGGCGATGCTGGCTATTCTCGGCCAGCATGTGCCGGACCTGGCGCTGTCAATCGAAGACCACGGCAATATCCAGACGATGCCCATCTACGAGCGCGATTGGCTGACCAGCTTTGCCGACCTCACCACGCACGAGCTGGCCGAGCTAGTCCGCCTAGCGCATGAAGGCGATCGCCGCATCGCCAGCGGCGAGGCGCCGGCGCCGTTCACTGTCGAGGCCACGCCATTCGTTACCCGCATGGCGCGCCAGGTTGACGAGAGCGCTGCCTACCTCATCGCCCTGCTCCAGGAGCAGCATCTCCACACGCCCTGAGACCGTCATCCGCGGCGGCCAACCGCAACCGCGCACACCCGCATGACAGCTTCGTCATGCACGCGCCGGGACCACGCGCGACCGCCTCGCGGCCCGCGGACTGGTTGTGCTATGATTGTTGAAGGCAACGGCCGCAAGGTCCGCATCACGCACGAGGGGCAGGCGGTGAGCGAGCCGATTATGTCGCGCGAGCATGAGGCGCTCAGCGTCAGCGTGCGCGAGCGGCTGACCCAGCGCTTCGGCGGTGACCGCGCGGCGGCCCTGTACGGCTATTGGCAGTTGCTGGCCACGACAACCGGCACCAGCCGGCTCCGGTCCACGCTCGGCGCGGAGGGGTACCGTGCGGCGCTGGCCGCACTGGCCCAGGCGGGTATCGACCTGCCGCGTCAGGGTGGCGCCGGACCAGCGGCCGGCCTGGACACGCAGCCCGGTCCGGGCGCGCCCGCCACGCAGACGGTGCAGCGGCAGCTGCTCCGCCAGGCCGGCCTCACGGGTCTCTTCGGCTGGGGACGCGTCGCCGGCCGGCTGGATGTGAGCTTTGGACGCGCCGGCGCGGTCGGCTATCCCCAGGACACGCTCGTGACCGGCCTGGAGCTGAGCCACCTGGCGCCACTGACCTACCACATCGGCGAGATCCGGGCACAGCCGTCGCTGACGACCGCCAACCCGCCGGTGCTGCTGCGCGTCGGCGGCTACAGCGACGCGGCCGGGCGCCTGCAGGTCCTGGCGTCCGCCGTGGCCACGGCGGACGACGCGGTTGTCACCGGCCTTTTCGGCGGCCAACCAGGGACGCTCGAAGTCATCGTCTATCGCTGCTATGACGGAGCCGGCGCCGACGATACCTCGTACGCCATCGCCCGGGGGGTGTTAGCGTAGTGGGCGGCTTCATCCGTGAATCGTTGCACAATCCCCGAGTCGATTGTAGAATTGAGTGCAGTGTGTGAGCGGTGACAGTGTGCCCCGACGCTGCCACCGCATGGTGTCACACCCGGAGTTGGTCAGCACATGGACGGGGGATAAGACGTGGCAATCCAGTACCTGAGCAAGGTCGACCTCGCCTATCAGGAGATCCGACGCCAGATCGTCGATGGAGAGCTCGGCCCCGGCGAGCGCCTGCTCATTCAGAACATGGCCCACCAACTTGGCACCAGCGCCGGGCCGGTGCGGGAGAGCTTCCGTCGCCTCGAGGCCGAGGGTCTCGTCATCATTCATCCCCATGTAGGCGCGACGGTCGCTCCACTTGATCTGGACGATCTGTGGGTCTCGATCCTCATGCTCAGCGCGCTTGGCGGGTTAGCCGCGCGCCTCGCGGCTGACCCGGAGCGCGGCTTGGCCGGTGCCGACCTGGCGGCCATCGAGCGGACCTGCCAGGCCATGGATAAGTGCGTGCGCACGAACAGCCTTGACGACTTCCACCGGCTCAACAACGAGTTCCACCGAACGATCTACGGCGCGGCCAGATCGAAGCGGCTGGCCAGCACAATCGACAACCTGTTTCAAACGGTGGGGATCGCGCGCCACGTGTTTGAGGATATCGCTGGCTACGCGGCCGAGTCTAACGCCGAGCATGCCGCGATCGTCGCCGCGCTCAAGGCTCACGACCTGGCCGGCGCCGAAGCCCGGATGAAGGCGCACATCGAGGCGGCCGGACGCCGGAGGATCGCCTACCTGCGCAACCACCGGCAGGACGCCAGCGCCTGATCCGTTCACCTGGCCGACCAGGCCAGGCGGTGCAGTGCCGATCGAGCTGCGGTGAAGTCGGGGTGATGGAGCAGTCAGTAGGACAGGCGATCGCGACCGCGCTGGCGAGTGCTTCGGCAGCCGACGCCGCCCGCCATCGGCCCTACGTGACCTTGTCCTACGCGCAGAGCCTCAATGGCAGCATCGCCGGCCCCCTCGGTGCATCGCTGCGGCTGAGTGGGCTGCCGGCCCTGTGCCTGACGCATCAGTTGCGAGCCAGCCATGACGCGATCCTGGTCGGCATCGGCACCGTCCTTACCGATGACCCCCGCCTCACTGTGCGGCTTGTTGAGGGCATCAGCCCCCAGCCGGTCGTCCTCGACAGCCGGCTCCGCTTCCCCACCACCGCCCAACTCCTGCGCGCCGGCCAGCGCCGTCCGTGGGTGGCAACGACCAGCGCGGCCGACCCGCGCGCCGCTGCGATCCTGACGGAGGCCGGCGCCACGGTCGTGACCGTCGGCGCCACCGCGAGCGGCCGAGTGGACCTGACACACTTGCTAACGACGCTGGCTGATCGCGGCATACGCCGGTTGATGGTCGAGGGTGGTGCGGCCGTCATCAGCAGTTTTCTGGACGCGCGCCTGGTGGACCAGTTGGTCGTCACCGTCTCGCCGCGTCTGATTGCCGGACTGCGGGCCGTGTCGGCTTCACGACATCCGCCGCCCAGCCTGGTCAATATCCATTGGCAGCGCTTGGGCGATGATCTCGTCATCCGCGGCGATATCGCGCGGGACGCGCCATGATGCGCCGGACCGTGCGTTTCACGGGCACGCGCCGCGTCGAAGTGATCGAGGAAGCGCTGACCGAACCCAGCGTCGGGCAGATGCTGGTCGAGACAGTACTGAGTGCTATCAGCGCCGGCACGGAACTCCTCGTCTATCGTGGCGAAGCACCGTCCGGCATGGCGACGGATGAGACGATTCAAGCCTTGCCGGGCCAGCTCACCTATCCGCTCGCCTATGGCTATGCCGCGGTGGGCCGTGTGACCGCCATCGGCGCCGGCGTGGCCCATCGTTGGTATGGCCAGCTCGTATTCGCCTTCCAACCCCACACCAGTCACTTCCTGGCCACGCCGGAAGACGTGCTGGCGCTCGACACCGATCCCGACACCGGCGTCTTCCTCCCCAATCTGGAGACTGCCGTCAATCTCCTGCTTGATGGCCAGCCCTTGATTGGCGAGCGTGTCGTCGTCATCGGCCAGGGCGTCGTCGGGTTGCTTACGACGATGTTGTTGGCACGCCTGCCGCTGGCGGACCTCGTGACCGTCGATGCGCTGGCATCGCGGCGCGACTGGTCACGCCGCCTGGGGGCGCACGCGAGCCTGGAGCCGGCAACAGCCGAGTCAGCGCTGGCCGAGCGCCATGGTGACGCTCGCGCCGATCTCAGCTACGAGCTGTCGGGCAACCCGGCCGCGCTGAACCTGGCGGTGGCCGTGACCGGCTATGCCGGCCGCGTCCTGGTCGGCTCCTGGTATGGCCGCAAGGAGGCGCCGCTGACGCTGGGCGGTCGCTTTCATCGGAGCAAGATGCGCCTGATTGCCAGCCAGGTCAGCCAGATCGCGCCGGCGTTGAGTGGCCGCTGGACGCCACGTCGCCGACTGGCCACGGCAGCCGGACTACTGGCCTCGGTGCAGCCGGCGCGCCTGATCACCCATCGCGTCACCATCGACGATGCCGCCACCGCTTATCGTCTCCTCGACGAGGAGCCCGCCGCGGCGCTGCAAGTCGTGCTGACCTATCGCTCGTAATGTGGCCGTAATCGTTGATCAGGAAGGGAGCGCTGGCGCATGTACACCGTCGCCGTCGAGCGCGCGTTCGTCGCTCAACACTTCTTGATCGGTGGCGATTGGGGCGCGGAGAACCAGTGGCACTCGCATCACTACCGCCTGGAGGTGCGCCTGGAAGGCCCGCGGCTTGACCAGCATGGATATCTGGTCGATATCGTTGACGTCGAGCGCCACCTGGATGAGGTCGTCGGCGACTATCGCGACCGCACGCTGAATGACCTGCCGGCCTTCGCCGGCCTAAACCCAAGCATCGAGCGGTTCGCCAGCATCCTGTGCGACGAGTTCGACCGCCGGCTAACCGCGCCGACCATCAGCGTCGTCAGCGTCGTCATCTGGGAGAACACGATCGCCTGGGCCGCCTACCGACATGAGCGGCCATGCGCGTCGGCCTAGTCATCTACGGCGATCTCGGCACGGTCTCGGGCGGCTACCTCTACGACCGCCAACTCGTCGCCGCGCTGCGCGCCGCCGGCCACACCGTTGAGATCGTCTCGCTGCCCTGGCGCGACTATTGCCGCCACCTGACCGACAACCTGTCACCGGCGATTGCGGCGCGCGTGCATGACGACCGCTTCGATCTGCTGCTGCAAGACGAACTGAATCACCCCTCGCTGGCCCTGATGAACCGGTGGCCGCGCCGCCGCCGTGTCCCGATCGTCGCCATCGTACACCATCTGCGCAGCGACGAGACCTGGGATCCCTGGCGTCGCCAGCTGTACCGCGCCGTCGAGAGGGTCTACCTCGCCACCGTGGACGCGTTCATCTGCAACAGCACCACCACGCGGCGCGCGGTAGAGCGCCTGACCACGCCGGGCCGGCCGGTGTGCGTCGCCATGCCGGCCGGCGATCGCTTCGCGGCCGAGATGACTCCCGGCCGGGTGCGCGCGCGGGCCAGCGAGTGTAGCCCGCTGCGCGTGCTGTTCGTCGGCAATGTCATCCCGCGCAAGGGGCTACACGTGCTGATCGACGCGCTGGCGCGACTGCCACGTGGCGCCTGCACCGTGACCGTCGCGGGCAGTCTGCGCGTCGACCGCACCTATGCCGGCGCGGTCGGCAGCCAGATCGCGCGCGCCGGCCTCGCACCCTGGGTGCGCTTGCTAGGGCAGACGCCCAATGTCGCGCTGGCGGATCTCCTTGCCGCTGCGCACGTCCTGGCCGTCCCGTCCGAGTACGAAGGCTTTGGCATCGCCTATCTGGAGGGCATGGCATTCGGACTGCCCGCCATCGCCGCGCGCGCTGGCGGCGCCAGCGACCTCGTCGACGACGGCGTGACCGGCTGGCTCGTGCCGCCTGATGCGGCAGTCGTGGCGGCGGCGCTCAGCCGACTGGCGACCGACCGGGCACTGCTGGCCCGCATGGGGTGCGCCGCACTCGACCGCTTCCATCGACACCCGACCTGGTCGGACACGACGGGGCGACTGGTAGCCTTTCTCGAGCAGGTGGCCGGCGGCCCGTGACCGGCTGCCTGGACTGTCGGCCGGCCGTCGACGCCTTGACGAATCGCCGGTGGTTGCTACACTGATGGTTAGTAGGTTCAGCGCAGACAGCCCCACGGAGAGCGGATGGCCACGCATCACCGGGAGTCGACGTCGTCGCCTGACCGAGCCTCCCAGCCGGCAGAGTCAGCACGCAGCAGTGACGCCACTGGCGATGTGACGGCGACAGGTTTGCTGGCGTTGGCTGGACCTTGCTCCTGTGGCGCGCCACCGCCGATCGCGCGGCGCGGACTCTTGGGCGGCCAGCGCTTGCTCGGCAATCAGTCGATGCAGCGGTGGCTTAGCGAGCATCGCCTCGTGTCCGCCGATCGATCGGCCGCGCCGACGCTCCGGCGATTGGCGGCAAGTGCGATGCCGGCGCTGCAGCGAGCGCCGCTCCAGCGCAAGCCGGAGAACGAGGCCGCGCTGGCGGCGATCCAGGGGCAGGCCATGTTCGCACTGCTGCCATCGCTGGCCGCGCTGCCGGCCGACGTGCGCACTGACGAGGCGGCCGGTGGCTTCGTTGGTGGGCCACGCCTGGTGACGGCGATGCGCGTCGTCGCCGCCAAGGGCGCCCCCTGGGCGACATTCGTCGCATCGAACAACGGCGAGCTAGCCAGTCTGCCGAACGATCAGATCACCGACATCATCACTTACCTTGGCGCGCCCAAAGATGCGCGCTACTACAAGGCAGACCAGTTCGGCGGCTGGTTCGACGGCGGAGTCGACCCGGCCGCCGGCACCGTCACACTCTACTTCCGGGTGCGCTTCGAAGTCGAAGGCGCGCGCTTCGGCCCCTCGGCGGCCGGCACCAAGGAGTGGGAAGCAGAGACGAGGGCCGGTCTGGAGAAGTTCAAGGTCGACTTCAAGCGCGTCGTCGAGGAAACATGGTCTGGCAAGGGGTCGTTGAAACCGGCCTGCGCCGTGGGGTCGGTCAAGTCGCTGAAGGCCACCTGTGTCGTCACCGTCGTCGACAGCGGTGAGCATACCGTCTTCAAAATCCTCAACGATGTGCCGGGTGGCCGCGCCCACGCCAAGCCGGGCGAGGGCAGCCTCAAGGTCAGCTCGAACCAGCCGGTGACCGAGAAGCAGCAGGGTGTGATCGACCCAACCGGCAAGCATCAGGTCGACCTGACGACGACGCGCACCGGCTCGGCCCACGAGTTCGGCCACGCTATCGGACTGCATCATCCCCGTCCGCAAGCCGGCGACGAAGCGTCGTACGGCAAGACGGCCGAGGAGCGCAGCGATGTGATGGGCGCCGGTCAGAAGCTCCAGAAGCTCAAGATCGGCGGCCACACCCATGACGACTTCGCACCCTGGGAGCGCATCGCCAAGCGCTGGGGGCAGGATGTCTTCCCCGGCGCCCTGGCGAAATGCAACGAATGGTCGCCCGGCTAACGAGTCGCTAGCTCACCGCTTTCTTGACGAGCGCGGTGATCCGCGCCTCGTCGGCGGCGGTCAATTCCGTCAGCGCGAACGAGGTCGGCCACATGGCGCCATCGTCGAGGTTCGCCACATCGTTGAAGCCAATCGTCGCATACCGCGTCTTGAATTTGTCCGCGCTCGTGAAGAAGCAGAGAACCTTGCCGTCCCTGGCATAGGCGGGCATCCCATACCAGGTCTTCGGCACGAGGGATGGCGCGGCAGCTTTGATGATCGCATGGAGGCGCTCGGCGATGGCGCGGTCCGGTTCCGGCATCTCGGCGATCTTCGCGAGAACGTCGCTTTCGCCGTCCAGCTTGGTCGCACGCGGGCCGCGGCGCGAGGCCGCCTTCAGCTCCTGGGCGCGCTCCTTCATTGCGGCTCGTTCCTCGGCCGAGAACCCCTCGGCTGACTCATGACTCGCGGTAGTGCTCTTGGCGGACTTCTGTGCCATGGCTTACTGGCTCCTCTACGAGATGTGAAGGTGCCGACCCGGAGGCAAGCGAACCGCAGCCCTCGACAACCCAAATATCCCGTGTCTGCCCCCGATCATGCCGCTCGCACCAGTTGTCCAGTGCTTTAGCGCTGCGCTGCCAGCGCGTGGGAGGGCGCGGCACAGAAGAGTTCATAGTCGATGAACTCTTTGATTGTCGGATTATCGCCGCAGATCGGACACTCGGGGTCGCGCCGGACACGGAAGGTGCGGAACTCGCTGGTCAGGGCATCGAAGTGCAGCAACCGGCCGATGAGCGGCTCGCCGATGCCGAGCAGTACCTTGATCGCCTCGGTCGCCTGAATCAGTCCGACGACGCCGGGCAAGACGCCCAGCGTGCCGGCCTCGTCGCAGTTGGGCGCGAACTCGGCCGGCGGTGGCTCCGGGTAGAGGCAGCGGTAGCAGGGGCCGACCTTCGGCATGAACACTGTCGCCTGACCGTCGAAGCGGAAGATGGCGGCGTGGATGTTCGGCTTGCCGGTGACGACACAGGCATCGTTGACGAGGTAGCGGGTGGGGAAATTGTCAGAGCCGTCTACGATCACATCGTAGTCTCCGAACACCTCCAGGATGTTCTCCGAGGTGAGCCGCTCCTGGTAACCAACGACCTTCACGTCGGGATTGAGCGCCGCGATCGCCTGGCGTGCGGACTCGACCTTGGACATGCCGACGCGGGCGTCGGTGTGCAGGATCTGGCGCTGCAAGTTGCTGCGGTCGACGACATCGGAGTCGACGATGCCGAGCGTGCCGACGCCCGCTGCCGCTAGATAGAAGGCGGCCGGCGAGCCGAGTCCACCGGCGCCGATCAGCAGCACCTTGCTGTCGAGCAGCCGAGCCTGACCCGTCTCGCCCACCTCCGGGATGAGCAGATGGCGACTGTAGCGCTGGCGCTGTTCCGGGGTAAAGACGCGGGGCAGGTCGAAGCGGTAGCCAGCATCCTTCCACTTGCCGAAGCCACCGGCCATGCTGCTGACATCGCCGTAGCCCATCTGCTGCAGCGTGTCGGCGGCAAAGACCGACCGCACACCGCCAGCGCAGTAGAGTACGATGGGCGCGTCCCGATCCGGCGCCTTGTCCTCGATGCGCTGCTCGAGGAAGCCACGCGGGATGTGAATCGCGCCCGGAATATACCCCTGCTCGTACTCGTCCACCTCGCGCACGTCGATCAGGACGGGCGAACGGTCACCGCGGGCTGTCATCGTGCGCACGTCGTCGACCGTCACCTCACGGACGCGGGTGCGGGTCGAACGCAGCAGATCGCGAAAGCTGTGAGCCATCGATGTGTCCTCATGTGATGGCCGGGCGCCAGCGGGAGATCGCCGGCAGCGCGCCGCGACAATCAGCCGGCGACCGTGGCCGGTTCCAGATAGAAGCCATGGGCGAACAGGTCCGCCACCTGCGCCAACTCGTCGTCGGTCAGTTCGGGTGTGTCCGGTGCGGCGGCGAACTCCGCCAGTTGATCCTCATCATAGATGTTCGGCAAGACGGTGACCATCGACGGATCGGCCAGGATCCACTGGAGCGCCGCCTGCCCGAGTGTCCTCTCCCCACTCTCGGTCAGGAAGCCCAGCCGATCGATCTTCTGGAGTCCCGTCACCAACCATTGGCGCGGGCGATGCGAGCGGTGATCGGTCGGCGCGAAGGTGGTGTCGAGCGTGTACTTGCCTTCCAGCATGCCTGAGGCGTGCGGCACGCGCACCATGAAGGTCGCTCCCGTCGTCCGCGCCGCCGCCATGAAGTCGCGCCCCGGATCCTGCTCCAGCAGATTGTAGATGTGATGGACGATCGGGACGCCCCGCTCCTGGATCGCGTGGAGGCCCTCGTCGCGCCAACCGATGGCCGGCCCCAGCGCCGCGGCGTAGGCCCGGATCTTGCCCTCGACCTTGAGTTGCTCCAATTCGGCGAACAGGTCATCCCGCCGCAACCCGTCGAAGCGCACGTTGTGAAGCTGGTAGATGTCGATGCGATCGGTGCGCAGGCGGCGCAGGCTCTGCTCGCAGGCGAAGCGCGCATGCGCCGGCGTCCAATCCTGGGGGATCTCCTGCTGGCCGCGACGCGTGCCCGCGTGGCGGTACCAGTCGTATCCGAACTTGGTCGCGATGGTGATATCGTCGCGGTGATCCGCCAGCGCGTCGGCCAGCAGCGTCTCGCCAGCGCCGTTGCCATAGGTGTCAGCCGTGTCGTAGAACGTGATGCCCAACTCGTAGGCGCGGCGCAGGAGCCGGATCGCCTCGTCGGGGCTCTTTTCGCCCCACCAGGTCGTGCTGACCGTCCAGAGGCCGAAGCCGACCTCGGAGGCGCTGATACCGGTCGTACCGAAGGTGCGGTAGCGCATATGATCTGACTCCGCCGTGCTGGTCGCCCCGGTCGCCGGCCGTCCTCTGACGCCGCCGAAGCACTGTTCGTCGGGCAGTATAGCAGACGCCGGCGCCTCTCTCGACCCGGCGGCCTATTGTACAGCACTTTATCAAAAAATAAACATATCGTGGTGCGTGTCAGTGGCGTGACGGGCCGCCGCGCTGGTCGTAGACTGTGCCGCAGCCGGCGCGCGGACGCCGGTGAGGCGCGCCACAGCAAGGAGGACGCGGCCATGGCGAGTCCCACCCAGCAACCGATTGCTACTGACAAAGCTAATCCACCCTACGGGCCATACAGCCAGGGCATCCGCTGGGGCAGCCTGATCTTCACCGCCTCCGTCAGCGGGCGCCGACCCGGGCAGGTGGAGCCGCCGGCCAACGATGTGCGTGGCCACGCCACAGGGGCCATCGAGAACATCCGCGACATCCTGGAGGCGGGCGGATCCTCGCTCGACTGCGTGTTGAAGGTGACGGCCTACCTGCGCGACATGGACGACTACGCGGCGATGAACGAAGTCTACTCCAGCTTCTTCACGGGCACGTTACCGGCCCGGACCCTGGTCACCACGCCCGGGTCGCGCGGCCCGATCTCGTTCGACGCCATTGCTTACGTCCCAGAGTAATGCGTGATGTGTGATGCGTGGAGTTCATGCCTCACGCATCACACATCACTTCGTCGGCAGGCGGTAGAAGCGGCGGGCGTTGCCGGCCCAGAGCTTTTGCCGGGCCGTCGGCGACAACCCGGTGGTGAGCGCGTCGAGCGTGTCGACCCAGCGCCGGTAGGGCGACGCCTGGAAGGCGACCGGCCAGTCGCCGCCGAAGGCGACCCGGTCCTCGCCAAACACCTCCAGCACGTGCTCCAGAAACGGACGCAGGTCCTCCTGTGTCCAGCGCCGGTGATCGGCCTCGGTCACCATGCCGCTGACCTTGCAAATGACGTTGGGCAGCGCCGCCAGTTGCCGGATGTGCGCCCGCCAGGGGTCGAGTTGATGCTCCTTGATATTCGGCTTGCCGATGTGGTCGAGGATGCACGGCACGTCCGGGCATTGCTCGATCAGGCGGATCGTGTTTGGGACGTGGCGGTGATCGATGCAGATATCGAACGACAGACCATACTCTGCCAGCAACTGCACGCCGCGCACGAAACCCGGCCGCAGGCAGAACTCCAGGTCTGGCTCGAACTGGATGATGCGGCGGATGCCTTTGAGATGGGGTGTCGATGCCTGGAGCGCATCCAGAAACGCCCGCGCCAGGTCACCATACTCCAGCGGCGCCCAGGCGACGATGCCCTGGATGCGCGCATCCTCGCGGGCACGCTCCTCGACCCAGGCCGCCTCCATGAGCGCGTAAACTGGCTCGACCTCCACCTGCAAGTAGACCATCGCCTCGATCGGGAGGCCCTCGGTATGGGCGCGGTACTCGGCCAGGCCATACGGCTTGTTGAGCAGTGGAATCGGGTCAAGCCAACTCATCCGGAACCGTGTCGGGTCCCACAGGTGCAGGTGCGCGTCGACGATCGGGGTGTCGGGCATGTGAACCTCCTGACCGGTCAGCCTGTCGGCGGCGCGCTTACCGGGTCCACGCGAAGTCGTCGAGCGGATAGATCGGCCGACGCACGTGCTGATAGGTGAAACGGCGGGCGTTCGGACTGGTGATGCCCGGGCTGTCGACTTCGATGATCATCCGCGGGATGCGCTCCTGCACCTCGAACGCCTCGCGGAAGAGATGTGCCGACTGCACGACGACGATGTGGCGCTCGCGCGGCTCGATGCCGGCGACGCGAAAGTAGCCGGGATGCGTCTGCGACGTGGCGTACTGGGTCAGCACGATGTCAGTCTGGCCGCAGCGCACGACGGCGACGCGACCCATGCGCGCCAGCGGCCCGCCGACGACGTGGCGTGTCTCACCGGTCGTGATCAGCCGCACCGTCCCCCGCAACGTGACCGGCTCACCGTTCAACGGCTCATTCTTGCCGCCGACCGCCACCTCGATCTCTCGGCCGGGGCCAGCGGCCCAGGCCGTGTCGACGGCAGCCTCGTCGCGCAGGCAGAGCACAGCGTCCGGCCAGCCAGCATCCCTCAGGCCCGCCAGAATAGCCGTGCCGTCGCCAGGACTGCCGCCGGCGGTGTTGTTGCCCTGGTCGGCCAGGATGACCGGCCCGACCGGCGCGTTGAGCGCCCGCTCGATGGCCGTCGTCACCGGCGTCATCACCAGGTCGGTGTCCAATCCGCGCCGGAGCCGCCAGGCAAGGTCGGCCAACTCGGCCGCGTACTCCTCCGCCAGCGCGCGGTCGCCATCGGTGTTGACCAGCAAGGTCATGCCGGTGGCCGGCGTGTCGGCGTCGCCAAAACCGGCCGCGACCGACACATTGAGGACGGCGGCATGCCGCTCCATCTCGGCGGCGCGCTGCATCAGCCAGTACATCGGCGGCTTGATCAGCGCCAGCGGCGCGCTTGTCATCGACATCAAGCCGGCCTTGATCATCACCGGCGGCTTCGCACCCGTCACCACCGGCGTCACCTCGCGGCGCAGGATCCGGTCGAGCAGCGCCGCACCCTCGGCGCCCCGCTCGTAGAAGTCCACGTGCGGCGCCGTCTTGTAGCCGATGATCGCGTTTGCGTGCTGCCACCACTCGGGGCTGATGTTGGCGTGCAGGTCGTAGACGACGACGATCGGCGCCGACGGCCCGACCGCTGCCCGGATGTCGCGCAGGACGACAGCCTCCGGGTCCGGGGCGTTGGCTGCGGCGCCCGCACCGTGGAGGTGCAGCAGCACGGCGTCAGCCCCCGCGGCAGCCACAGCCGGGACGAGGTTGTCGCGGATGGCGTCGAATGCCTCGGCGTCGATCAGGCCGGTGATCGGCGGGTGATTGGCGAAGAACGTCGGTGTCATCTGCCAGCCCCGCTCGCGCCCGACGTCGAGCATGCCGCCGAGCACCGAGCGCGTGCCGCCAAAGGCCGCGACGATCGCATCGCCGTGCAGCCAGGTGCCCTCCGGCCCCTGGAAGGCAGCCAGCGTCGTCGGCCGCGGGTGAAACGTATTTGTCTCGTGGGTAAAGCCACCGATCGCGACGCGCACTCGCCTCTCCTCCACGCTACGCTTGCGCCGGTGTACCCGGCTGGCCCGTTGTACGCTCCGGCGCAGGGCCGGTCAAGGGGCGGCGCATATGGTATCGTCGGCAGCGTCGACGCCGGTGACCGTTCCGCCGGGCGGCATGGGCTGCCCCGGTCACACCGAGCGAGGAGACGGTCATGACAGATACCCGTGACAGCGCCGGCGCCCCGAAGGAAACTGTGTCAGCCAGCGGCCTCCGCATCACCGACTACGGTGGCGGCAGCGGTCCTGCGGCGAAGGCCGGCGATCAGGTGAGCGTCCACTACACTGGCACGTTCGAGGATGGGCGCACCTTTGACAGTTCGGTCGATCGGGGCCAGCCATTCGCGTTTCCGCTTGGGCAGGGCCGGGTCATTCGCGGCTGGGACGAGGGTGTGGCCGGCATGCGCGTCGGCGACCGACGCCGGCTGGTCATCCCCAGTGACCTGGCCTACGGCAGCCGGGGCGCTGGCGGCGTGATCCCGCCAAACGCGACACTAGTCTTCGAGGTGGAGCTGCTGGCGATCGCCTGACCCGGCTGCGGAGCGATCACGCGAGAGGGAGCGCCCGGTGGCGGACCATCCTGCCTGGCGGCTCGTGCGCGCCACGCGCGCGCGCCTGGTCGCGCTTGACGCGGCCGAGTCGCCGCTGGAGCGGGCGAACGTCCGCATGCTCACCGGCGACACGGCGATCCAGGGCATCATCCAGGCCGGCATCGGTACGTTTATCACCGTCTTCCTGGTGCGGCTGGATTCACCGAACTGGCTGGTTGGCCTGGTGGCGTCGCTGCCGGCGCTCGGCGCGGTGCTGATTTCGCTGCCGGCCAGCCGGTGGGCGGCCGCCTGGTCCGATCCGGTGCGGACCGTCGTGACGACGCGCCTCTGGATCCGCCTGACGTATCTAGCGATCGCCGTCGTGCCGAGCCTGCTGACCGGGCTGGCGGCGAGCTACGCCATTGCCTTCTTCTGGGGGTTGCACTCGCTGCCGGCCGCCATCACGTCGCTGGCGTGGACGGCGGTCGTGGCCGAGGTCATCGCGCCGGCACGCCGGCCGCTGGTGAATGGCGTGCGCTGGGCGTTGCTGAGCGTCGTCACCGCCGTGGCCAGCGCGCTGTTCGGCGTGCTGCTCGACTTGATCGTCTTCCCGCTCAACTACCAGATTGTGTTCGTCATCTCGTTCGTCGCCGGGTTGGTGACGCTGTACACCTTCAGCCGGCTGCGCATGCCGACCGCCGGCACGCCGGTGGCGCCGCCCCGCGTTGCCCTCGGCCTGCTCGATCTGCCGCGCCACCTGCGCCGCGAGCCGGCCTTCAGCCGCTACATGGTGGCGTCGTTCGTCTATCGCTTCGGCCTGTACCTGCCGGTGGCCGTCATGCCGATCTTCTGGGTGACCGAGCTTCAGGCCAGCGACACTATCATCGGGTTGCGCACGACCGCCGGGCACGGCATGCTCGTCGTGTCCTATCTCCTGTGGGGCTACCTGGCGGTGCGGCGCGGCAACCGGCTGGTGCTGCTCGTCTCCAGTGCCGGGCTGTGCCTGTACCCGATCGCTACCGCCGTATTGACCGATGCCGTCTGGCTGGTGCCGGTGGCGCTATTGTGGGGGCTGTTTGTCTCAGGTATCGATGTTGCCTTTTTCGAAGCACTACTCCACACAACGCCCCTGGACCGGCGCGCGGTCTTTATCGCCATCGACTCGACCGTCGCCAACGCCGCGGTGTTCGTGGCGCCGCTGCTCGGGTCGGTGCTGGGCGATGCCATCGGGCTGCGGCCGGCGCTGCTGCTCAGCGGCGTCCTGTCGCTGCTTGGCACGCTGCTGCTGACCTCCCTCAATGTCGCGAAGACGCCGGTTGAGGTCGGCGCGCGGCAGGTGAAAGGTTGATGCACCAGATCAACCTTCTTGCCGGAAGAAGACGACCGCCAGCGGCGGCGCGACGATCGTCAGGGAATACGGCCGCCCATGCCACGGGACCGGCACCGCCTCCACGCCACCCAGGTTGCCCAGGCCGCTGCCCCCGTACTCGGCGGCATCGCTGTTGAGGACCTCGCGCCACCGGCCGCCGGCCGGCACGCCGACCCGGTGGCTGGCGCGCGGCACCGGCGTGAAGTTGAGCACGGCCAGGACCGCTTGCCCGGACCGATCGCGGCGCAGCAGCGCGATCGTACTCTGCTGAGTGTCGTTGACATCGATCCACTCGAAGCCAGCCGGGTCAAAGTCCAGTGCGTGGAGCGCCGGCTCGGCCCGATACAGCCGGTTTAGATCGGCCACCCAGCGCTGCAGGCCGGCATGAGGTGCGTGCTGCAGCAGGTGCCAGTCGAGGCTCTGGTCATGGTTCCACTCGCGCCACTGCCCGATCTCGCCACCCATGAACAGCAGTTTTTTGCCGGACTGGGCGTACATGTAGCCGTACAGCACACGCAGATTGGCGAATTTCTGCCAGTCGTCGCCTGGCATCTTGGTCAGCAGCGAGCCTTTGCCATGCACGACCTCGTCATGCGACAGCGACAGCACGAAATTCTCCCAGAAGGCGTACAGCAGCCGGAATGTCAGCAGATGGTGATGATACTGGCGGTGGATCGAGTCGTGGGACATGTACGCGAGCGTGTCGTGCATCCAGCCCATGTCCCACTTCATGCCGAAACCAAGGCCGCCGAGATAGACGGGCCGCGACACCATCGGCCAGGCAGTCGACTCTTCGGCCATCGTCTGCGTCTCAGGGTGGCGCTGGTAAATATCCTGATTGAGGCGGCGCAGGAAGCCGATCGCCGCCAGGTTCTCGCGCCCACCGTACTGGTTGGGCACCCACTCATCCGCCTGACGCGAGTAGTCGAGGTAGAGCATCGACGCGACGGCGTCCACGCGCAGCCCGTCGACGTGATAGTGATCGAGCCACAGCCGGGCGCTGCTCAGCAGGAAGCTGCGCACTTCGTTGCGGCCGTAGTTGAAGATGGCGCTCTGCCAGTCGGGATGGAAACCCTGGCGCGGGTCGGCATGCTCGAAGAGGTGGGTGCCGTCGAAATAGGCCAGTCCGTGTTGGTCGCTCGGAAAGTGCGAGGGGACCCAGTCGAGGACGACGCCGATACCGGCCTGGTGCAGTGTGTCGATCAGAAGCATGAAGTCCTGAGGCGTGCCATAGCGACTGGTCGGCGCAAAGAAACCGGTCGCCTGATAGCCCCACGAGCCGTAGAAGGGATGCTCCATCACTGGCAGGAACTCGACGTGGGTGAAGCCGAGCCGGCTGACATACTCCGCCAGCCGCGGCGCCATTTCACGGTAGGTCAGCCAGCGGTTGTTGTCCTCTGGCACGCGCATCCACGAGCCGAGATGCACCTCGTAGATCGCCCATGGTGCGTCCAGCGCGTTGGCCTGGACGCGAGTGGCCATCCAGGCATCGTCGTGCCACTCGTAGTCGAGGTTCCAGACGACGGACGCCGTCCGCGGAGGGACCTCATGCCACACGCCAAATGGGTCGGCCTTGTCGACCTGATAGCCGTTGAAGCGCGAGCGGATGTGGAACTTGTAGGTCATGCCGGTTCCGACGCCGGCAACGAAGCCCTCCCAGATTCCCGATTGGCCGCGGGCGCCGAGCGGGTGCCGCGTGGTATCCCAGGCGTTGAAGTCGCCGATGACCGATACCGCATCGGCGTCCGGCGCCCAGACGGCGAACTGCACGCCGTCGGCACTACCGACACGAGCGACGTGCGCTCCGAGCTTCTCGTAGAGCTGGTTATGGGTCCCCTCATTGAACAAGAAGAGGTCGGTCTCGCTGAGCAGGCTAGCATCGTAGCGCATTGCCTGGTGGTCGTCCCGGATGTCCGCCATCGATCGTCGCTCCCGTCGCTCGCCCGCGCTCAACGTGGCGCATATCCTACCGCACCGGTGCGCGCCGCGGCCCCCCGCGTAGGCAGCACTGCGGTGGCCGGGTATACTGCGCTGGACATACGTGTCGCTCACGGCGGCACGGCTGGGGGCGCCGGGTGAGTCCGGCTGAGAGTGCGGCCCGACGATGCCGCTGACCCTTCGAACCTGACCTGGTTCATACCAGCGTAGGGAAGCGACTGGCGCGAAGGCGCCGCCGACTTCCCACCAGTCGGCGGTCGGGATGGTGGCCGCCCCATCGGGATGCGGCGATGGACGACAGCCTCGCGTCAGTGGCAGCCGTGGTCGCGCGTCTGCGCGCCCGACGACCGCTCATCCACTACATGCCCAACCTCGTGACTGCCAGCGATGTGGCCGATGCGCTGCTGGCCGCCGGCGCGGCGCCGGTCATGGCCGTGGCCGTGGAAGAGGTCGCCGAGATCCGGCGCGACGCGCTGGCGCTGAACCTCGGCACACCCACCGCCGACCGACTGGCGGCCTTAGAGCTGGCGGGCCGCGCGGCCGCCGAGCAGGGTACGACGGTCGTCCTCGACCCCGTTGGCGCGGGCGCATCGCCGTTCCGGCTCGCTGCCGCGCGCCGGCTGCTCGCCGCTGGCCGAGTGGGCGTGTTGCGCCTCAATGCCGGCGAGGCGATGGCGCTCCTCAGCGGCGAGCGGGCTGGGTACGGCGTCGACGCCGGCAGCACCACCGCCACAACGGCGGACCTGGCAGCGCCGCTGGCGGCGCGCTTTGCGCTGGTGGCGGCAGTGACCGGCGTGACTGACGCCGTTAGCGACGGGCGACGCACGGCGCTCATCGACAACGGCCATCCCGATCTGGCTCGCCTCACCGGCGCCGGCTGCATCGCCACCGGCCTGGTTGCTGCCTGTGCCGCCGTTGAGCCGGACGTCCTGCAGGCCGCCGTGGCAGGATTACTGCTCATCGGCGTGGCGGGCGAGCGCGCGGCTGCCCAGGCGGCCGGACCCGGAACGCTGCGGGTTCGGCTGCTGGACGAGTTGGCCACCATCACACCGGAAACACTGCAGCAGGAAGGGCGGTTGCGATGGCTCTGAGCGTCGACTGGCGGCTCTACCTGCTGCTGGACACCGGCCTGCTGGCCGGGCGCGACCCGTTGGTGCTGGCACGGTCGGCGCTGGTCGGCGGCGTGACCGTCGTCCAACTGCGCGCGAAGGAATGGCCGGCTGGCCGAGTTTACGCGCTGGCCAACGCCCTGGTGCCCCTAACACGTGACCACGGCGTGGCGTTCCTCGTCAACGATTGCGCCGACATCGCGCTGGCGGCCGGCGCGGACGGCGTCCATCTCGGCGTTGACGACCTGCCGGTGGCGGCGGCGCGGCGACTGATGCCGGACGGTCTCATTGGTTACTCACCCGAGGGCGCCGCCGATGCCCGGCGGGCCGTCGCCGACGGCGCGACCTATCTCGGTGTCGGCCCATTCGCCGCCACGCAGACAAAGCCGGATGCCGGCCCGGCCATCCACGCCACCGGGCTGTCCGACATCGTCACCGCCGTTACCGTGCCGGTGGTTGCGATCGGCGGCCTGACTGTCGCCAATGTCGGTGCGGCGCTGGCGGCCGGCGCGGCCGGCGTGGTGATCGGGTCGGCGATCCTGGGCGCGGCCGACCCGGAGGCGGCAGCTCGGCAGGTGCGCCGCCTCGTGGACGCAGCGATCGACCAGCGTGCGGCCCTGGAGAAGGAGGAAGACTGATGGCCCTCTCGTCCCGTGTGGCCTCGACCCAGGTAACCCGGCGCGTCGCCTACTCGGTCATTCTGGCCGCGCTCGGCGTTGCCCTATCGTGGATCAGCATCCCCATCGGCCCGGCACGCGTGTCGCCGACGCAGCACATGGTCAATGTCGTTGGGGGCGGACTGGTCGGGCCGTGGTGGGGCCTGGGGGTGGCGGTCGTCATCTCAACCATCCGCCTGGCGACCGGCCTGGGCACGCCACTCGCCTTTCCGGGCAGCATCTTCGGCGCGGTGCTGGCTGGCTTGACCTATCGCTACACGCGCAACATCATCGCCACTGCCGTCGCCGAGGTGATCGGCACCGGGCTGATCGGGGCGATCGTTGCGGCCGGCCTGGTCGCCCCATATCTGCTGAATCGCCCGATGGAGTTGACAGCGTTGATCGTCCCGTTCATGGCCTCATCGGTCGCTGGCGCCGTCCTGGGCGCCATCGGTCTGGCGGCGCTGCGGCGAGCCGGCTGGCTGAATCAGGGAGGCTGATGGCCCTGTTTGTCGATCTTCGCGGCGTCACCTTCGCCTATGCCGGCCAGCCGCCAGTCCTGTGCGAGATTGACTTGCGGATTGGGTCAGGCGAAACTGTCGTGCTAGCTGGCGCCAGCGGCTCGGGCAAGTCGACGCTCTGCCGCCTGCTCACCGGACTGGTCCCACACCTGCACACGGGCGAACTGCGCGGCCAGGTCCACGTCGCCGGCCTCGATGTGGCGACCAACTCACCAGCACGGCTGAGCCGGGACGTCGCGCTTGTCCTGCAGAACCCTGCGGCCCAATGCGTGGCAACGACGGTCGAGCGCGATCTGGCGCTCGGCCCAGCCTATCAAGGGCGTGACCGCACCTGCATCCGGGCGCGGGTGGCCGAGGCGACGGCCGCGCTGCGGATAGCGCACCTGCTGGAGAGATCGCCACATCAGCTCTCCGGCGGCGAGCAGCAGCGGGTGGCACTGGCGGGGGCGCTGGCGCAGGGCGGGCAACTGCTGGTGCTGGACGAGCCGTTCGCGTTCCTCGACAGCGCCGGGGTGGTGGCGCTGCAGACAATCCTTCGCCAATTGCGCCAGCGGGGGATAACGCTCGTCATCGCCGAGCATCGCCTCGACCTGGCGCTGCCGCTGGCCGACCGGCTGGTCGTGCTGGATCGCGGCCGCATCGTCGGTGACGCTCACCCCGATAGCCTGTCCGCCGCCGCTCTGATCGGGTGGGGACTCGAGCCGCCAGTGGGCGAGCCTGGTAGCGCTCCTCCCGCCGGCGCCCCTCCCGTCATGGCCACTCAGGACGCCGCGATCGCTGCCGACAGACCAGCGATCGTCGAGTGGAACGGCGTCTGGTTTGCGCGGGGCGAGCGGCCGGTGCTGTGCGGCGCGACGCTGCACCTGCAGGCCGGCCAGATCGTGGCCCTGGTCGGACCAAATGGCGCCGGCAAGTCGACGCTGCTGCGGCACGCGAACGGGCTGCTGCGACCGCAGCGGGGCCACATCCGGGTCGCCGGCCAGCCGGCTGGCCGGCGACCGGTGGCCGAGTTAGCGCGCGACGTCGGCCTGGTCTGGCAGCAGCCACTGCAGATGCTGTTCGCGCCAACGGTGCGCGAGGAGTTGGGGGCCGGCCCACGGGCGCTCGGGCGCGACGACCCGGTGCTGCGGGCGGCACTGTGCGAGCGATTTGGCCTCGGCCCGTTGCTTGACCGCGTCCCGCAGCGGTTGTCGGCCGGCGAGCGGCGGAGGGTGGCGCTGGTGGCCATCCTGGCCTCCCGCCCACGGGCACTGCTGCTGGATGAGCCGACAGCCGGTCAGGATGCCGCCGGTCGGCAGGCGTTGGCCGACCTGGTCGTGGCGAGTGCCCGCGACGGTCTGGCCATCGTCGTCGCGTCGCACGACGCGCGCTGGACCGCGCGGGTGGCCAGTCGCACCGTGCGCCTGATCGATGGCCGCATTGAGGCAGCGGCGTGATGGCCAGCTCATTCGATCCCCGTGCAAAGGGCGCCGTGTACCTCTTGCTCACGGTGCTGACGCTGGTGACGCTCGCGCCGGCGCCCCTACTGGCGCTGGTGATCGCTGAAGCGGCGCTCCTCCTGGCGGCTCGCCTGGTGACGCGATGGCTGGCGGTGCTGCGCGTGCTGGCGCCGACGCTCGTCATGTTCGCGGTCGTGGCCTGGTTTGCCGGTGGCGAAATCACCGCCCTGAGTGCGGTGTTGCGCCTGCTGGCGCTGACGACGGCTGGCGTCCTCTTCTTCGCCAGCACTGCCCCGGAGGACCTGGGTGAGGCACTTCAAGCGAGCGGCCTGTCGCCACGCACGGCCTACCTGCTCGAAGGCTCGCTCCGCTTTGTGCCGACGATGGGGGCGCTGTTCCAGGACGTGCGCGATGCCCAGATGAGCCGGGGCATCCGCCTCGACGGCTGGCATCTGGCCCGCAACGCGCCAGCGCTGCTGGCGCCGGTCCTGGTGAGCGCCGTGCGCCTCGCTGATGAGCTAGCCGAGGCGCTCGAGGCGCGCGGGTTCGGCAGTGGGCAGCGCACGCTCATGCGCGATCACCGCTGGCGAGGGCGAGACTGGTCGCTGGTCGCGGTCGCCACGCTCGCGGCGATGGCGTACATCCTCGTCGTCTTTCGCTGGTAAGGAGTCACGCATGTCACTTGCCGAGTCGCTCTGGCAGCGCAACGCCGATCTGGCACGCGCCTGTCGTGACCATCCATTCGTCGTCGGCCTGGCATCTGGCACGCTGGCCAAGTCGACCTTCGTGGGGTATGTCGCACAGGACGCCTACTTCCTCGATGCCTTCGCCCGCGCCTACGCCGTCGCCGCGGCCAAGGCGCCCGACCCGGCGACCTTTCGCGCTTTCTTCGACCTGGCCGGCGGTGTGCTGGACGAACTACGCCTGCACACTGGCTACGCTGACACGCTTGGCATCAACCTGGCAGCCACCCGGCCGCTGGCGGCCACGCGCCGCTACATCGACTTCCTTCTGGCCACCGCCTGGAGCGCGCCGCCGGGTCTGACGACCGCCGCCATGACGCCGTGCATGCGGCTGTATGCGTTCCTTGGCGCCGACCTGGCGCGCGACGGTGTGCCGGATCACCAGTACGGCGACTGGATTGGCGCGTACAGCAGTCCGGAGTTTGAGGCGCTCGCTGGCCGTCTGGAGAACCTGCTCGATCGGCTGGCGGCGCCGGGTGAGGATGTCGCGGCTGCCTATCGGTATGCGATGGAGTGCGAGTTGGCCTTCTTCCAGTCGGCGTGGGAGGCTGGCCCGCGGGAGGCAGACCAATGAAGACCGCCTTGACGATCGCCGGTTCCGATTCCGGCGGCGGAGCAGGCATTCAGGCCGACCTGAAAACGTTCGCCGCGTTCGGCGTCTACGGCGCCAGCGCTATCACCGGCGTCACGGCGCAGAACACGGTCGGTGTGCGCGCCGTCGAACTGATGACGCCAGCGATGGTCGACGCGCAGATCGCGGCCGTCCTCGACGATATCGGCGCCGATGCGGTCAAGACCGGCATGCTCGGCTCGGCCGACATCATCACCGTGGTAGCATCCGCACTGCGGCGCTTCCAGGTTGAGCAGTTGGTCGTCGACCCGGTCATGGTCGCCAAGAGCGGCGACCGGCTGCTGGCGGAACCGGCGGTGGCCGCGCTGCGCGACCGCCTGCTGCCGCTGACCCTGGTGCTGACGCCCAACCTACCGGAGGCCGAGGCACTGCTTGGCCGAACAGTGCGCGATCTGGACGACATGCCATCAGCCGCCCGTGATCTCCTGGAGCTAGGCCCGCGTTACGTCGTCTTGAAAGGTGGTCATCTGCCGGGCAGCGAGGTCGTCGATCTGCTCGTCGGCGGCAGGTTGGCAGTCGAGTTGCGGGCGCCACGCATCGACACGCGCCACACTCACGGCACTGGCTGCACCTACGCGGCCGCGATCGCCGCCATGCTGGCGCGTGGTGCGGACGTTCCTGAGGCGGTGCGCGCCGCCTACGATTATCTGCAAGGGGCAATCGCGGCGGCGGAGCCGATCGGCGCCGGTCACGGTCCCGTCAACCACTTTCATCGCGGCGTACTCGCCAGCGACCTCGACCGCTAGCTCGGCGTCAGGCGCATCTCGCCCTCCAGATTGACGAGAATGTCGGCGTCGTCTAGCCAGAGCGGGTGATAGCGGTTCTCGAGCCAGAGGGTGGTCTGGTCACGGTAGTGGGGGCTGGCCAGGTGGCCCGACAGCCCGGTCGTCACCGTCGCCCAGGCTCGGCTGCCACTCAGGTCAGCCAGCAGGCGGTAGGTCGAGCCGCTGGTGACGGCGAAGTTCAGCCCGACCTCGTGACCGGCGGCACGGACGGTGCCCGAGCCACCGCTGGTGGCAAACGGACCGACGCTGAGCCGGCGCAGCCCGCGCCGGTCGCCCAGCGGATGGGGAAAGACGACACGGTGGTGACGGCCCCAGGTCCAGCGCGCGTTGTATACCGACGGATGCCCAAGGTGAACGAGCGCCGGGTCGGCGTCGTCGCGCAGCAATGGGCCGATGCGCGCCGTCAGGGCGGCGATGGCCGCGCGCGCGGCGGCGCGGAAGCTCGCCGCGATGTCGACGCCGGGCGGCGGGAACCAGGCCGGTGGGTCCGCCTCCAGCAGGCGGCGAGCAATAGCGTTGCCCTGCACCTGGGCTGCCGGCTGCGCGGCGACCAACGCCGGCAGCCGCGCAACCACGACGTGAGCACGCCAACTCTCCCAGATAGCCTGGAAGAGCGTTGGGACGACGCTGTGGGTGATGTAGGCGCCGTCCCAGCGCCGCAGCGCCGCCGCGACCGGCGCCAGGTCGGCCGCGTCGTCGGCAGTCAGCAACTCGACAATGCGACCGGTCAGGTCAACGGCGCGCTGGTGGACAACGTCGCCGTGGATCGCTGCCGCCTCCAGCGGCGCCAGCCGCGGCCAGGCGTCGAGCCGCTGGCGGATGCGGGCGAAGCGATAGCCATCTGACCAGGCGCCCTGAGCCAGGTAGGCGGAGTGGGCCGCGTCGGCCGGCCAGGGCGGATTGTTGGCCGTCGCTACCCAACCACGCTGCGGGTCGACGAGCCGCGGCAGCGCATCAGCCGCCAGGTACCCGTCCCAGACGTGGGTCAGGTCATTGGCCGGTCGCACCGAGCGGGACGGCTCGTGGCGGCGTGGCACACGCCCAGCCACCTGATAGCCGATGTGGCCGTCGGTCGTGGCGTACACGAAATTGAGCGGCGGGCAAGGCCAGCGGCGCAGCGCCGCCCTCACCTCGTCGGCATCGCGAGCGCGCTGCAGGTCGAGCGCGGCGCGCACACCGGCCGGCGGCTCATGGCCGACCCAGCTCAGCGACAGTGGTGGCCAGCCAGCGGCGTCAATCGGCGGCACCAGGTCAGTGACGATCGGGCCGCGCCGCGTGCGCCGCACCGTCAGCCGCTCTGGCTCGCCGCCGGCTACGGCGATCGCTTGCTCGGCGACGTCGAACGGCGCCCAGGCAGCGCCGTCACGATAGCGCGTCGGGTCGGCCGCGTCGACCTCCTCGACGTAAAGGTCGCGCACGGACACGGCGTGGTTGGTCACGCCCCAGGCGACATGTCGGTTGCGTCCGAGGTAGATACCGGGCGTGCCGAGATAGATCGCGCCGATGGCGTCCAGGTCCGGCGCTTGCACGTGGGCTTCCAGCCACTGAGGCGGGTTGGCAAACATGTTGTGCGGATCGGAGCACAGCACCGGCGCGCCGGTCGTCGCCTTGACGCCGGCCAGCGCCCAGTTGTTGCTGCCGATGCCGGGTTCGTGGCCGGTGACCGCTCGACCACCCCCGGCGACGTCGAGCGGCACGATTGTTTCACCAGGCAACTCCGTCATCAGGTAGGCCGCCCGCAGGTCCGGCGGCAGGTAGCGCTCGGCGGCGGCGATCGGCGCAACGGCCTCCAGACGACCGGTCAACGTCCACCAGCGGTATTTCCACAGCAGAATGCTGTCGACCGGCCGCCAGTGCGTCGGTCGGTAGTCGAGCAACTCGAATTCCAGCGGCCAGGTTCGGCACTGCTCGGCCCAGGCGTTGATCCCGGCGGCGATGGCGGCCAACGCCTCAGCCTCCTGCTCATCGAGCGCGCCGAGGCTGGCCGCCGCCGCACCGGCGATGTCGAGCGTGCGCACCATCCGGTCGCTCGGCAGCGCGCTTGGACCCAGCACGGCCGCCAGGTCACCGGCGGCAAAGCGGCGCATGTAGTCGAGTTGCCAGAGCCGCTCCTGGGCCATGCAGAAGCCGAGCGCGACGAACACGTCCCACGTCCGGGCGGCCCGGATGTGCGGCACGCCCCATCGGTCCCAGCGCACCGATGTCGCCGCGCCGACCGGCGCGGGCATGTCGCCGGTGCGCGGCGGCAGTCGCTCGCGCAGATAGGCTCTCCGCCAGGCTACCAGCTCGCGGCGCGACAGCCCCGACAGAGCGACGGCCGCCGGCACGGTGAGATCGCCGCGCAGCAGGCGCAGTAGCGTGGCCCTCTGTGCCGGCGACACGGCCACTCCGGCCGGCGCTGGCGCTGGCGTCTCCCCCGCAGTCACGTCACGCCTCCATCCCTGTCATGCTCTGTCATGCGGCCGGCCCAGCCGCGGATTGACCCTCGTGCCATCGGCGCGGCCTGGATGCCAGCGTTCGCCGACATGATCGCTGAGGGTGCGCCGACGCTCGCTAGCCGTGGACGCGGCCACGCTTCTGCTGGACGTAGTCAACCAGGATGTACTCGCCAAGACGATCCGGCTCGGCGTAAAAGGCGCGCCCCCGGTTGAGTTCGGTCATCTCCTCGACGAATTGCTCCAGCCCCTCGCCCGCGTCGAGCATGAAGGTGGTGATGATGATGCGATCCCGGGTGCAGCGCAACACCTGGCGCAGCGTAGCGCGATAAGTCTCCGGCATCGGCGGCCAACTGAAGACTGGACCATCATCGGTCAGGTGCGCCGTCGGCTCACCGTCGGTCACGACGATGATCTGGCGCGTGGCGCCGGGGTATTTGGCCAGTTTCTGCCGGGCGAGAATGAGCGCGTGCTCCAAGTTCGTGCCCTGCGACCAGCCGTCGATCTGGAGTGAGAACAGCGCCTCTGGGTCGAGTTCCTGGGCCAGTGGGCCGAAGCCGATGATGTGCAGGGCATCGCGCGGGAACTGCCCCTTGATCAGGCTGTGCAGCGCCAGCGTCACTTTCTTAGCCGCCAGGAAGCAGTCGCGCAGCAGCATCGACCGGCTCAGGTCGATGCACAGCACCGTTGCGGCGCGTGCCGTCTGCTCGGTGCGGAAGACGGCGAAGTCGTCCGGAGAGAGCTGGATCGGCAGTCCGGGGCCACGCCGGTAGATCGCCTGCCGCAGCGTCCCCTGCAAGTCGAGCAGGAACGGGTCACCGAAGGCGTAGGGCTTGCTCTCGTCCGTCCGCTCGCCACCGCCGCCGCGCCGGACGGTCTCGTGCTGGCCGGCACGGTCCTGGGCGATGCGCACGAAAATGTCGCGCAGCGCCTTCTGGGCAATGCGGCGGATAGCGGCGGCCGTCAGCTCCAGCCGGTTGCCGCGCTGCTCCAGCAGGCCAGCCTCCTCCAGCAGGCGCTGCAGGCTCTCCAGTTGCTCCAAATCCAGGCGCGACTCCTCGCCCAGCAACTCACCCAACTCGTTGCGGTCGACTTGCCGCAGCGATCCCTGCTGCCGCGCCTCTTCCAATTGCTGCTCAAGCTGGTCCAGCCGGCTGAGGTGGTCCATCTGGTCCAGCGCCTGGTCGAGTGAGACGTCCTCGTCGCCGCTGAACTCGTAGGGTTGGCCAAAGTCGGGCAACTCCTGGTAGAGATGTTGACCCAGCTCAGCCAGTTCCTTGGCCAGCGCGTCATCGCCCATCATCTGCTGCATCAAGTTCCACAGCTCCTGGCGCTGGCTGGGTGACATGCTGTTGAGGAGCGACTGCATCGCGTTCATCTGCTGGCCGAGACGCTCGACGAGTTGGTCCAGGTTTTCGATGCCAGGCCCGAAGTGGTGGCCGTGCTGCTGCATGAAGCCGTCGAAGTCGATCGGCTTGCCCTCGGCGCGGTCGCGCAGCATCTGGTTCAAGTCTTGCAGCATCTCCCGCAGCGCCTGCATGTCGCCCTGGCCCATGCCCTGCATCGCCTGGCGCAGTGCGTCGAAGTTGCTGTTAGCCACCTGCTGCTTCAGGCGGTCTCGCAGTGCCTGGAAGCGCTGTTGCGCCTCCGGCTCCATGAACTCGTACTGCTCCAACCCGCGCATCTGGCCGGCCAGATCGGGCGGCAGGTCGGCCAATTGCTCCTTCTTGGCCTGGGCCATGCGCGCCTTGGCCTGCTGCAGGCGCTCGGCCAGTTCCGGATCCATGCCCTCCGGCGGTATGGTCGGCTGCTGGCGCTGCTCGAGGCCGGCCTGCTCGATGCGGAGGATTTCAGCCAGCTCTCGCTTGATGTCTTCCAGCGCCGACCCAATGTTGTAGCGTTGAAGACTCTGCTGGCGGCGGTCTTTGAGGCGGTTGAGCAAGCCGCGCAGCCCCTCCAGCCCCTGGCGCGGCAGCCCCGCGCGCTGGATCCGCTGCAGCAAGCGGCGGGGATCGCGCCCGGCGAGCAATTCATCGGCCATCTCATCGAGCAATGCACCCGCGTCAAACGGCTCCAGGCGCTGCGACCCGTCCCAGCGCGAGTACTCGACGATGCCCATGGTGTCTCCTGAGAGCAATAGATCCCTGGCACGTGCGGGCACAGTATACCAGCGTGGAGGCGGAGGGGAGCCAATCAGCGGAGTGGGCGCGGCCGCTGGCCCAATGGCCCCCATTCCCGTAGACTCAGGTTCGCGCCGCCAGCCGGGGCAACGCCGCCTCGCGTGGTCAGGAAGGACCGCCGATGTCTGCCGCTACATGGCCACACGTTGGCGCCACCGAGGGTCACCGTCTCCCGCCGCTCGCTCTGCCGCTGGCTGGGGGCGGCCGGCTTGACCTCCGCGCCTGGCGTGCCCGGTTCAATGTCGTCGTCGCGGTGCTACCCGAGGTCGCCGACCCGGCCACCGGTGCGGCGCTGGCCGCGCTCCAGGCTCACCAGGCCGTCTTCGCGGAGGAGCATGCCCGGTCGGTGGCCATCGTCGGTGGCCCGCTTGACGCCGCGACCGCGCTCCGCGACCAACTCGGCCTGGCCTTCCCCGTCGCCGCCGACGCCACCAGCGCCACGCTCGACCTCCTCACGCCGGTGACGGACCGTGAGCGACAGCCAGTCGTGCTGCTGGCCGACCGCTACGGCGAGATCCGGCGGCGCGAGGTCGGCTGGCTGGCCGTGTCGCCGTCCGGCATCGCCGGGTGGCGCGACTGGCTCACCTACATCGACTGCCTCTGCTCGTGCTGATGCAGCGGCCGGGCCGCTGGCTCAGCCGCCGATCGGCTCGATCGGTGGCGCCAGCGCCGCCAGCAGGGCAAAGGTATTCGTCAGCAGCAGCACCCCGACCACGATCAGGAAGGCGCCGCTGACGATCGAGACGGTCCGCGCGTGCCCGTTGATCCGGCGCAGCAGCCCGCCGAACCGCCCCAGCGCCAGCGCTGCACCAACGAACGGCACGCCCAGCCCCAGCGAGTAGGTGAAGAACAGCAGCCCCGCCTGCCCCGCCTGCGTCGTGGCCAGTGCGAAGATGCCGGTCAACACCGTGCCGATGCACGGCGACCAGCCGGCGGCGAAGAACATGCCGAGCAGGTACGATACCCCGACCGAGCCGGGCTTGCCGGCCCCAGCCTCCAGCCGCACCTGCCGCGCCAGCAGTGGGATGGTGATCCAACCGGCCATGTGCAGGCCCATTACGATCACGGCCGCCCCGCCGACGATGCGCAGCACGTCCAGCCCAGTCTGCAACCAGCCGATCAGCAGGCTGACCGCGATACCAGCCACGGTGAAGACGGTCGCGAAGCCCAGCACGAACGCCAACGCATGTCGCACCAGCGCTGCCCGCGACGGCGCGGCCGTACCCTGGACCGAAGCGCCGGCCAGATAGCCCAGATAGGCCGGCGTCAGCGGCAGCACGCACGGCGACAGGAAGCTGAGCAACCCGCCAACGAACGCCAGGGCCAGCGCCAGCACGAATGGCGCGCCCGCCAGCCCGCTGGTCATCGCGGCAGGATCGATTCGATCTGCGCCTGCACCTCCGACGTCGTCACCCGGCCGACGCCCTGGCCGGCGATGCGGCCGTCCGGTCCGATCAACGCGTGTGCCGGCCGAAAGCGGATGCCATACGCCCGCCAGACCGCCTTGGCCTCGTCATGCGCCACGGGGTAAGCGATCTGCAACTCCTTGATCGCCGCCGCCACCGGCAGTTGGCCGGGGAAGTCGTAGCCCTGCACGCCCACCATCACCAGGCCGCGGCCCTGGTAGCGCGCATGCCACTCGTTCAAGGTCGGAACCTCCGACCGGCAAGTCGGTCATATCGTGCTCCAGAACACCAGGAACACCGGCTGGCCACGCGCCTCGGCCAGCGTCAGCGGCGGCGAGTTGAACCACTGAACGTCGGTCAACTCTGGCGCCAACCCCGCCGTGCCGGTGGCTGGGTTGGGCACGGACGCCGGCGCGGTCGGCGCCACCGTCGGCATGACCGTCGCGGTCGGTGGTGGGTTCGCCACGCCACACCCCGCTGCCACGAGTGCCGCCCCGAGCGCCGCCACCGAGCGCACTATCTGCCGTCGTCGCACCGTCGTCTCCTTGCGCGCCGATCAGTCGCACTGGACGATTGCATCCCAACAACACCCGGCTCGGGCGTTGTATTCCCCTTGGCCCCGGTCATCCCGGCGCCGGTGTCAGTCGGGGACGCTGAGCCGCCGCCACACCCGCAGCACCTCACCCACACCGGCGGCATCGGCGATGCTGCCCTGGGCCGAGTGCGGCGGCGCGCCGTCGAACAACTCGCTCACTGTGCCCAGGCCGGCCTTCTCCAGGTGCCGCTGCAACCCCTGGAACAACTCGATCAGCAGCCGGTTGCCCGGATAGACCCGCTGGCTCGCGTCGGAGAACGGCCCCAACAGCCATGTTCGCACCGATCCCTGGTGGTAGGCGCCATCGCGGTGAACTGCGTCGCCGGCATACCAACCGACATACTGCGGGTCGGCCGGCGACAGGGTCCGCAGTCCGACTGGCGTCAACAGATGGTCCTTCACCTCGTCAAAGACTGGCCGCCAGCGGCTGCGCTCCAGCACCGGAAAGGGCAGACCGATCGCCAGCACCTGGTTCGGCCGGCAGGCAGCGTCGTTGCCGTAACCCGTTTCGATGGCGTCGTACAGGTAGCCACCGGCAAAATACCAGAACTTCTGGGTGAACGACCCCTCGGCCTGGTGCGCCAGCCGGAGGTAGTCAGCGGCCTGCTCCGGAGCCACGTGCCTGGCCCACTCTGCCATTTGCCGAACCGCGTTGTACCACAGCGCGTTGATCTCGACGGGCTTGCCCTGTCTCGGCGTCACCACCCACGCGCCGGCCTTTGCATCCATCCAGGTCAACTGATACCCCGGCTCGCCGGCCCACAGCAGGCCGTCGACCGAGTCCACTACGATGCCGAAGCGGGTGCCGGCGACGTGCGCCGCGATGATCTCCCGCAGCGCCGCCCACTGCGCCAGCAGAAACGCCCGATCCCCGGTCTGGTCGAGATAGGCCCGCAGTGCTACAAACAGCCACAGCGTCGTGTCGACCGAAGCATAGTCCGGCAGCCCATCTGTCTCACCGTAGCGCACTGGCAGCAGGCCATCGCGCCGGTCGTCCAGCAGTCCCTGCAATACGGCGCGGGCGTCGGCGGCGCGGCCCGTTGCCAGCAGCAGGCCCGGCAGGCCGATCAGCGCGTCCCGCCCCGCCTGACTGAACCAGTGGTAGCCCCCGATCACCGCCCGCCGTGGCGCTGGCGCCCTGGCCGTCGCCGGATTCGCACCCCGGCCGCTACCATCATCGTCGGGCCGCGCCGGGACAGCCACGATGAAGGCATCGGCGGCCAGCGTCAGCGCCTGCCCGAAATCGTCGTCGAGGCGGCCACCGCCGTGGCCCGTTAGCTCGTCGCGCCGCTGCCACTCTCGGCGCCAGGCCGCCTCCACGTCAGAATCCTGGAGTGGCTCGGCTTCGGTCGAGATGATGAGCGTTGCCACCCCCCCTGGCGGTAGCGCGATCGCCAGCGTGCCCGGCATGTACAGGTCTTCGAGGAAGTCCAGCCCGCGCTCACGCTCGAGCCGGTACTGCACGCGCCAGTGCCAGGTGCCTCGCGCGTCGACTGTGCCCCCCGGCAACCGCATCTGAACGGCAGGAGCGCCTGTCGCCGGCTGGACGTGCAGACCGTCTGCCAGCGCCTCCACCCGTGGCGACTGGTGCGGATCACCAGCGATCAACTCGTGGAACGGCCGGCCGCTGACCAGCGGCCGCAGCACGAGTTCCGCCGCCTCGACAGCCGTGGTGGGCCAGCGATACTGCACGTAGGTCGTGTCGCGCCCGTGGGTCATCCACACACGCTTCTCTAGCGTGGCGTCGCCAATCTCATAGCTCGTGATCGGCAGACCGCGCTCGAGGCGAAACTCCGCCAGGTGAATGTAGCCGGCCGGCGCCAGCGTGTCGTTCTGGTACTCCGTGGTCGAGATCTGGTACGGCCGCCCACCGTAGGTCACTAACTCATCGACCTGCGCCACGGCGACCCACCGGTCGACCGGCTGGCGCCGGGCGACCACCAGCAGACCATGGTACCGGCGGATGGGTGTGCCGGGCACCGTACTCGACGCATAGCCGCCCAGCCCGTTCGTGACGAGCCACTCCCGCGCCAGAGCCTCGTCCAGGCGGCGACATTTGTCCGGTCCCAGGCGGATCACCACCGTCCTCCCGGCCGCCAGTGACGCTACGTCGCGCGAGTGCGGCCGGCGGGCGACCAGGCCGGATCGGCGGCCGCCAGCCAGTCGAACGGGTCCGGGTCAGTTGCCGCGGCATCATACTCCAGGCCGACCACTCCGTCATAGCCGGCCGCGCGCACGGCCCCCAGCACATTGCGGATGTTGATCTCGCCGAGACCCGGCTTGATCCGTCCTGGCGCGTCCGCGAGCTGCAGGTGCCCGATGCGCGGCAGCAAGGCGCGCATGGTGTTGATCAGATTGCCTTCCATCATTTGCATATGATAGAAATCGTACTGCAACCAGACCCATGGCGAGTCGACTTCATCGATGATCGACATCGCTTCGGCCGAGTGATTGAGGAAGTATTCCGGACGGTCAAACCGGTTGAGCGGCTCCAGCAGGAGCCGGACGCCGGCCGCCGCCGCCTCGTCCGCCCCGCGCCGCAATCGCTCGACAATGATCTCCCGCTGCGCCGACCGCTCCAGATGCTCAGCGCGCCGCCCGACCATGACGTGGATCTTGCGCGTGCCGAGCCGGGGCGCCAGCCGCAGGCCATCGCGCAGCGTCTCGAAGAAGCGCTGCTCGCCGTCCGGCTCACCCAGGTAGCCGGTGCCGGTGACCGGGTCCGGGTCGAGGTTGAACAGGCCGACCTCGAATCCGAAGCGCTGCTGCAAGTCCATCAGACGCGGCATGTCCATCCGGCAGGCGAACCAGAACTCGACGACGTCGAAGCCCGCCCGCACAATCCGGGCCACCTGCTCATCCAACGGCATACCGGCCCAGACCGTGTTCAAATTGACGCCGTAGCGCATGGCTCGCCTCCCCGTCCGGCCGCCGGCCCGGCGGCAGGGGCTATCGCGTCCGGGCGAGCGCCGCGAGCGCCGCCGCGAAGAACCGCTCGTCGCCGAAGTTGCCCGACTTCAGCACCACCAGCATCGTCCGCTTGCCACGACCGATCGACACCGGGACCCCTGTCTGGACCTCTTCAAGGATTTCATGCTCCAGCAGCCCGAGCCGGCGGCAAATGACGGCCGACGTATCGCCGCCAGCGATCACCAGCCGGTCCAGGTCGGTCCGCTCCACCACCGCCTCGGTGATGTCGCTGAGCGCTGCCGTCAGCGCCTGGCCGACCGCGCGCTCGTCCAGGCCAGCGGCGAGACCCGCCGCCAGGGTCGCCCTGACCTCGTCCACACCGGCCGGCGTGCGGATCAGCACGTCCTGGCCGGCCAGCAAGCGCCGCGTTGTGTCGTCGTCGGCCCTCTGCACCTCTTCCCCCCGCTGGTCGCTACCGGCGAGGACGGCCAGCGGATCGATCGTGACTACGTGGGTGCCGGCCGCCAGCGCCGCCGCCACCTGGCGGCGTGTCGCATCGCTGACACTGCCGGCGACGATCAGACTGCCGCCGCGCCACGAGGCGCCGGGCGCCGGCGACGCCGGCATCGCCAGCGGCGACGGTGGAAACCGCATCGCCGTCGCCAGCGCCGACCCCCCCGTCAGCACCAGCAGATCGTCGGTCGCGCGGGCGATCGTCTCCAGGTGCGCCTGGTGCGCCGCATCCAGCACGACCATCTGGCACCAGCCGCGCGCGGCGGCCAGTGCCGCGCGCAACGCCGCCTCGCCACCATCGATGACGGTTTCGTCGATCAGGCCGACAGTGCGTTTCGTTTGCGCCTGCAGCGCCCTGGGCAAGTACGATTCGGTCACCGGACTGGTCGGGTGGTGGGCGAGCCAGGTGTCGCCGATCGGCACGCCGTGAACGTAGTGGATGCCCTGCCGGGTAACCCGACCATTCTCGGGAAAGGCTGGCACGACGACCGTAAAGTCCGCGCCGGCCTCATCGAGCATGGCGTCGATCTCGGCGCCAATGTTTCCTTGAAACGTGCTGCTCATCTTCTTGTAGAGCGGGCGCCGACCCCACTCCAGCAACCGGCGCGTAGCAACGCGTGTGCGGGCATAGGCCGTGGCCGGGTCGTCGCCGCGCGTGCCCGCCTCGATGATGAGCGCCGGGTAGGCGTCCGGTGGCGCCGGCAATTCCCATGGATCCAGCAATACCCGCACCGGCACCTGCTGGCGCGCGATCATCAGCCCCAGGTCATTCGCGCCGGTGAGATCGTCCGCCACCGACCCAAACATGCCCCCTCCCTGCACGCGGTCCGGCTCCAGCCGGGGCCGTGGCTACTGCCGCAGCTTGTAGGCCGACTGCGCCGCATACTCGGCGGCTAGAGCCGGCGCGATGTAGTTCAGGTTCAGCCCGGCGGCGCGTGCCCAGATCTCGTACTTGCAGTGGACCTCGAGCGTCTCCAGCGTCGTGAAGGCGCGCTTGACCGTCGGCCCAATGGCGACCATACCGTGGTTCTCCATGATGACCACATTCGCGTCCGGCGCGGCCCGACCGACGGCTTCCGCCAGCGCGGCGCTGCCGGCGTGCATGTACGGCACGCGGTGAATCTCGCCCACGTAGACCATGGCCTCGGGTGTCAACGCCGTATTGATCGCCAGGTTGGAGCTGGCCGCCAATGTCGTGAAGAAGGGCGAGGCGTGCAGGACCGCACCGGCGTCGGGACAGGCCAGGTATACCTGCTGGTGCACCTTCAGCTCGCTCGACGGCCGGGTCGGCCCGTCGAAGTCGTCGCCGTCGATCGCCGCGCGGGCGAAGTCGCTTTCGCGCAGGTCCTCCAGCACCGTGCCCGCGCCGGTGATGACGCAATGGTTCGCGTCCACCCGCGCGCTCAGGTTGCCAGCCGTGCCCCAGGTCAGATCACGCTTGAACAGCAACTGTCCGACCCGGATCAGCTCCTGAATCAGGCGGCGCTCATCGTCCGACCACTCGCTCGCCATCGGCGCCCCCTCCGCTGTCCCGCGCGACACGCAGCGCGGCGGCGGCAGTCTAGTCCCGGCGTGCCACGCTGTCGAGTGGTGACGGTCAGATCACATCGTCAGCGCGGAAACGCCTCCGCGCCACCGCCGACAGTCAGGACGCAGCCGGTGGTGAATGCCGCCGCGTCAGTTGCCAGCCACAACACGGCCTCAGCGACGGCCTGCGGCGGAATCAGCACATCGCCGGTGACACTGCGGGCGCGATAGCGCTCGATCACCTGTGCCTCGCTGACGCCGTCGCCGGCTGCGCGCTCAGCGATCAGCCGCCGGAACAGCGGCGTATCGATCATGTCCGCGTTGACGTAGTTGGCCGTGATCTTGTGCTGCCCCAACTCGTTCGCCACATTGCGGGCGTAGTGCGCCAGCGCCGCTTTCGACGCGCCGTAGGCCGCCGCCTGTCGCCCCGGCGCAAACGCGGCCTTGGAGGCATTGTAGATTAGCCGCCCACCGATCCCCTGCCGGATCATGACCTGCGCCGCGAGTCGGGTCACCGCCACCGCACCGATGTAGTGCACCTCTAGCTGGCGCACGACCTCGGTCAGCGGCATTTCCTCGACGCCGTGCAGGTGCGGCGTCGCGCCCGGTGTGTAGAAAAGGACGTCGAGGCCGCCGAACGCTCGCACCGTCTCCTCGATGAGCGTCGCCACGCTGGCCTCGTCGCGCACATCGACGGCATGGGGCAGGTCGCCGAGCGCCGGCGGCATCAGGTCGGCGGCCACGACGTGGGCGCCGGCCCGCTGGAAGGCCATCGCCGTCGCCAGTCCGATGCCGCTGCCAGCGCCGACGACGACCACTACGCGGCCCTCGAATGGCCGCCGGATGCGCGCCTCGATCTTGCGCCGCTCCAGCGGCCACGTCTCCATCTCCAGTGCCTGCTCATCGGTCAGGAACGCGAACTGGTCGATCCCCTCGGCGTTCTCCATCGTCTCCAGCACCGTCCGGTAGGAGATCACCGCCGTACGCGCGCTGGCCGAATTGTAGGCGGCGCCAACCAGTGCGCCGCCGGGGATGGCCACGATCTTCACCGCGTCCGGCACCGGGCCGGTCGGGAGCGCAGCGACGTCCGCCACCGTGCGCACGATGGCCGGCATCTTGCCGGCGCGGAGGATGTGCTCCGGCGTTGCTACCCCGCGCGCGGCCAGCTCGACAAACCGTGGGTCACTGATCTTGGCGACGATGGCCGGGTCGTCGTCGACGTGGAGGACGACCCGCTCGCGCCGACACAACTCGCCACGGATGGCCGGCAGAAGTGCGCTCAGGTCCGGCTTCGGCACGACGCCCAGCAACGGGCGCGGCGTCAGGAATACCTCAGCCCGCGCGATCAGATTCAGCAGGCTGGCGTAGCACGCCTCGGGCGTGTCGCCCCAGGCGACCAGCCCATGCTTGACGAGGATCAGCCCCTGCACACGCGGTCCCAGGGGTAAGCACGCGATCTGGCGCGCGAGTGGAAAGCCAGGGCGCACGTAGTCGACAATGGCCACATCGTCGCCGTAGACCGCCTGGACAAACCGCTCGGGGAAGCGCGTGTCCGTCAGCGACATCGTCGCGATATCGTGCGTGTGGGCGACGACGCGCGCCGGCAGGATGGCGTGCAGCAGCGTCTCGACGCTGGGCGCCGGGTCGCGGTCGGGAAAGAGCATCGCCTGGCGACAGGCGGCCGTCATCGCCTCGTCGGTCAGGTCTTCAAACTGCGCCAGCGCCAGCAGGCGGTCGTGATCGAGATGGGTGAACCCGGCGCGCGTGATCGTCCGGAGATCGGTGCCGCTGCCCTTGACGACCAGCGCCCGCGTCGGTCGGCCGAGGAAATCGACCTCGTCCTGCTTGAGTGACGTGTTGCCGCCACCCGGCTGCACGAGCGAGACATCCTGGCCGATCAAGTTCGACAGCTGCACCAGTTGATCGTAGGCATCCACTGGAGCCTCTGCCACGGGCCATGCCGGTCGCCGATCTCCCATCACCCTTGCCTCCTCATGGCGTATACGCCGCGCCCGACGCCCGCTCCTCGTCATCGGCTGGCGGCCAGCCATTCTTGACATCGCGACTACCCGCGCCCAGCGCGTCGGGTCGCCACAGCGCCCGAGCCAGGTCGACGGCGCCGCCCGCCGTGAAGGCGACACCCTCGCTCTCCAGCATCGCTTTCTGACCGGGTGGCCCGAAATGCGGTGCACCGCTCAGCCGGCCCTGGCTGTTGACGACCCGGTGACAGGGGACACCGTCGCGCGCCAGCGCACCATGCAGCGCGTAGCCGACCAGGCGAGCGTGCTGGGGCCGCCGCAGCCGGCGCGCCAGCCAGCCGTAGGTCGTCACCTTGCCCGGCGGCACGGCCCTCACCAAATCGTAGACAGCCGCAAAGAAACCTTCCCGCGTGACAGCAGCATCTGCCTCGCTCTGAGCGACGGGTTCGGTGGGCGCTCCCGTCGCGTCAATCACCGCGCATCGTCAGGACGGCAATTGCCTCGATGTGCAGCGTGTGCGGGAAGAGGTCGATCAGTCGCAGCGAATCGAGCCGGTAGCCGCCACCGGCCAGCCAGTGCAGGTCCCGGCCGAGCGTGGCCGGGTTGCAGGAGACGTAAACCACCCGCGGGATGGCCCGGTCGATGATCGACCGCAGCGCCGCCTCGTCGACGCCGGTGCGCGGTGGGTCCAGCACCACCGCGCTGACCGGCTCGGCGATGGCTGGCAGCATCGTTCCGGCGCCGCCCCGCAGAAACAGCATGTTCGTCAGGCCGGCCGCCTGCGCGTTGGCGATGGCATCCAGCACGGCCACATCTGATTCCTCGATGCCGATCACGCGCGGGGCGCGCGTTGCGATCGGCAGGGCAAACAGACCCACCCCGCAGTAGGCGTCGATGACGGTCTGGTCCGAGTACTCAAGCGTGCTGTCCAGCACGAGCCGGACCATATCTTCGGTCAGGCTCGTCGGCTCGGTAGTGGCGGCGACGGTCGACCGTCCGCCCCCCAGCGGCGGCCGCAACTCGCGCCGGGTATTGATCTGGAAGAAGGATCGCGGCGACACCTGGTAGCGCGTGCCCAGCACCTCCTCCGTCAGCGTCCGCTCCCCCCGGCTGGGCTTGTCGTCGGCGCGCCAGGCCTGCATCTGGGCGCCGTCGGCCGAGCAACGCAGGCTCAGCCGCTCCCCTGGCGAGACCGTGCCACGATAGGCTGGTAACGCCGAGTTGATCGGCTCCTGCGTCACCGGGCAAGCCTCCACGGCAACGACGTCATGGCTGAGCCAGCGCCGGAAGGCCGGATTGCCTTCGGCGTCGCCCGTGAAGTGGGCGGTGTTGCGGTATCGCCACGGGTCGACCATCGCCAGCGCCGGCAGCATGACCTCGTCGACCGTGGCAAAGGCTGGGCGCGCCTGGTCGAGCAGAATCGCCTGCTTCGCCGCGACCTGGGCCGGGTAGGCCAGGTCCTGCCACTGGCAGCCGCCACAGACGCGGAAGATCGGGCACGGCGCCTCGACGCGGTCGGGCGAGACGGTCAAGATCTCCCGCACGCGACCGCGCCAGAAGCGCTTGCGCCGGTCGGTGATGTCGACCAGCACATCTTCGTCAGGCAATGCTCCCCAGACGAAGACGACCGTGCCGTCAGCGGCGCGGCCGACCGCCTCGCCGCCGTAGGCCATGCCGGTGATCGTCAGCCGCACCGGCTCGCCGGTGGCCGGAGCGCTGGCCGCGTCACCGGTGTCGCCCGGCAGATCGGCGCCGAACTCGTCGCGCTCGACCGGTGAGTTCTCCCGGCGCAGCGCATCGGCACGCTGGTGGTCCGCGCCGCCGCGCACTCGCGGCCCACTGGCCTGCGGCCGGCCGCCGCGCTGACGGCGCTGGTTGTGATGGCCCATAGTTGAATCCTCGCTCTGGGCAGGCGGCATACCGTCGCGGCAATTTGCCCGGCGCGGCCTACAACATGCCTATGGTACCCGTAATCTCGACTGGCGCGATGCCGCCGTGGCCGAAACGTGAGCCAACCCGCCATCACCCCTCGCCGCCGCCCTATCGGCAGTGAGCCGATCGTCCAGGCTGGTGGCAACACCGACCGCAGCCCCAATCAGGAGCCAGAAGAGCGTGCCCATGTGGCTGAACTCGATGTTGAAGAAGTAGTGGTCGAACACCCCGACGACCAGGGCGCTAACCAGCGCCGCCAGCAGCGCCACCAGCAGATCGCCCACCGGCGTTGCCCAGACCCGGCGCGCGCCGCGCCAAACGACCAGTAGTGCGGCGCCGATCGCCCACAGCAGCGCGGCCAGCCCGACCAGGCCCATGCGGCTGGCTACCGCCAGGTAGATGCTGGAGACACCCGTCTGCAGGTCAATCGACGGCGCCTGCCCGAAGCCGACGCCGAACACCGGATAGGCCTGGATGATCGCCAGCGCGTTCTGGTACTCCGCCAGGCGCAGGCGAGTCGCCGGGTCCTGCAACTGCAACCCCTCGATCAGGCGACCGGCGAAGCCAGCGCCCACCCCGGCCGACACGACCGCCAGCCCACCCAGGCCCAGCCCCGGCAGCAACCAGCGGTAGCGCACGACGGCCAGCCAGCCCAGGCCGGCCGCCGCCCCGACCCAGGCTCCACGCGAGTACGTCAGCAGCAGCGCCAGGCACAGCACCGGCAGCGCCGGCACGGTCAGCCAGCGCGGCACGAGCGGTCGACGCGTGACTACCATGCCGACGGCCAGCACTAGCGCCACCATCAGCAGGCCACCAAAGCTGTTCGGGTCAACGCCGGTCGACGTCAAGCGCATCGGCTTGAGCGGGTCGTCTTCAATCCAGCGCACGATGCGCGCCGTCGGGTAGCCGAGCGGCAACAGGCGCGTCAGCGCCGCCTCCGTTGTCGCTGATCCGGCCGCATACAGCGCCAGCCCGAGACCAGCCGACAGCGTCGTCGCGCCAACCAGCACACCCACGAGCGCCGCGGCCGCTCCGGCGCGCACAGTGTTGACAGCCACGACTGCCAGGACGACGCCGACCGTCAGCTTGCCGAAGTCGTGGGCAGTCTGGGTCGTGTAGCCCCGGTCCAGGCCGATCACGAAGGCAACCAGACTGGCGGCCAGCAGCAGCAGCAACGGCAGGTCGAGCGGCGTGCGACGAATGGCCTCGTCTCGCCGCATCAGCAGCCGCAGGAGCCAGACGACGATGGTCGCCGCCGCGGCCAGTGTGACCAGAGACGGCGTGAGCACCAGACGCACCGGCAGCGTGGCATAGGGCAGCAGCGCGACCAGCACGACCGTCAGCAGCAAGCCGGCGCGCGGGTCGAGCAGCAGCCCGGCCGCCAGCGGCAGCGCGAGCGCTAGCCCCACCGCCGGCGCGGGTCCGATGCCGGCCGCGAGCATCCCGGCGCCAACTGCCAGTCCAACCGCGATCGTGACCGGCCAGATGTCGCTCCAGACGTGAGCCAGCCGGACCGCCATTGCCGCCTCCGCTCCGGGCGCCATGCCGCACCCTCGCCAGTATAACGACCGGTCCGGCCAACCGTCGGGCCAGTCGGGCAGAGAGCCGGACGTCGGATCGGGAGTACCGTGTGACTGGAATTGCCGCTGTCCGGAGCGGGCGGTACCATCGCTCGCAGGCTGGCTCGCGCGAGCCACGGTCGACACACGGTCAGGGCATGCGGCGCTCATCCGTCACACCGACCTCGGCCCTGGTGGCCCTCGTGATCGTGCTCGCGACCGGTCACCTGGCGCGCGAGCTGGCTTTCCCGCGCGCCGAGCCGGTCGAGACGCCGCGTGTGGTGCAGACCCTGAACCCCAAGGTCGGCATCCACACCCGCCTGACCGACGAGGGCTCGACCGAGCGCATCACCCGCACCTATCGCATGGTCCGGCAGATGGGCGCCGCCTGGGTGGTCGAGTATCTCCCCTGGCCCTACGTCCAGGGCGGCACGCCCGATGACGCTGACTGGCGCCATGCCGACCGCCTGGTCGACCGTGCCGTCATGGAGGGGCTGCGGGTCGTCCTGCGGATCGACAGCGTGCCGGCCTGGGCCAGGCCACCCGGCACGACGTTCAAGCACCTCGACCCCGACCAGTACGAGGCGTTCGCCGGATTTGCCGCCGCTGTGGCCACCCGCTATCGCGGCCGCGTCAGCCACCTGGTCGTCTGGAACGAGCCGAACCTCGCCTACGAATGGGGCCAGCGGCCGGTGGATCCAGTGGCCTACACGCGGCTGCTGGCAACGACCTATGCCGCCGTGAAGCGCGTGAACCCCGACATGCGGGTCGTCGCCGCTGGTCTCGCGCCGACTACCGAACCGGCTGGCAGCCCTTGGGGCCTGGACGATCTGGAGTACCTACGGGCGATGTACCGCGCCGGCGCGGCGGCACACTTCGACGCGCTGGCCATCCACGCCTACGGGCTGACGTTGCCACCGGACGCACCGGCCGACGCGACGAAGATCACCTTCTCGCGGGCGTTACTGACCCGTCAGGTCATGGAGCAATTCGGCGACGGCGCCAAGCCGGCGCTCATCACCGAGGGCGGCTGGAACGACAGCCCGCGCTGGACCTACGGCGTAGCGCCGGCCGCCCGCATCGCCTATACGCTGCGAGCCTACCAGCTCGCGACCGAGTGGCCCTGGCTCGATGCCATGTGCCTGTGGACGTTTCGCACCCCCCGCCCGAACCGCACCTACCACGACAACTATGCCTTCGTCGCGCCGGACTTCACGCCGACGCCGCTCTATCTGGAGGTTCAGCGCGCAGCGCGCGGCTTCGTGCCGCCAGAGGGGGAGCCGTGACCGACCGGCGATCAGAGCGCTGGTGGGCGCGCGTGCCATGGACGCCGCTGCTGACGGTCACAGTCGTGGCCGCCGTCATCGCGCTGCTGCCGCCGCCACCGCCGGCGCCGCTCCCGGTCGCGGACGTGCAGCCGCCGCACCAGTGGCAGCCGGGCGTGCTGCGGGTCGGTCTGGATGCGAGCTATCCGCCGTTTGCCACCCGTGACGGCGGCATCCTGACTGGCCACGACGTGGAGCTGAGCCGCCGGCTGGCGGCGCACCTCGGCTGGCGGCTGGAGCTGGTCGACATCCCGTTTGATGGCCTGTACGACGCGCTGCGCGTCAGTCGCATCGATGTCATCGTCTCGGCGCTGCCCCGACAGGAGGAGATGATTGGTGCAGTGATCTACTCGCGACCGTATTTCGAGGCGGGTGAAGTTCTGGTCGTTCGCCACATCGATGGGTACGGTGGCCTCCACGCCCTCCAGGGCCGCAGGATCGGCGCGGAGATGGGCAGTTTGGGCGACCAGGCCGCACGCCGGCAGGTGCGCGAGCATCGCTTCACCCTCGATTCGAGCTTCACCAGCCTCGATGCGGCGCTGATGGCCCTGCGCGATGGTCGCGTCGACGCGGTCGCCGTCGATCGAGTAACCGCCCTGATCCGTCGCGCGGCCGACCCTGCCCTCGACATCCTGGACCCGCCGCTCGATCCCGCGCCCTATGCTATCGCCATGCCCTTTGACGCCCCCGACTTCGCCGAGTCGGTCGATCGCTGGCTTGACGACCTGGACCGCACCGGCCAGTTAACCCAGCTGCGACGAGCGCATGTCGGGTGAGAACGTGGCCATCGCCACATCCCATCTCGGAGTCTGGTGCGCGTGCCAGCGCACCGAACCATGACCATCGCTGGATGCCGTTGTCGCAGGACGCGCGCTATAATCGGCAATGGGTTGGCGCGGCGACGGCGACGATGAGGTCGCTGCGCGGCCGGGGCAGTGTCGCCTACACACGAGGGGGAGCATGCCACAGCAAGACGTCGTCATTCGCATCGCGGGCGAGGCCGGCGAGGGCATCCAGAGTACCGGACAACTCCTCGCTCAGGCCGCCGCTCGTGCCGGCTTCCGCATCCTGACCGACTTCGTGCCACCGGCGGAGATCAAAGGTGGCAACTCGCTGTATCAGGTCCGCCTGAGCCAGGCCGACCTGCACCACCGCGGCGACCTGGTCGACATCCTGATGGCGTTCACGCAGGAGGCCTACGACGTCAATGTCGGTGACCTCAAGCCAGGCGGCCTGCTCATCTACGACTCGGCCGAATTCACACCGCCGGACAGCGGTCAGTACCAACGCGTCGCGCTGCCGCTAACCAATATCGCCAAGACGCAATTGCGGTTTGAGCGCGGCAAGAACGTCGTCTCCTACGGCGCCGCGGCAGCGCTGCTGGGTCTGCCACAGTCGTTTCTGAGCCAGCTCGTGAAGGATCGCTTCGGCCGGTACGTCGAACTGCTGCCAAAGAATCTTGAGGCCGTCGAAGCCGGCATGAGCTACGTCGAGCAGCATGTGCCGCAGCGCACCGACTACCAGTTACATCTGCCGCCGCCAGCCGAGAACGTCATGGTTGTCTCGGGTAACCAGGCAGTCGGCCTGGCGGCTCTGGTCGCTGGCTGCCGCTTCTTCGCTGGCTATCCCATCACGCCAGCGTCCGACATTATGGAGTTCCTCGTCGCCGAGTTGCCGAAGATCGGTGGCGATTCGGTCCAGGCCGAGGACGAGATGGCAGCGCTGGGCATGGTGCTGGGCGCGTCGTTTGCCGGCAAGAAGGCGATGACGTCGACCTCTGGCCCCGGCTTTAGCCTGATGCAGGAATTGCTCGGCCTCGGCATCATGGCTGAGCTGCCGTGCGTCATCGCCGACGTCCAGCGCGCCGGCCCCTCGACCGGCATGCCCACCCGCCACGAGCAAGGCGATCTGAACATCGCCTGCGTCGGCGGGCACGGCGAGGCGCCGCGCATCGTCATCGCGCCGACATCGGTCGAGGACTGCTTCTTCCAGACCATCACGGCCTTCAACCTCGCCGAAAAGTACCAGACGCCGGTCGTCTTCCTGTCGGATACCGTCCTGGCGGTGCGCAGCCAGAGCATTCCGCGGCCCGATCTCTCTCAGGTCGAGATCGTCGACCGGCTCACCGGCAGCAACAGCAGTGCCAAAGCGAGCGCCGGCTTGCCCTTCGAGCGCTATGCGCTGACCGAGACGGGCGTGTCGCCGATGGGTGTGCCGGGCACCGCCGGCGCCCAGTATGTCGCGACCGGCCTTGAGCATGGCACGGCCGGCCGGCCGCGCTATGACGCCCAGACCCACCGGGAGATGACCGAGAAGCGATTCCGCAAGCTCGAGCACGCCGCGATGGACGCCCCACCGGCGCTCCACTACGGCGATCCGACGGCCGACATCGGTATCGTGACCTGGGGGTCGACGGCCGGCACGGTCATCGAGGCCATCGATCGCGCTGCCGACAGCGGGATCCGCGCCGAGTTGCTCGCGCCGAGGATGCTCCGCCCCCTGCCCGACCATCAACTGGCTGACTGGTTGCGCAGCAAGCGAGTCGTTTTGTGCGCCGAGGTCAACTACAGCGGCCAACTGGCCGACTTCCTGGTCGCGCGCTATGGCGTGCCGCTGATCAAAGTCAACACCTACGAAGGTCGACCGTTCACCGTCGAGCAGCTGGTGCAGGCGATGAGCGAGGTCGGCGTCCTGCCGCGCGCCTAGCCTCGGGGCCAGGCGCGCGATCGCTGCTGGGAGGGGACCCATGGCTGACGGCACGCTCACCATCGAGCGCACGATCGACGACTACAAGTCCGAAGAGAAGCCGACGTGGTGCCCTGGCTGCGGCGACTTCGGCGTTCTGAACGCCGTCTACAACGCGCTGCGGATCAAGGGTTACGACTCGAAGGACGTGGTGGCGGTCGCCGGCATCGGCTGCTCGAGCCGCTTCCCGTTCTTCGTCAGCAGCTACGGTTTTCACGGCGTCCACGGTCGCGCCATGCCGATTGCGACCGGCGTCAAGGTCGCCAATCCGGACTTGGCCGTGCTGGCGCTCGGCGGCGACGGCGACGGCTTCGCCATCGGCGGCGGGCATTTCATTCATGCCGCCCGGCGCAACTTGGACATCACCTACATCATCATGGACAACGCGGTCTATGGCCTGACCAAGGGCCAGACCTCACCCACCTCCATGCTCGGCTATGTCAGCAAATCCACCCCCAAGGGCAGTCTCGACCAGGCGCTCAACCCGCTGACGCTGGCGATCGCCTGTGGCGCGACGTTCGTGGCGCGGGCCTTCTCCGGTAAGCCAAAGGAGCTGGCCGACCTGATCGTGCAAGGCATCGAGCACAAGGGGTTCTCCTTGATCGACGCCTACTCGCCCTGCCCGACCTTCAACAAGATCAACACCTTCAAATTCTATCGCGATGAGGTAGCCGATTTGCCGGCCGGGTATGACCCGTCCGACATGGTGAGCGCGCTGCATTACGCCGCCATTGACGATCCGCTGTACACGGGCCTGATCTACCAGCGCGCTTCCGGCTCCACATCGTACAACGAGCGGCTGGCCTCCCAGCACAGCGGCGTCGAGGCCGACGCGCACAAAGTCATCGGCAACCTGTTCGCACGCTTCAGCTAGGGCGTGCCGCGCCGGCGGCTACCCACGGATCGCCGCCGGCGTCGATGCGGCCAGCCAGGTCTGCACCCGCTTGACACTCACGGCCAGATCGGCCAGCGGGTCGTGGTCGGGTGGCTCGTGCTCGATCGACAGCATCCCCTGGTAGCCAACCTGCTGCAGCCGCGCCAGCACCGCCTGGATTCCGACGACGCCATCGCCCAGCGGACAGGTCCGGTGCGGCAGGCCGACCGAGCGCACATCTTTGAGGTGGATGTGCAGCAGGTACTCCTGCAGTCGGCCGATCGCCTTGACAGCGTCGACGCCGTTCGTCTTGAACCACCCGGTGTCGAGAGCGACCCCGAAGTGGCGCTCGCGGCTGTCAATCTGCGCCAGAATATCCAGCGGGTCATGCTCGGGATGATTCTCAAGCGCGAAACTGATGCCGGTCGACTGGCAAAGCGCGTAGACGGTCTCGGCGTAGGCTGGGTGGAGGCCGCCAACGACGAGCGGCGCCCCCAGGTCGGCGGCGATCTCAAAGGTTCGCTCCAGCTCTGCGTCGCTCAGACCAGCCCGCCGCAAACTCGCCGCATAACCGGCGACCTTCAGTCCGTGTCGGGCCAGGATATCAGCGGCCTGTGCTACTGTCGCCGCAGTCGACGTCGGCACCAGATGCGCCGACCAGACCTCGATCGCACGAACGCCGAGCGAGGCGATCGCGCGCACCAACTCGTCGAACTGTGCGGCGAACGCGGGACCATCGAAAACGGCCACGGTCGCGGCACGGGCCGGTCCCCAGGCGAACGGGCGCAGGGCATAGCCTGTTTGCCGACCGATGAAGCACGCGGTGTTGACTGCGATCTCCATGGCGAGTGCCGCTCCCGTGTTGCACGCGGTCCCGATCGAGGGTGCTTGGTTGATGCCTGCCATACGCAACGGGCGCCAGAAGAATGCCGGATGTCAAACGGCCATCGCCAGCCGCGACGATGACGACCGGCGACGGCTCTTTTCCTAGGGCGCCGGCTCCTCGTCGTCAGTGCCCACGCCACCAACGCCAGCCATCACCTGCCGGGCCGCTGGCGTGAACACGACCGGTCGCTCCAACTCGTCCAGCGCCCCGAGCAGATCGGCCGCCAGATCTGCCGGGTGCTCGATCCCGACGGACAGGCGGAGGAGCGCCGGACTGATACCCATGCGCTGACACTGGCGCGGCGACAACTCACGGTGGGAAGCCATCGCCGGGCACGAAACGAGTGAATAGATGTCGCCCAGGCTGGTAGCCGGCAGGCATAGGCGCAGGCAGTTGAGAAAGCGATGGACGTCCGCCGGACCGGCATCCCGCAATTCGAAGCTGATCATGCCGCCGTACCAGCCCGGCCGCAGGAGCCGGCGCGCGACAGCATGCTGAGGGTGCGACGAGAGACCTGGAAAATGCACCCGCGCCACCCGCGGGTGGTGAGCCAGGCGGCGGGCCAGCAGACGCGCCGTCGCGCACTGGCGGCGCAGCCGCAGGGGCAATGTCTTCACACCGCGCAGCAGCAGCCAGGCCTCGTTCGGCGCCAGCAGCGCCCCCATCGTCTGAGCCAGCGGCCTCAGCGAGGCTGCGGCCATGCCATTGCCGTAGACGATACCGGCAGTGATGTCGGCATGGCCACCGAGATACTTGGTGGCCGAGTGAACAACCAGATCAGCGCCCTGCGCCAGAGGTGAGCCGAGGGGCGGCGGGGTGAAAGTGGCATCGACGATCAACGTGGCGCCATGGGCATGCGCCGCCACCGCCAGCGCCGGGATGTCTGCGACTCGCAACAGCGGATTAGAGATCGACTCGACCAGGACGGCGCGTGCCTCGCCATCGGCCAGCACCGCGGCGAGCGCCGCCGGGTCGTTCAAATCGACGTACGTCGTGCGGACGCCAAGCGGAGCCAGGATGGTGTTGAGCAGGGAGAAGGTCGTGGCGTACAGATCTATTGAGGCAACGACTCGGTCACCTGCCGCGACACCCGCTGCCAGCAGCGCGGCGTGCAGAGCGGCCATGCCGCTGCCGAAGGCCACGCAGTGGGCTGCCCCTTCCAGCGACCCAACCGCCTTCTCCAGCGCCTCGACCGTCGGATTGGAGATGCGCGAGTAGACATAGCCGGTGGCCTCGCCGCCAAAGACCGCGTCCAACTCCTCAGCCGAGTCGTAGACGAAAGTCGTGCTGCGGTGGATGGGCGTAGCGGTCGGTATCGCCGCCGAAGGGCGTGCCCGCTCGCCCGCGTGCACGGCTCGGGTTTCCACGGCGTAGGTGATGGGTCGGCTCACGCGGCGGTCGCTGTCGGGGCGGCGATCGTCACTATCTTCCATGGCTCTCTCATGCTCCCCGTCGTGCCGGCCGCCAGCGTCACTGCGCCCTACAGCGCCTGCTCGTACAGGGCAACGATCTCAGATTCGGTGGGCACGCGGGGATTATTCGCCGGCGAGCCGGAGGCTACCGCGTCGGCCGCCATGCGGGGCGCCAGCCGGCGCACGTCAGCGGGATCGAGGCCATAGCCACGCAAGGATGGCACTGCCAGCCGGAGCGCCAGGTCGGTGATCCAGTCAGCGAATCGATCGCCGGCGACTGCCGGCAAGCCGTCATCCAATCCAGCCGCCAGCGCTAGGTCACGGTAGCGCTCGGGCGCGGCCGGCACACTGTAGCGCAAGACGACCGGCAGCAGCATCGCATTGGCGATCCCATGCGGCACATGGAAGTACGCGCCAATCGGACGAGACCTGCCATGGACGAGCGCCACCGAGGCATTGCTGAACGCGATGCCCGCGTGCAGTGCGCCGATCATGACCTGACTGCGCGCGGCCGCATCGTTCCCGTCCGTCCACGCCCGCTCCAGCCAACCGCCAATCTGCCGCACGGCCGCCAGCGCGAACAGATCAGACGACGGCGTCGCACGCTGGCTGACATAGGCTTCGATCGCGTGCGTCAGCGCGTCCATGCCCGTCGACGCCGTGACCGGCCGCGGGCAGCCATGGGTCAGCACCGGGTCCGCAATCGCGACATCCGGCACCAGTCGCGCGTCGGTAATCAGCATCTTGACGTTCGTATCGGGGTCGGTGATCACAGTGAACCGGGTCACCTCGGAGCCAGTGCCGGCAGTCGTGGCAACGGCCACCAGCGGCAAGCGGTCGTGCCGAAAGCGCTCCGACCCCTGATAGTCGGCGATCCGCCCGGCGTGCGTCGCCATGGCCGCTACTGCCTTGGCCGTGTCAATGACCGACCCGCCACCGATCGCCACTATGACATCAGCGCCGTGGGCACGCACCGCCGCCAGGCCGGCGTCTACCTCACGTGTCGTCGGCTCCCCGGGCAGGTCGTCAAAGCGAGCTAGCGCCAACCCGGCCGCCGCCAGCGCCGCCGCCAGCGCCGGCAGAAACGGCTGCCGGCCGACGACGGGGTCGGTCACCAGCAGCGGACGCCGGCCGAGACGTGCGACCTCGCCAGGCAGGCGCGCCACCGCGCCGTCGCCCGCATGGATCACCGGCGGCAATCGTACACTGTACATCGGCATCACTGCGGACTCGCCCCGCGCCGAAAGCGACACCGCACACCTCCCGGCGGGTAGTGTAGCACGTTCGCCCTGAAAACCTGCCGGCACACCGGCGCTCATGACGGCGCTGGGCGCCGCCGCAATGCGGTTCGCGACCAGCCTGGCACGTGGCATGCAGAACGACTCGAACACCGCTGGCGCCCACCACGAACAAGGAGATGACGTGACCGAGCCCACTACTCGTCCCGCGACCAGCCTTCGCCCACACCTGGAGCGGGAGCTGCGCTTCCTCCCGGTGGAGCGGCTCCCTATTGAGGCCGTGCGGTGTCCTACCTGGCACAGCTATCAGACGGCGCCTCTCCCGGTCGAGCGGCACCTCACCACTTACTACGAGACCCCATCGCTCGCGCTGGCACGTCTCGGCATCACCTTTCGGCAGCGGGTCTTCCTCGAACCCAACGCAAAGGACGACCGGCCCATCCGCGCCGAACTGACGGTCAAGCTGCCGCGCAACCACGTCACCGGGCGCCTGTCTGCCCGACCAGAGTACACTCAGCCCCTATCATTTGGAGCACCGCTAACCGACCACCCGCTTCTCGACCTCGTTGCTGACTATACGCCCGTGGCGGCCATCGCGCCCTGGTTCGTCGCCCGCGTTACTCGGGTTGGGCGCAGCCTTTGGCAAGCAGACGCTGTGCTGCATCTCTTGTGGGATCGGATGACCCTGCCGGCAGCGCCAAACTACGTCGACACGGAAATAGAGGCCGAACTGGTCTTCGGCCCGGTCGAGGCGCTGGACGACCTGGCACTGCTCCTGACAGCAGGGTATGGCCTGCACTACGGGGATGTCGGCAAGCGCTCGCGGGCGGGCCGCCACCTGGCTGGCCTGGGCATGATCGATTTCCCAGCCTAGGCTCGCCCGGACGCGATCTGGATCAGCGTCGATCGGTGCGAACCGGCCTGGTTTACCTACCGCTGCGACCCGTCTCACCGGCGCGCCGGCTCGGTCACGAGATTGACGCTCAGCGGGCGCTGCGATAGCCTCGTCTCAGGGTTAATGCTCCGGCCGCCCCGTCAGCCGGCGCCAACCCCGGCACAGTAGCTGGCGCTCAGGCCCGGATGAGCCACGACGGGACAGACAGGCCGGTGACCGGAGGACCGTGTGAGCAAAGCTCGAGTCGTAATTGCCGACGACGATTCCATGATTCTCATGAACTTGCGGGAAGAATTGACCGAACTCGGATATCAGGTCGTGGGCGATGCGAGTGACGCCCAGACGGCGATCGACCTCGCGCGCATGTACAAGCCCGATGTCGTCCTGCTCGACGCGCGCATGCCGGACAGCCGCGTGGACATGGCCGAGGGCATTCGCGCCGCCAGCGAACTGGCGGCCGACGGGATTGCGCCCTGCGTCCTGCTGACAGGTTTCTCCGATGAGAACTTGATCGCCAAGGCGACCGAGGCCGGTGTCTTCAACTATCTCGTTAAACCGATCCGCACGGACGAACTGGCCCCGGCCATCGAGGTCGCGATCAGTCGCTTCCGCCAATTTCGCGAGTTGCGGCAGGACAACGCCGACCTGAAGGACGCGCTGGAGACGCAAAAGATCGTCGCCAAGGCCAAAGGGGTGCTGATGGAGAAGCAGGGTCTCACCGAAGACGAAGCCTATCAGCGCATCCGCAAAGCCAGCATGGACAGCCGCCGCCCCATGCGCCAGATTGCCGAGGCAGTTCTGCTGGCGGAAGAGGTCTCGCCGGGGTCTACCGGGGCGTCACGGTCGGCGCCGGGGTGATGACCGCAGTCGGCGTGGCCGGCGGCGTGGCCGTCGGCTCGGCTGTGATCTGCACGGTCACGCGGGCCGGCTGAATCTCGACGATCTCCAGACGGTCGATGCCCGGCCCGACAACGGTCGGCGCCACGAGATGGACCCCTGGCCCGAGGGCCTGCAACCGCACCTCGGCGCGCAGCGCGCCGACGTCGATCTCCTGGATGCGCGGCACCGGGCCTTTGAGCATGACGTCAACGGTGCCCGGCACCACCTGTGCCCGCAGACCAGGGCCATGGCCGATTGGCAGCACCGTCAGCGTCAGACGCACCCGGGCTTCGATAGGGGCGATGCCTACCTCGACCTGGACCGTGCTTTGCTCCGGCGTCACACCGGCCGGCACGCGCAACGGCACTGTCTGCACCAGCGTCTGCCGCCGGTCGCTGATGTCGATCGGCTCCGTTTCTAGTGACGTTATGCGCAGTAGAAGGTCAGCATCACCCAGAATATTGACCTGCGCTGGTGTCGTCTGGATCGAGCCGATCTGATACCCAGCCGCCGGCTGACCGACGATGCTGTAGCGCACCGGCACCGTCTTGCTGCTGCGTAGCGTTCGCGACGGCAGCGTTACCGTCACCGTGCGCGGATTGAGCTCCAGGTTGGGGCCGTTGACCTCGCGTCCGGCCGTGTCCAGCGGGATCGGTCGGGTTGCGCGCACGAGCTCGTCGACGTTGCCGCCCAGCTCCGGGCGCACCACCACCCGCGCGATCTCGCCCACGATCGACTGCGGCCCACTCACGGTGACCGACTTCGGCTCCAATGTAGGCTGCTCCAGGCGCAAGTCCGCCGGGAGTCCAGCCGGCACGGCGACCTGGACGGGCAACTCCCGACTGACAAGCGCCTCGATGTCGATCACGACCTCGGATGGGTTGACGCCGGCCAGCGACACGCCCCGCGGCAGATCGACGCGCACGGGAATTCGTTGGTTCTTGCCCGGCGCCACGCCGGCTAGATCGATGTACGCGGCGATGGGACGATTGGGCGACTCCACCAGCGACGTTGGGCCACCGACCGTGATGTCGACCGCCGGCAACTGCGTCAGCACGACCGAGCCAGCACCCAGGGCGCGTGTCTCCACTGGGCGTGCCCGCACGGTCTGCGTCACCTCAGGATTGTTGCGCACGGTCACGAACACCCACAAGCTAAATGACAGAGCCAGCGCCAGCAACAAGCGCAGCAGCGTCGAGACCTCAACACTCTGACGCACGCGCTCGCCCAGACTCCCCATCCAGGAGAAGCGCTTGCGCCAGGTGTTCGCGTCCAGCGTCACCATCCCCGCCGCCTATGGATTGGGCAGGCCGACCGGTCCGTCCGGCAGGCGATCCGGGGCGCCCATCTCCAGCCGCAACAACGACAGCATCAGGTGCCGCAATCGCTCCTGGGTCAGGTTGCGCCGCAGGCGGCCATCAGTTGCCAGAGAGATCTGGCCGGTCTCTTCTGAAACGACGATGGCCAGCGCATCTGACACCTCGGTCACGCCCACTGCGGCACGATGGCGCGTGCCCAGATTACCGCCGATCTCCTGTTCGGTCAGCGGCAACACAGCAGCAGCGGCCGCAACGCGATCGTGACGAATGATGACCGCACCGTCGTGCAGCGGCGTATTCGGGAAGAAGATCGTGATCAGCAACTGCCGCGAGACGGCCGAGTCGATCGACACCGCTCGGTCGATGAACTCGCCCAGGCCGGTATCCCGCTCGACGACGATGAGCGCGCCGTAGCGCTGCCGGGCCAGTTGCGCGGCCGCACGGCAGATCTCATCAACAACACTCGTCTCGTGAGTCGGCCCAAACGCGCCCCCGAACGGCCGATTCAGCAGCGAGCCAGTGTGCCCTACCTGCTCCAGCGCCCTCCGCAACTCGGGCGCAAAGATAATCGGGATGCTGAGAATAAGGAACGGGATCGAGCGGTCGATCAGAAAGTTGAGTGACGAGAATTCGCGCCGCGTGCTGAGGATCGCGGCGATGATCAGCAGGATGACGACTCCCCAGATCAGTTGTGTCGCGCGGGTACCCTGAACGATCGTGATTGCCCAGTAGAACACGAGTGCGACAATCAGAATGTCTGCTAGCGAGGTGAAATCGAACCGCCAGAAGATCCAGGGCAACTCTGGCATGACCCACTCCGTCCAGGCCCAGTGACGCCGTCTGCTCCAGGATTGTAGCATCGACCGCCGGTTCTGCCCACGCGCGTCACTGAACAGACATACCCGCTTGTACGATCGTCGTTGCTGTGTGGCGTGTCCCATGCTAGCCTGAGTGCCGACCGCAGCGGAGGGCCAATGGCCGCGCCACGCTTCACCATCACGAAGATCGCCAACCTGGCCCTGGCACAGGCGGGCTACTGCCTGCGCGATGAGCGCACCGGCGCGGAGGCACGCGTGCTGCCTAGCCTCGGCGCCAACGTGACTGGTCTGCGGCTGGCGGTTCGAGGGCAAACCCACGAGGTACTCGTGCCCGAGCCGGCGGCCGGCGCGCCGGCGCGTGGTGTCGGGGCGCCGGTCCTCTTTCCGTATCCGAACCGGGTGCGTGCCGGCCGCTACACCTGGCAGGGCACATCGCGCCAACTGCCGACTCACGGTGGCGCGCACGCCGTTCACGGGCTGGTGCTCGACCAACCATTCGCGGTGACCGACACGCATGCCGGCGAGCAGAGTGCGTCGCTGGCCTGCGCCATCAGCGCCGCCGCTGTGCCGGAGCTAGCCGACGCCTGGCCATTCGCATTCCGGCTGGAGATCACCTACACCCTCCTGCCCGGTGGCTTGCGCACCCAGGCAACGGTCGTGAACGAGGGATCGGAGCCGATGCCGTTCGGGCTCGGTTTCCACCCTTACTTCCGCGTGCCGCTCGTCCCCGATGGACGGCGCGAGGACTGCCGGGTGCAGATGTGGGCGCCGCTGGTCTGGGAGGTGGATGCTGACCAGGTCCCGACCGGCCGCCAGGCGCCGGCGCCGAACACGCACGACCCGCGCGGCTATCCGGCGCTGGCCACCACTGCCTACGACACCTTCTACACGCGTCTGGCGCTGGATGACCCCGGCGCCGGCACCTGGTCGAGCCGGCTGCTCGACCCGGCCGCCGACCTGGAAGTCATCGTGGTGGCCGACGCCGCGTTTCGGGAGGCGGTCCTGTTCGCCCCTCTCAACCGGCCAGTCGTTAGCATTGAGCCGTACACCTGTGTCGCCGATGCCCTCAACCTGGCAGCGCGCGGAATCGATGCTGGTCTCCTCGTGCTGCCACCAGGCGAGCGCTGGAGTGCCGGCTACACCATTACCGCACGCGGTGTGGCGATGGCCGACGGCGTCGTCGCCATGTCATAGCCGCTGGTCAGCCCGGCGCCCGCTCAACGAATCGTGGACTCGTGGAAAGGAAAGGCCGCATGATCGGAGTCGCCGTCCTCGGACTGGGTCGCATTGGCCCAGCGCACGCGCGCGCCGTCAGCCAGACCCATGGCGCCACGCTGATCGCCATCGCCGACGTCGACGACGCGCGGCGCAACGCCACCCTGGCCGAGCATGCCGGAGCGATCGGCCTGAAGGACTACCGCGATGCCCTCGCTCGCGACGACGTCGACGCCGTCTTGATTGCGCTGCCGCACTGGCTGCACGCTCAGGCGGCGATTGATGCCGCGACCGCCGGCAAGCACATCATGATCGAGAAGCCGATGGCCTGCACCGTCGCCGAGTGCGACGCCATGCTCGATGCCGCCCGCCGCGCGCGCGTGCGCCTCATGATCGGACACACGCAGCATGTGTCGCCGGTTGGCCGCGCCGTCAAGCAGGCGCTCGCCGAGCGGCGCATCGGCGAGCTGATCATGGGCATTGACCAGTGGAACAAGCCCTACAACCCCGAAGCGCGGCCGGCCTGGATGATGGACCGCGCTCGCGGCGGCGGCATGCAGTTGATGGACGGTGTTCACCTGATCGATCGCATGCTCTGGCAGGTGGATGCCCGCCCGGTGGCGGTCAAGGCGATGATGCGCGCGGCCACGCATCCGAACTACCCCTGCGACGACACCTCCCAGGCGCTGGTCCAGTTCGACAACGGCGTCGTCGTCACGATCAACCGCATCGCCTACCGAACCGGCGTCGTCCAGTACGGTGGCGACTACTGGGGCACCGACGGCCAACTCAAGTTCCGCGAGCCATATGGGCGCACCGGCGAGCGCGGCGTCTGGATCGGCCACGATGAGCGTTGGGAGGCCCTGCCGCTCACGGACACCAACGGCCTCGCCACCCAGTTTGACGGCTTCATCGAGGCGCTGACGCAGGGACACGAGGTGCCCATCCCCGGCGAGTATGGCCGGCTGGTCATGGCCGTGTCGGAAGCGATGGAGCAGTCGGCAGCCAGCGGTCGCGAGGTGCTAATCGACGCCTGACCGGCCTCGTTCCGCGGCGAGCGCCATTTAGCGCGAGTAGACCGTGCGGCAGCGCTCACCGCGAACGTACGCCCGCTTCACGGCCTGCTCGGCGGTGTGCAGGCGCCTGACCGCCCGGGTGCAGTCTACTTCTAACTCCGGGAAGCCGAGCCGGCGCACCCGCGCGACCATCTGGTCCAGGTGGCCGCTGTCAATGAACGACCGAACACCAGCGGGCCAGGGCGCGCCCACCAGCCGGGTCGGTCGACCGAGGCGTGGCCGCTGGCGGGTCAGCCAGAGTAGGCGCTCGTCGGCCGAGCCGGCCATGCTGTCGACGAACACCGCCGGCGGCGTCTCATGGTCGAAGCGGGTATCGAGAATGAGCGCCTTGTCGAACCACGGAAAGAACACCGACACAACCTCGGCCCGCCGGATGGCGCGCGAGACGCGGCGCTCGTCGAACTCAAAGGGCATGTCCAGCATCGTGATGCACCAAGCATTGCAGGTATCGGCGACCCGATCAACCGGCCGAGTGGCGATCGCCGGTCAGGTGGGCTGGCCGCCGGCCGGGTTCAACGCCAGCGTGTCCAGGATCTGCTGGTGAATGTGACCGTTGCTGGCGACACAGGCCCGCTGCCGGTGGTGGTGTGGCCCGCCGTCAGGCGCGCTGAGGCGTCCCCCGGCCTCGGACACGAGCAACACGCCGGCGGCCATGTCCCATGGCGACAGTGTCATCTCCCAGAAGCCGTCGAAGCGGCCAGCGGCGACATAGGCCAAATTGAGCGCAGCCGAGCCATCGCGACGCACTGCCTGGCAGCGCACGGCGAACGTGGCCCAGTGGTCGAGGTTGTTATCGGCGCGCGTGCGGATGTCGTAGGGAAAGCCGGTGGCCAGGAGAGCCCGGTCGAGCATGTCGATGGAGGAGACCCGCAGCGGTAGCCCGTTGAGGGTCGCGCCGCCGCCGCGCACGGCCACGAACGTCTCACCCAGCATCGGCGCGTGGACCACGCCGACGACGACCTCGCCGGCCCGCTCCACTGCAATCGAGACGCCGAAGATAGGATACCCATGCGCGTAGTTCGTCGTGCCATCGACCGGGTCGACGATCCAGCAGTAGTCCGATGCCTGACCGGCGGTTGTGCCCTCTTCGGCCAGCAGCTCGTGGTCTGGAAAGCGGGCGGCGATAAGCCCCGCGATGTGCCGCTCGCAGGCATGGTCGACCTCGGTCACCAGATCGACGGCGCCCTTGTAGCTGATGGTGCGCGCAGTCGAGAGTCCCTGCCGCTGGATCGCACCGGCCTCGTGCGCCGCCATGACCGCCAGATCGCGCACCGCGTCGATCACCAGACCGCGCCTCCGTGGCGCCGCCCGTTACCGACCGTCGCGCCGTCATGCCCCCTGCCAGTCCCGCCTTTCAGCGGCGCAGCGCGAGTATAGGCAGCGCCCCAGTCGTCAGTCAAGCCGGCCCGAACGCGACCGCGGCCTTTCCCTTGACCGGACCCGGCGGTCGTTGCTACGGTGTGCCCCCGACGGAGACGGAGTGGGTTTGGATTTGGAGGAGGAACGATGGATCTGCACGGTCGCGTTGCGCTCGTCACTGGTGGCACCGGTGGCCTCGGCAGCCGCATCTGCCACGCTCTGGCCGCGGCCGGCTGCCAGGTGGTCGCCACCTACCACGCGTCTCACGCTGCCGCCGCCGCGCTCTGCCAGGAGCTGGCGGGTTATCACGGCCGGCCTGGCTTGCCGCTGGCGACAGACCATGCCGACCCAGCGGCCATTCCGGCGCTCCTGGCCGCCGTTGAGCGCGAGCGTGGTCGCCTGGATATCCTGGTCAATAACGCCGCCGCCAACCGCTGGGTGCCTTACCCGGACCTGGCCGCCCTGACGCCCGACATCTGGAACGAATTGCTCGCTCGCAATCTCACCGGGCCATTCCTGCTGTGTCGAGCGGCGGCGCCGCTGCTGGCGGCGCATGGCGCCGGCCGTATCGTCAATGTGTCGTCACTGGCTGGGTTCACGCCATCCGGGTCCAGCATCGCCTATGCTGTCTCCAAAGCCGGCCTCAATCACCTGACGCGCTGCCTGGCGGTGGCGCTGGCGCCAGCGGTGCTGGTTAACGGCGTTGCTCCCGGCCTGATGGACGGCACACGCATGACCGACGCGCTCGACCCGGCCTATGTCGAGCGCGTTCGCGCTGGCGCGGCCCTGAAGCGCGCCGCCAGCAAGGAAGATGTCGCCACACAGGTGGTCGCCTTCTGCCAGTCGGACAGCATCACCGGCCAGACGCTGGTGATCGACGCCGGCCGGTTCTACCACTGATGGCCGCGGCAGCCGATGCGCCGCGGCGAGCCAGCTTGCGCCTCACTTGCTGGTGATCTACCCTGATCGCATCGGCGGTCTGGGGACAGGCCGCATTCGTAGCCGCTGCGGCGCGGGATGGGCGCCAGGCCGAATGGCGACCGAGCCGGCACGATACGGCGGCGCACACGAGGGAGGGAGTCGGGAGATGTGGGAAGAATACAAGGCGTTCGTCTTGCGCGGCAATGTCGTTGACCTGGCCGTCGCCGTCGTGCTGGCGGCTGCCTTCGGCGCCGTCATTACGGCGATCGTCGAGGGCCTGGTTACGCCGCTGATTGGCGCCATCATTGGCACACCGGACTTCTCAGCCTGGTCTTTCACGATCAACAACAGCCGCTTCATGCTCGGCGCCGTCATCAACGCTATCGTCTCGTTCCTGGCGGTCGCCTCGGTCATCTTCTTCCTGATCGTCAAGCCGATGAATATGCTGAACGAGCGCCAGGCCCGCCAGAAGACGGTGGCGCCGCCGGCGCCATCGACCGAAGAGGCCCTGCTGACGGAAATCCGCGATCTGCTGCGCCGGCAGGCCCGGTAGTCGTTGTCGTCCTCGTGGCCGCGGTTCACACCAGAGTGGCGGTGTAGGCCGCGGCCAGGTCGGTCAGCGAGCGATCAACCAGGCCGGTGACAACGACGCGGTCGCCTCCGGTGTCGCCCAGCACGGTCACCGGCACGCCATGGTCGGCAGCGATACGGCGCACGGCCGCCTCGGCCGTGACGTCGACGGCGACGATCACCCGTGAACCGGCCTCGCCGAAAAGCGCGGCATCGAGCCGGCCACCGGCGCGCGCGAGCAGGGTGGAGTCGAGGGTGATGTGCGCGCCCACGCTGCCGGCGATGCAGCCCTCGGCCAGCGCGACCAACAGGCCTCCCTCGCTGGTGTCGTGGGCCGCGCGCACATGGCCGCCCCGGATCGCGGCCAGCGTTGCCGCTTGCACGCGCCGCTCCAACTCCAGATCGAGCCGGGGCGGCACGCCACCACGCCGATTAGCGATCGTGAACAGGTATTCCGACGCGCCCAGCGATGCCTCCTGCGCGCCAAGCAGCAGCAACCGGCAACCGGCCGGGAAGGCCAGCCCAACGCGCTGGTTCACATCCTCCAGGAGGCCGACCATGCCCACTACCGGTGTCGGCAGGATCGGCCCCTGTCCACTCTCGTTATAGAGACTGACGTTACCGCTGACAACCGGCGTCTCCAGGTATTGGCAGGCTTCGGCCATGCCTCGGATGCAGCCTTCGAGTTGGTAGTAGACCTCAGGACGCGTCGGATTGCCAAAGTTGAGGTTATTCGTGATCGCAAGCGGCGTCGCGCCGACGCACACGACGTTGCGCGCTGCTTCGGCCACGGCGTGCGCGCCGCCCTGGTGTGGATCGAGCCAGCAGTACCGGCTGTTGCAGTCGGTCGACAACGCCAGCGCCCGTCGCGTCCCCTTGACCCGTACGACAGCCGCATCGCCCTCGCCCGGCCCGATGACGGTGTTCGTGCCGATCGTGTGATCGTAGCGGCGAAAGATCGCGGCCTTGCTGGCAACGGTCGGCGCCGCCAGCAAGCGCGCCAGCGCCTCGCCAGCCGCCAGTCGCGTGCCTGGCGCCTGGTCCGGCGCGACATCGGGCAGATCGCTGAGATCGATCGCCCGAGCAGCGATCGCATCAGCGCCGAAGCGTCCCTCGCGGCGGTAGGTCGGGCACAGGTCGGTGAAGATGGTCGCTGGCGTCTCGGCGACGACCGTCTCGCCATCGCGAACGCGCACCAGCCCGTCATCAGTGACGACGCCGACGACGTCTGAGTGCAGGCCCCACCGGTCAAACACCGCCCGAACTTCATGCTCGCGGCCGCGCCTGACGACGACCAGCATGCGCTCCTGACTCTCACTCAGCATAACCTCGTAGGGTGTCATACCGCGCTCCCGCCGGCTGACGCGCTGGACGTCGATCTCGACACCAGCGCCGCCGCGGCTGGCCGACTCGACGGTCGAACTCGTCAGGCCCGCCGCGCCCAGGTCTTGCATGCCGACTACGGCGTCGCCTTGCAGCAACTCCAGGCAGGCTTCCATCAGTAGCTTCTCCAGGAAGGGATTGCCAACCTGGACCGCCGGCCGTCGCTCCTCGCTGTTCTCGTCCAGATCGACGCTGGCAAACGAGGCGCCCAGAATGCCGTCGCGTCCGGTGTCGGCGCCGACGAGGATCAGCGTGTTGCCGACGCCGGTCGCCGCCGCCCGCATCAGCCGGTCGGCCTCGATGATGCCGACGCACATGGCGTTGACGAGCGGGTTGCCGGCATAGGTCTGGTCGAACGCGACCTCGCCGCCGACCGTGGGCACGCCGATGGCGTTGCCGTAGTGGGCGATGCCGGCAACGACACCGCCGAACAGGTAGCGCGTGCGCGCGTCGTCCAGTGGCCCGAACCGCAGCGCGTCAAGAAGGGCGACCGGCCGCGCGCCCATGGTAAAGATGTCGCGCAGGATGCCACCGACGCCGGTGGCCGCACCCTGGAAAGGCTCGACGGCGCTGGGGTGGTTGTGCGACTCAATCTTGAACACTGCCGCCAGGCCATCGCCGATGTCGACCGCGCCGGCATTCTCTCCCGGTCCCTGCAGGACGCGCGCTCCGGACGTCGGGAACAGCTTGAGCAACGGCCGCGAGTTCTTGTAACCGCAGTGCTCGCTCCACATGGCGCCAACCATGCCCAGCTCCAGGTGGTTTGGCTCGCGACCGAGGTGGTCGACCAGGAGCGCGTACTCGTCGCGAGTCAAGGCCACTTCGGCCAGCATCTGATCGGTCACCATGCGGCAGTAGTCCCTCCGAACCAGGGCGACAGCCACCGAGAAGCAACGCGCAGGCCACGCCATGGTGAGAACCAGGGTGGCGGCCGAATGCCGGCGCCCCGCCACCATGATAACGCCCCGGTGCGGGGCTGGTGGCCGCCGGCGGCCTCCTCAAGCGCGCGTCGGCAGCCTACTCCAGGTAGTCGCGCAGCTTCTTGCTCCGGCTCGGATGGCGCAGCTTGCGCAGCGCCTTGGCCTCGATCTGGCGGATGCGCTCGCGCGTGACACCGAATTCGCGGCCCACTTCTTCAAGTGTTCGGCCGCGGCCGTCATCCAGCCCGTAGCGCAACTCCAGCACTCGGCGCTCGCGCTCGTTGAGCGAGCCGAGCACCATGTACATCTGCTCTTTCAGGAGCTGACGCGACGCGGCTTCGGCCGGCGCGAGCGCCTTCTCGTCGGGGAGGAAGTCGCCGAGATGGCTGTCCTCCTCCTCGCCGACGGGCATCTCCAACGACACCGGCTCCTGGCTGATCTTGATGATCTCGCGCACGCGCTCTGGCGGCATCTCCATCGCGGCCGCGATCTCTTCCGAGGTTGGATCGCGGCCAAGGTCCTGCAGCAGCTTGCGCGAGGTTCGGATCAGCCGGTTGATCGTCTCAACCATGTGGACGGGGATGCGGATCGTGCGCGCCTGATCGGCGATCGCCCGCGTGATTGCCTGGCGGATCCACCAGGTCGCGTAGGTGCTGAACTTGTAGCCCTTGAGGTACTCGAACTTCTCAACGGCGCGGATCAGGCCGAGATTGCCCTCCTGGATCAAGTCGAGCAGCGACATGCCGCGCCCGACGTACTTCTTGGCAACGCTGACGACCAGCCGCAGGTTGGCTTCGGTCAGCTTCGCCTGAGCGTCTTTGCCGTCGTCGATGAGTGTTCGCCAGCGGGCATCGAGACGGACGCCCAGGGAAAGCAGCAGGCCTTCGACCTCGGACTCGTCGAGCCAATCGCTTCGCTCATCCAGCAAGGCGCGCAACTCCTGCGGCAGGGTGTTGCACTCTACCAGCACCGCCCGCAGTCGATGCTCAAGTTGCTCCTCGGTCAGACCACTGCCAAGCGTGAATCCCGCCAGCACGTCCGGCGCCAGCTTGTTGATCGGGATGACCGCCTCCAGCACCTGCGAGCGCGAGACACTCGTCGATGCGGCGCCCGTCTTGGCCTCGTACAGGTCCGCCACAACCGACCAGCCCTGCACGAGTCCCCGATACGCCTCCAAGCCAACATCAGTCGATCGGGGGGCCTGTCCGATGCGGTGGCACAGATCGTCGATCAAGCGCGCCACGTACTCGCCCCGCTCGATCGCCTGCGCCAGATGGACCTCCTGCGCCGCCGACAGCAGCGACACCTTGCCGATCTCGCGCAGGTACATTCGGACGTGATCGTCGAGGCTGATGCCAGCCAGGTCATCGATCTCCGGATCGACCTCGTCGATGACCCGCGCGGGCGCAATCGTGTTCTCGGCCACGTGATCGCCGAGGTTGATCAGTTCGGCGTAGGCCTCCTCGATCTGCTCGATCTGCTCGATCGCCTCGTGCGGATGCAGCTCCTCATCGGCCGGTTCCGGCTCGTCCTCAACGGGGCCGGGCGCGACGTTGGCCGCGTCCTCATCCACGGCCGAGTCGTCACTCTCGGCCGTCACTTCGACCAGATCCGGCTCGTCGCCGTCCATGTCGGCGTCCAGCGCGTTGGCGTCTGATTGCGCCTCGACCGCCGGAATCTGTCGGTCGATCGTGGCCGCCGCGCGGTGTGCGCGCCGCCCGTTCAGCCGCTCGCCGCGGTTGCTCCCCACCCGGATACTCCTAGACTCGCATAGACCTGGCCACCGGGCGCATCGGGTTGCCTGCCCCCATCATCGACCGAAGTACACCCGACCTGAAACGTCCGGCACATGGCGACGGCCGCCAGGACGCGGTTCTGAAGTGCGCCGCGACCGTCCCCTCGTCATCGTGGCGTAGTTGTACGACGTCCCTCCGAGAAATGCAACGCACGCCCGGCCGTGATCGGCCTACGAGTCACGGGTGCGGATATCGCGGAAGTAGGGGCT
>JADLAZ010000273.1 GCA_020849725.1 Chloroflexota bacterium
CCGGGCGCCTGGCTCTCGATCACCAGCACCTGATGGCCCTCGGACGTGCCGTAGACGGCCGCCGACAACCCGGCCGGCCCAGCGCCGACAATGATCAGCTCGTAGTGCTTGCGCTCGGCGCTGGTGTGCATGCCAGCGGCGGCGGCCAGGTCGCGCAGTGACGGCTGCACCAGCACGGCGCCGTCGGGAAATAGCACCACCGGCAGCTTGGCCGCGCCCTGGACATACACGTCGGCCAGCAGCCGCGCCCGTTCGCCAGCATCGACATCCAGCCACTCGTACGCGATCTGGTGACGAGCGAGGAAATCCTTAACCGTGTGCGACTCGGGCGACCACAGCGCGCCAACGACACGGATGCCCTCGTATGGCGGCCGTGTGCCGGCCTGCCAATCGGCGAGCAGGTCGTCGAGCACGGGATACAGGTGGTCCTGAGGCGGGTCCCACGGCTTCTGGAGGTAGTAGTCCAGCCCAATGGTGTTGATCGACTGAATGGCCGCCTCGGTGTCGGCATAGGCGGTCAGCAGCACGCGCTTGGCCATCGGGAAGATCGTTCGCGCCTCACGCAGAAACTCGGTGCCGGTCATCTCCGGCATGCGCTGGTCGACCAGGTACAGAGCAACGGCGTCGTCACGCGCCCGCAGTTGGCGCAGCGCGTCGAGCGCGGCCGCGCCTGAGCCGGCCCTGATCACGCGGTAGTCGCGGCCGTACTTCTGGCGCAGATCGCGCTCGACCGCGTTCAGGACCATTGGCTCGTCGTCCAGGGCCAGAATCGTTGGTCGTGGCATGGCAGCTCCTCCCGAGGCTAGGGCGCCAGTGGCGCGGCCGGCGTGGCGTGGCGTGGCAGGCGCACGGTGAAGCGCGTGCGCCCCGGTCGCGAATCAACGTCGATCTGCCCATGATGGCGGTGCACGATGATGGTGTGGCAGATATTCAGGCCAAGGCCGGTGCCCTGGCCGGGTGGCTTGGTCGTCACGAATGGGTCGAACAGCGTGGGCAGCAGTGCGGCGGGAACACCCGGCCCGGTGTCCTCAATCACCACCGTCACCCACGTGTCGTCAGCGTGGGTGCGCAGCGTCAATCGTCCGCTGCCCTGCATCGCGTCGACGGCATTATCGATCAGGTTGGTCCAGACCTGATTGAGTTCGCTGCCGAGCGCCTGAATCCTCGGCAGGTCCAGCCCATAGTCGCGCTCCACCGTCACGCCCTGGCGCAGCTTGGCGCGCAGGATGATCAGCGTGTTGTCCAACCCGTCGTGGATGTCGACTGCCTGCACCGGCGCCTGATCGAGATAGGCGTACGACTTGAGCGCCCGCACCAGCTCAGCGATCCGCGTCGCTCCCTCGCCAATTTCAGCCAGCAGGCTGTGCAGGCTGGCCAGGTCGCTCACCCACGCCAGGACAGTCGCCGTGTGAGGCGCCAGGCGCGACGCCAGCTCATCCAGGTCAGCCTGGGCGACGCCGAGGCCGACCAGCGCCGGCGCGATCTCCCAACTGCCGGCGATGGCCTGACCGTCGAGCCAGGTTTCTAGCTCCGCTTCGCGGTCGCCGCGCGCCAGTGGGTCGAGGTGCAGCGGTCGGCGGCCGGCTGACTTCGCCCGCGCTTCGAACTCGGCCAGCCTCGACCGCTGCTCGTCCGATAGGTCCAGCGCGCCCAGCGCCCCCGCTGCCGCGAGGAGGCGGCCGACGACTTCGGGCAGTCGCTCGGCCCCGCGACGCGTCGCGGCGGCCGGATTGTTCAGCTCGTGGGCCATGCCGGCCGACAGCTTGCCGAGCGTCGCCAGCTTTTCACTCTGACGCAGCATGACCTCTTGCCGGAGATAGAGCTTCTCCAGATCGCGCAGGCGCTTCTTCTGCAGGCTAGCGTTCAGGCGCGCCCGCAGCAGCACCGGATTGAACGACTTCGGCAGGTAATCCTCGGCGCCGATCTCGATGCACCGGACCGCGCTGTCCATTTCCTCCAACGCCGAGACGACGATGACCGGGATATCGCGCAGGTTCGGGTCGACCTTCATCTGCTCCAGCACCTGGAAGCCATCGAGGCCAGGCATGATGATGTCGAGCAGCACCACATCGATCGGCTGCGCGCGCAGGGTGGCCAGCGCCAAATAGCCGTCGGCGGCGGTGCTGACGATGTGACCCTGCTGCTCCAGGCCGAGCGACAGCTTGAGGCGGTTGACCCGGTTGTCATCGACGACCAGGATGCGGCCGGTCTGCTCGCTCATCGATCTCCCTGGACTCCTCGGGCGGCGTGGGTACGGCGGCCGGCTCAGGTCGGCACGCGGCCGGCATCGCGGATGGCGCCCAGCGCCTGCGCCACGCGGTCGAATTCGGCGGCGATCGCAGCGGTCAGGTCCGGCGTGGCGTCCAGCATGCCGACCCGGGCATTCCCCTCAAGGTCGCGGCACTGGCGCGCCAGCGTGGTAGCGCCGAAGTCGGCGGCGTTCGATTTCAGGCTGTGCGCGATGCGCTGGACGGTCGCGGCGTCGCCACGGTCACCGGCCTGGTGCAACTCGGCTAGCAGCCGGGGCGCTTCGTCCAGATAAGTGTCGATCAGCTCCACCAGGAAGGCAAACTCGCCGCCGACCGTATCCAGCAACCCACGCAGGACAGCCGCATCCAGCGCGCCCAGCGCCTCTGGCGACGCCGGGGTGTCGGTCCGTGGCGGCGCCTTCATCAGAGCGCCAATCAGGTTCTCGACGCGGATCGGTTTGCTGATATAGTCGTCCATGCCGGCCGCCAGGCACCGCTCGCGATCGCCAGCCATGGCGTTGGCCGTCATTGCGATGATGTATGGCTGGCGCTCGCCTGGCAGCCGAGCCCGCACCTGGCTGGTCGCCTCCAGGCCGTCCAGCTCCGGCATCTGCACATCCATCAGCACGACGTCATACGTCTGGCGGGCGATGGCGGCGAACGCTTCGCGCCCATCGGCCACGACATCGGCCTGGTAGCCGAGGCGCTCCAGCAGGCGCAGCGCCAGCTTCTGATTGGTAGCGTTGTCCTCGGCCAGCAGGAGGCGCAGCGGTCGCTGCTGTGCCATCGTCGCGTCGAAGCGCGACATGTCGGCCGTCGCCGCCGTCACGCGGCGCGGCTGGCCGGACCACAGGGTCATCAGCGCGTCGAACAGCGCCGACGGCTTGACCGGCTTGGTCAGGATGGCCGCGAAGCGCGCCTGCTCGCCGTGGATCTCGGTACGCCCGAGCGACGACAGCAGGATCAGCGGCACCTGGGCGGCAGGCGCTGGCCCCTTCTGGAGCGCGCGCGCCAGCATCAACCCGTCCATCTCCGGCATCTGCATGTCGAGCAGCGCGACGTCGAACGGCTCACCAGTCAGCAGCAGGGCCAGCGCCTCACGGGGCGAGTCGGTCGCGTGCGACGTCATCTGCCAGCGCGCCAGGTGTTGGGCAAGGATGCGCCGATTGGTGGCGTTGTCGTCGACGATCAGCACCCGCCGGTCCTGGAGCGCCGGCTGCTGAGCCGCCTGGTAGGCATGCGCCGGCGCCGGCGCGGCGGGAGCGCGGATGGTGAAATGAAACGTGGAGCCGACCCCCACCTCGCTCTCGGCCCACATCGTGCCGCCCATCAGCTCGCTCAGGCGCTTGCTGATGGCCAGGCCCAGGCCGGTGCCTCCGAAGCGTCGCGTCGTCGAGGCATCCACCTGCCGGAACGACTGAAAGAGCAGGTCCATCCGGTCGGCCGGAATGCCGATGCCGGTGTCGCGCACTGCGACATGGAGGACAGTGCCGCGCGCCGGAGCGTCCGCCACGGCATCGGTCGTGATCGTCACGACGACCTCGCCGGCCTCGGTGAACTTGATGGCGTTGCCGACCAGGTTGACCAGCACCTGCCGCAGCCGCGTCACATCGCCGACGATGACCGGCGGGATACTTGCCTCGACGACGTAGGCCAGATCGAGTTTCTTGGCCGAGGCGCGCGCCGCCAGCACATCGAGCGCGCTCTCGACACACTCGGTCAGGCTGAACGGCTGCTCCTCCAGGTCCAGACGGTCGGCTTCGATCTTGGAGAAGTCCAGGATGTCGTTGATAATCGTCAGCAGCGCCTCACCGCTGGCGCGCACCGTCTCGACGTAGTCGCGCTGCTCGGCGTCGAGAGGCGTGTCGCGCAGCAAGCTGGTCATGCCGACGATGGCGTTCATCGGTGTGCGGATCTCGTGGCTCATCGTGGCCAGGAAAGCGCTCTTGGCCTCGTTGGCGGCGACCGCGGCAGCGCGGGCCTCGCGTGCCTCGGTAAAGAGGCGGGCATTGTCGAGCGCCAGTGACGCCAGCTCGGCAAACCGGGACAGCAACTCCGTCTCCGGCTGGTCGAACCGGCGCGCCGAATCGACGCCGTAGGCCAGCCCGAGCGTGCCGACAACCTGCCCACCGGACGTCAGCGGGGCGGCAGCGGAAGCTGCGACATTGCCCTGGCCAAGCGCCAGCGAGCGGTGTTCCCAGGTGTCGTAGTCGGCCACCACCACCGGGCGGCCCGTTTGCCAGACCTGGCCCGAAACACCCTCGCCCGGGTGCAAGACAAGTCCGATCTGATCGGCGAACAGGCCAACGCCGACTCGTTGCCGCATGACATCTGACTCCGCATCCACCAGGAAAACGAAGCCATGAGGCGCGTCCAGCAAGAGGCCGGCACGGGTCAGGATCGCCTGCAGCAGATCATCCAGATCGAGACGGCTGATCAGGCCAAGCGTTGTCGCGTTCAGCATTTCGAGGTAGGCGTTCTGCCGCTGCAGCGCTTCTTCGGTCGTCTTGCGATCGGTAATGTCGAGGACATAGGCGCGGTACCGGTCGCTGCGCGGCACCAGGTTGACTACCTGCTGGAACCAGGCATCGCCGACCTTGATCTCGCGCATGACTGATGGGCGTGGGTTGTGGCGCAGGTCGGCGGCGATGGCCGGCACATCCCGCAGCAGGGGCGAGGCCACCCCCAGCCGGCGCCAGTCGGGGACGCGCTGGTTGGCGGCGGGATTGACGTAGTGGATGGAGCCGGTATCGTCCAGCTCGACGATGCACGCGGGGTTCAACTCCGGGAAGGTTGCTAGTCGCGCCAGCTCGTCGAGCGCGTGACGCAACCGATCGGCCTGCTGCCAGCGCTCGAGCGCCAGCGCGACGTGCGTCGCCAGAGCTTCGGCCAGCCGGAGGGCATCGTCATCGAACACGCCCGGCTGCGCGGCGCGGGCGACAAGGACACCCAGGACGGCACCGCTGGCCCGCAGGGGCGCCGCCAGGATCGCGACCGGCGGATCGCCGTCGACCCAGGCGCCGGCCATGGCCGCCGCCGCCGCGCCGCCGCGGGCCTGCCCATCGCGCATGACAGCGGCGATCAACTCATCGCACGCCAGCGACTGCTCTACCGGAGCGGCCTCGCCCGCGTCGATGACCCAGGCGCGCACCTGGCGCGGGTCCGGCGTCGGCAGCGCCAGGACCGCCGTCTCCGCGCCCAACAACGCCAGGATGGAGGCGCCCAGCTCGCTCACGAGGTGCGCCAGGTCGGTCGTCGTGGCGAGCCGGCGGATGAGGTCGGACAGCCGCGCATGATCGCTGGCTGGCGAGCGCGAAATGGTGTCGCTCATGATCGCCCCATCTCAACCCATGTCGCCTGATCCTTGCCTAGTATACGATGATCGTCCGTGCGCAGAGCATTGCCAGGCGTCTGCTGCTAGACTGGCCCGGACCGGTGCGACCAGGCGACGGCCGGCGGAGGAGGGCGACGGTGGAGCGCGTGCCGGTGGCGGTGATCGGGGCGGGCCGATTGGGAGCGCGGCACGCGCGCACTCTGGTCAGCCACGTGCCCGAGGCAGAGGTGTGTCTCATCGCCGACGCGCGGCCGGAGGTGGCCTCCGCGCTGGCGGCGACCCTGCCCGGCGCGGCCTGGAGTAGTGACCCGTCGGCGGCGATTGGCGATCCAGCGGTGCGCGCCGTCGTCATCGTCACACCGACCGACACTCACGCCGACCTGATCGCGGCGGCGGCTGCCGCCGGCAAGGACATTTTCTGCGAGAAGCCGGTCACGCTCGACCTGGCCTCGACCGACCGGGCGCTGGCGGCGGCGCGAGCGGCCGGCGTCCGGCTCCAGATCGGCTTTCAACGCCGCTACGACGCCGACTACATCCGCGTGCGCGACCTGGTGCGGGCCGGCGCGCTCGGCCGGCCGGCGCTGCTGCGAGCGACGCTGCGCGACGTCGTGCCGCCCACGGCTGCCTACCTGGCCTCCAGCGGCGGCATCTTCGTCGACATGGGTGTCCACGACTTCGACGCCGCACGCTTCATTCTTGGCAGCGAAGTGACCGAGGTGTTCGCCATGGGCACGGTGGCGACGGGGGAGCCGTTCGCCGGCCTGAACGACGCCGACACGGCCACCGTGGCGCTGCGCTTCGCCAATGGCGCGCTCGGCCAGATCGATCTCAGCCGGCAGGCCGTCTACGGCTACGATGTGCGCCTCGAAGTGCTGGGCACGGTGGCGACGGCCCGCATCGACGAGCAGCGCGCCAGCCAGGTCAGCGTGCTGACGGCCGCCGGCCGGACGCACGACATCATCCCCGATTTCCCGGAGCGATTCGCCCGCGCCTACGCCAACGAGCTGGCCGCCTTCGTGCGCGGCGTCGTCACCCGCGAGCCGCCGGCTTGCACCGGTGAGGACGGCCGGTGGGCGCTGGCCATTGCGCTGGCGGCAACCGAGTCGTGGCGCACTGGCCGGCCGGTGCGGCTGGACGGCTGACGCGCGGCGCGCTACCCGCCGAACTC
>JADLAZ010000274.1 GCA_020849725.1 Chloroflexota bacterium
CGGCACGAAAGACGTGTACCTCACGGCCCCGGCCGAGGATCAGCAGACACTCGGGATGGTGGTCGCCTACGCGCGGGCGTGGGCCAGGAGGTAACCCGTGGCAGCCAACACCACGCCGATCTTCACGGTCACGCCGAATGTCGGATCGGTCAAGCTCGGCACCACCTCGGCCCAGGTCAAGAGCGACGGCACGTCTGCCGGCACCGGCACCGACCTGATGTACAAGGCGTTCACGGCCGGCGCGAACGGCTCGTACGTCGAGTCGATCCGCTTTCAGCCGGTGGCGTCGGCGGCAAACGTCACCAGCGTGGCGACCGTGCTGCGGGCCTACCTGAGCACCGTCGCCAACCCTGGCGCGACCACCTCGTCAGACACCACCCTGCTGGGCGAGGTCAGCGTGCCGGCCATCGCGGCGAGCCACTCGACCAACGCCACCAACTACTACGAGATCGTGCTCAACAAGCCGATCCCGGCCGGGACGTACATCCACGTCGCGCAGCACGTCGCGCAGACCACGAATCAGCAGTGGCAGGCCACGGTCTTCGGCGGGAACTACTGAGATGCTGGACGGGATGCATCTGCCCCCCGATTTCCGAGGGGACGTGCAGATCTTCGAGGCCAACAGCGCGGTGGTCGGGCAGGGGTTTCAGCGCTGGGTCAAGCCTCGCGGCTGTTCGATGGTCAACATTTTCTGCGTCGGCGGGGGCGGGGGCGGCGGGGGGGGATTTTCCCGCACGGCTGGTTCCGCTGGCGGGGGCGGCGGCTCGGGGGCCTGCTCGTCCATCGCGCGGCTGATTGCTCCGGCCATCCTCCTGCCTGACTACCTCTTCGTCAGCGTGGGCCAGGGCGGCCAGGGCGGTGCGGCTGGCGCGGCCGGCGGCGCGGGCATCAACAGCTACGTGGCGGTCGGACCGTTCACGGGCGTGCCGGTCCTGCCAAACCTGGTGGTGTACAGCAACGTCAACGCTCCCGGCGGCGGCGGCGGCGGGACAGGGGCGGCCGCCGGAGCCGCCGGCTCGGCGCCGTCGATCTCGGTTGTGCAGCCAACGGCAATCTGGGGCATCTGGGCGGCTACGGTCGGACTGGTCGGCCTGGCAGGCGGCGCACAGACCGGCGCCGGCGGCCAGACGGTGACGGCCTGGGGGGCGACGCCGGTGTCGCACGGGGCCAGCGGGGCCGGCTGCACGACCACCGATTTCTCTGGCGGCGGCGTCCAGGCGACGGCGACCACCAACATCAGCGGCCAGGGGTACTACCTGAACGCGACGGGCGGCGTCGCGCTGGGCGGCCAGAACGCCAGCCAGCCGGATGGCGGCGCGGGGATCAAGCGGCTCACGCCATTTTTCAACTCGGGCGGGGCTGGCGGCGCGTCGAACAACTCCGGTCAGGCCGGCCACGGCGGGGCCGGCGGCTACGGCAGCGGCGGTGGCGGTGGCGGGGCCGGAACCACTGGCGGCCGGGGCGGCAATGGCGGCCCGGGCATCGTGATCATCGTGGCCTGGTAGGGACATGCTCGGATCGGCGCCGATTGGCTCGGAGGCGATCAGCGCTGCGCCGCAATCAGCGGGCGGCGGGGGCGGCGTTCAAAGCCTGACGGTCGGCGGCGGCCTGACGCCAGCAGGCACGCTGACCAGGCGCGCCAACGCGGTCAAGGCCGGCGGGCTGACGCCGGGCGGCTCGCTGGTGCGGCTCGTGAGCCTGTCGCGGGGCGGCAGCCTGACACCAGGCGGCGGGCTGGTCAGGACGGCCCGGAAGGTCGCCGCCGGAGCGCTGAGCTCGGTTACGGGCGCGCTCGCAAACTCGGCGCTGCGGCTGCTGATCGTCGGCGGCGGCCTGACCCCGTCTGGCGCGCTCGTCAAGGCGGCGGGCCTCGCGCGGGCGGGCGGGCTGACTCCAGCTGGTGCGCTGGCGCGGCAGGCGCGGAAGGCGCTCGCTGGTGGGATTGCGCCGTCAGGCGTGGTGGCGAAGACCGTCAGCAAGGCGTTCAGCGGCGCGCTGTCGAGCATCGTCGGGGCGCTCGCCAACACGTCGACGCGCTTTCTGGCGCTGGCTGGCGGACTGACCCCGAGTGGCAGTCTGACGCGGCGGGCCAACAAGGTCATCGGGGGCAGCCTGCCATCAGCGGGGGCCATCGTCAGGCGGGTCAACGCTGTCAGGGCTGGCGCGGTCTCCCCCTCGGGGGCGCTCGTCAAGCTGGCAGCCAGGAGTCTGAGCGGCGGGCTGGCCCCCAGCGGCGTGCTCACCAGAACGGTCACCAGGATCCTGAGCGGGGCGCTCTCGCTGGCAGGCTCGCTGGTCTCGACGGTCGTCGGCTCGCTGCCGCCGCGAAACATCCTCTGGAGCATCGGGCGGCCGGTTGGCAGGTGGCTGACGGGGGAGCCGTTGGCCTCGTGGGCGGCGGATCGCCCGGGCGGCCGGTGGTTCGCCGCTGGCGCTCTTCGCAAGTGGTGGTCGGACAACCCGTTGGGCAAGTGGCGGCCTGGGCCGCCGAGGAGCTGACGTGCGGATCTCGGCGCTCTCACTCGAATACGTCCGCGTGAAGGTCGCCGCGACCGAGGATGGGGCGGCCGTCGATCTTTCGGCCAGCACCGTGGTGATGGCGTTCGTGGCCGAGGGCGCTGCGCCTGTCTCCGGCGACTGGAAGTCGGGGAGCTGGGAGACCGACCCGACCACCACTCCAGACACCTACTACGCCCGCTGCCTGGTCGGACCAGGCGGAGCCGTCACGCTGACGGCCGGCGTCTACGACGTCTGGGTCGAGGTGACCGACAGTCCAGAAACGCCTGTCCTGCGGGCTGGCAACGTCGAGGTCTTCTGATGGCGATCACCAATGGCTACACCACGCTCGCCAGGCTGAAGGCGCGGCTCGGCATCACCGACACCACCGAAGACGCAGCTCTGGAGTCCCTCGTCGAAGCCGTCTCCCGCGCGATTGACGACTTCTGCGGGCGGCGCTTCTACGCGGCCACGCAGACCCGCTACTACACGGCGAATCGTTCTGATCGGCTGCTCGTGGACGATCTGCTTTCGATCACCACGCTCAAGACCGACGACGACGCTGACGGGACGTTTGAAACGACCTGGACCGCGTCGGACTACCTGCTGGCTCCGTACAACGCCCAGCAGGAGAGCCAGCCACAGCCATACTGGCGGATCGAGTCTGCGCCGAGCGGGAGCTACAGCTTCCCGGTCTGCGTGCCGCGCGGCGTCCAGATCGCTGGCTCGTGGGGGTTCGCCTCCACGACGCCAGACGTGGTTGAGAACG
>JADLAZ010000275.1 GCA_020849725.1 Chloroflexota bacterium
CGGCACGAAAGACGTGTACCTCACGGCCCCGGCCGAGGATCAGCAGACACTCGGGATGGTGGTCGCCTACGCGCGGGCGTGGGCCAGGAGGTAACCCGTGGCAGCCAACACCACGCCGATCTTCACGATCACGCCGAATGTCGGGACAGTCAAGATCGGCACGACCAGCGCCCAGGTCAAAAGCGACGGCACGTCCGCTGGCACCGGCACCGACCTGATGTATAAGGCGTTCACGGCTGGCGGGAACGGTTCGTACGTCGAGTCGATCCGCTTTCAGCCGGTGGCGTCGGCGGCAAACGTCACCAGCGTGGCGACCGTGCTGCGAGCCTACCTGAGCACCGTCGCCAGCCCTGGCGCGACGACCTCGTCTGACACCAACCTGCTGGGCGAGGTCAGCGTGCCGGCCATCGCGGCGAGCCACTCCACCAACGCCACCAACTACTACGAGATCGTGCTCAACAAGCCGATCCCGGCTGGGACGTACATCCACGTCGCGCAGCACGTCGCGCAGACCACGAATCAGCAGTGGCAGGCCACGGTCTTCGGCGGGAACTACTGAGATGCTCGACGCGACGCATCTAGCCCCCGATTTCCGAGGGGACGTGCAGATCTTCGAGGCCAACAGCGCGGTGGTCGGGCAGGGGTTTCAGCGCTGGGTCAAGCCGCGCGGTTGTTCGATGGTCAACATCTTCTGTATCGGCGGGGGCGGGGGCGGCGGGGGCGGATTTTCCCGCACGGCCGGTTCCGCTGGCGGGGGCGGCGGCAGCGGCGCCTGCTCGGGCATCGCGCGGCTGTTCGCGCCGGCCATCCTGCTGCCGGACTACCTGTTCGTGAGCGTGGGTCAGGGCGGCCAGGGCGGTGCGGCCGGGGCAGCCGGCGGCGCTGGCATCAACAGCTACGTGACGGTCGGGCCGTTCACGGGCGTGCCGGTGCTCCCGAATATCGTGGTCTACAGCAACGTCAACGCCCCGGGCGGCGGGGGCGGCGGGACCGGCGCGGCGGCCGGCACTGCGGGATCGGTGCCAACGGTCGCGGTCGTGCAGCCTACCGCGATGTGGGGGCAGTGGGCGGCAACTGTCGGGCTGATCGGGTTGGCGGGCGGCGCACAGACCGGGGCCGGCGGCCAGACCGTCACGGCCTGGGGCGCCACGCCGGTCTCGCACGGCGCCAGCGGAGCCGGCTGCACCACGACCGACTTTTCGGGCGGCGGCGTGCAGGCGACGGCCACAACCAACATCAGCAGCCAGGGCTACTACCTCAACGCCACGGGGGGCATTGCCCGGGGCGGCCAGAACGCCAGCCAGCCTGACGGCGGCGCGGGGGTGAAGCGGATCACGCCGTTCTACAACTCGGGCGGGGCTGGCGGCGCGTCGAACAACTCGGGGCAGGCCGGTCATGGCGGGGCTGGCGGCTACGGGTGCGGCGGGGGAGGCGGGGGGGCCGGCACGACGGGCGGGCGCGGCGGCAACGGCGGCCCCGGCCTCGTGATCATCGTGGCCTGGTAGGGGGACATGCTCGGATCGGCGCCGATTGGCTCGGAGGCGATCAGTGCTGCGCCGCAGACAGCGGGCGGCGGCGGGAGCATTCAGAGCCTGACGGTGGACGGCGGGATCACTCCTGCCGGCACGCTGGTACGGCGAGCGAACGCCGTGAAGGCCGGTAGCCTGACGCCTGCGGGGGCGCTGGTCAGGCTGGTGAGTCTCGCCAGGGGCGGGGGCGTCAGTCCGACAGGCGCACTGGCGAAGACGGCCAGAACGGTGCTGGCAGGAGCGGTCTCGGCCATCACCGGCGCGCTGGTGAACTCGGCGCTCCGGCTGCTGACGGTTGCTGGTGGGATCACGCCGGCAGGGGCGCTCGTCAAGACCGTCACCCTCGTGCGTGCAGGCGGAATCACCCCAACGGGAGCACTGATCAGGCAGGCGCGCAAGGTCTTCGCCGGCGGGATCTCCCCTGCCGGCGCGCTCGTCAAGACGGTCAGCAAGCTGTTCGCTGGCGGGCTGTCGAGCATCGTCGGGACGCTGGTCAAGACCTCGACGCGTTTCATCGCGCTGGCGGGCGGCCTGACGCCGAGCGGCGTAGTGGCGCGGCAGGCCAACAAGGCGCTGAGCGGGGCGGTCACGCCGGCCGGAGCCATCGTCAAACGCATCAATGCGGTCACGACCGGCGCGCTCACCTCTGCGGGGGTGCTGGTCAAGCGGGCAACCCGGAACCTGAACGGCGCGCTCGCGCCGAGCGGCTCGCTCACCAGGATCGCCCGCAAGGCGCTGGCAGGGGCGATCTCGCTGGCAGGCTCGCTGGTCACGACGGTCGTCGGGTCGCTGCCGCCGCGAAACATTCTCTGGACGCTCGGCAAGCCAATCGGCAAATGGCTGGGGGGCGAGCCGTTGGGCGCGTGGGCCGCAGGCGATCCGCTCGGCGGATGGTCGGCTGGGAGCGCGGTTCGGAAGTGGCTGACGGACACCCCATTGGGCAAATGGCGGCCTGGGCCGCCGAGGAGTTGACGTGCGGATCTCGGCGCTTTCACTCGAATACGTGCGCGTGCGGGTGGCTGCGACCGAAGCTGGCGCGGCCGTCAACCCGACCAGCGACACCGTCGTCATGGCGTTCGTCGCTGAGGGCGCCGCACCAGCTGGTGGCGACTGGAAAACGGCAGGCTGGGAGACCGACACGACCACGAACCCGGACACGTACTACGCCCGCTGCCTGGTCGGGCCGAGCGGCGCGGTCACGCTGACGGCTGGCGTCTATGACGTGTGGGTCAAGGTGACGGACACGCCAGAAGCGCCCGTCCTACGCGCTGGAAACGTCGAGGTCTTCTGATGGCGGTTACCAACGGCTACACCACGCTGGCCAGGCTGAAGGCGCGGCTCGCCATCACCGACACCACCGAAGATGCCGCCCTGGAGGCCCTCGTCGAGGCGGTCTCCCGGGCCATCGACGACTACTGCGGGCGGCGGTTCTATGCTGCCACACAGACCCGCTACTTCACCGCGAATCGACCTGATCGGTTGCTCGTTGACGATCTGCTCTCAATCACGACACTCAAGACCGATGACGACGGCGACGGAACGTTTGAGACGACCTGGACCGCGTCGGACTACCTCCTGGGTCCGTACAACGCTCAGCTTGAGAGCCAGCCCCAGCCATACTGGCGGATCGAGTCTGCGCCGAGCGGGAGCTACAGCTTCCCGGTCTGCGTGCCGCGCGGCGTCCAGATCGCTGGCTCGTGGGGGTTCGCCTCCACGACGCCAGACGTGGTTGAGAACG
>JADLAZ010000276.1 GCA_020849725.1 Chloroflexota bacterium
CACGCCCCGCACGGCCCGACCGAAGGCCGCCTGACGCCGCCACCACGCCATCACCCCCTCCCACCTGGCGCTGCACCCACCGCCTCCGGGTCAGGCTGCCCCAGGTAGTCTAAACATCACTGATCGATACGCTGCTGGATTTCGTCCGGCGCCCGGCGATCCGCGTCGACGATCTGCCGCCTGACGCGCTGGCCGAGGCGCTCCTGCTGTGCCGGACCTCCGGCCGTGTCAGCATCGTCGACGCGCTCGTGTGGGCGCGGGCACGAGTAGACAACGTCCCGGTCTTCTCGTTCGATCGCCGGTTGCCAGCCACGCCGGTGGCTATCCTCGACGACTGGCCCGAGGGCAGCGACGGCGCTCGGCCTGACGCCTGACGCTCACTATCGTTTGACTGGCAGACTCGCCTGGAACGCCGCCATCGTGTCAGCCGTCAGCGCCGCCGACATCAGCGCGGCGAATTGATCGGCATCACAGGCCTCCAGTACCGTCACCACGTCGGCCGGCATGGCGCCAAAGCGCTGCTCCAGAATGAGCGTCAGACCCAGCCGCAGACCCTCGACATGGCCCTCGACATGGCCCTCGGCGCGGCCCTCGGCGCGCCCTTCTTCGATGAGGCCCTCGAACACGTTCGTCTGGCGCAGCATGGTCATATCCGGCCTCGCTCCTAGCCGCTGCATCGCCTCGTCGCCGGCCATCTTCTGGACCAAGTATAGCAGGAACAACTCCAGGTCCGGCTGCTGGACCCGCTGGCGCAACTCCAACAACGCTCGCTCCATGAGCGGCACGCTGTCGCCGCCATCGAGGAATGGCACCAGCGCCAGCAGCGCGGCCGCGTCCGGCTCGAAGGCCGTCGTCGCCAGCACCTCCTACAGATGGGTGCGACGCGCTCTGCGGTCCAGAAAGCCATGCGGCGCTCGCTGCCGCCGGCCAGCATCCTACACGACCGGCATCGACGGCGGACTCCACGGCACGGCAGACTGCGGATCGAGTACCATGGCGACCGGCTCGACGGCGCACGCCAGGGAGCAACGAATGCGAGTCCTCATCACCGGCGGCGCCAGCGTCATCAGCACGGCGATGCCGCGGCTGCTCGTCGCGCGCGGCGATGACGTGATGCTCTCCAACCCAGCGGCCGGGGCACCGTCCTAACCGGCACCCAATGACGAGCACCACACCAGGAGGTAGGATGACCACCGCCAGCCCAGCCAAACGCGCCATCATCATCGGCATGGACGGCGCCAGCATGGAGCTGGTTCGGCACATGATCGACTGGGGCCACGTGCCGGCCATCCAATCCGTCTACGCGCGCGGCGTCCACCGCCCCATGCTAGGCGTCTTCCCGACGCTGACGCCGCCGGGCTGGACGGCGCTCTCGACCGGCGCCTGGCCCGGCACCCACCAGGTGATGGACTTCAACATCCGCGCGCTCGGCCGGCCGCTGACCGAGACAACCTGGGGCATCAACACCCGCCTGAGCCAGGCCGAGTACCTCTGGAACACCGCCGAGAGGGCCGGCCGCCGGCCGATCCTGGTCAAGTGGGAGATGGCCTGGCCGCCGACGATGACGACCGGCACCCAGGTCGAGGGCACCGGGCCGGGCGTCTCCAACCACCATCAGATCGCCGGCTACCACCTGTTCGTCGCCGGCAAGTGGGCGCCGCGCCCCATCGGCGGCGACCGCGACCCGGAGACGCTTGACCCGAGCGCGCTGCAGGAGGGCGCGCCCTACGACGTCGTGGCGCTGGCGCCGGCCGTGGGCTGGGCCAACCTGCCGGCCTCGACTCAGCCACCGCTGGCGGCGGCACTGGTCGTCCGGCCGCTGGCGCGCGGCCGCGACAACATGCTGCGCGGCGCAGTCGGCACGCCAACGACCTACCACGCGCTCGTCTACGCCACCGGCGTGGCCGGCTACGACCGGGTGCGGCTGACGACCGCCCGCGACGGCGCGGCGGCGCTGGCCGACCTGGGCCTCGGCGGCTGGAGCGACTGGCTGCGCGACGACTTCATCATCGACGGCAGCCCGGTCGAGGGCCGCTTCAAGGCCAAGCTGATCGCGTTGTCGCCCGCCGCCGACCAGTTCGAGCTCCTGCTGACGCAGATCTGGCCGACTGGCGGCGACTGGGCCGTGCCGGCCGGCACGGCCGAGGAGATCACCGCCCAGGTCGGCCCGTTCATCCAGAACCCGCTGCGTGACGCGCTCGGCCTGTTCGACGACGACACCTACTTCGAGCTGCTCGACGAGCACCACGACCGGTTGGGCGACATCGCCGTCCACCTGGCGTCGACGCGCCCCTGGGACCTACTCATGATCGAGTCGCACGCCTCCGACTACGCCAGCCACTTCTTCCTCGGTCAGGCCGACCCGATCAGCGGCGCCGACGCGGCGACGATCGCGCGCTGCCGCGACGGGCTGGCGCGCACCTTCGCCTCGATGGACCGCATGATCGCCCGCGTGCTGACGCTGGCCGGCGCCGACACCGTCGTCGCTATCGTCTCCGACCACGGTGGCACGCCCAACCAGCACCATCCGGTCGACATCAACGCCATGCTGGCACAGGCCGGCTTCATCCAGTACGTCACTGACCCGGTCACCGGCCAGCGCCGCGTCGACCTCAGCCGCACGACCGCGCTCGGCATCGGCCTGGTGCACGTCTTTATCAACCTGCAGGGGCGCGAGCCGGACGGCATCGTCGCGCCGGCCGACTACGAGCGCGTGCAGCAGCAGGTGATCGACGCGCTGCTGACCTACCGCGATCCGGCCAGCGGCGAACGCCCGTTCTCGCTGGCGCTGACGCGCGCCGACGCCGAGATGCTGAATCTGACCGGCGACCTGGTCGGCGATGTCGTCTACGCGCTCAAGCCCGGCCACGACGGCGCGCACGGCAAGCAACTGCCGAGCGTGGCGTTCGGCATCGGCGGCCAGCACTCGACCTTCATCCTGGCTGGCGCGGGCGTGCGGGCCGGCGGCGCGCTGCGGCGGCAGGTGCGCGTCGTCGACGTCGCGCCGACGATCGCCTACCTGCTCGGCCTGCCCGTGCCGGCGACGGCTGAGGGCGGCGTCGTCTACGAGGCGCTGGCGGACCCGAACTGGCCGCTGACGGCGCTGGCGCGTGAGGCGTAGACGTGACGACTGATAATCGGGACCTACTGGCGGAGTGGGAGCCGGCGACTGAAGTCGCGCCTGGAGGACGCTGCGGCGCCACGAAGTCCGCCGTCGCGGACTGGGTGGGGATCGGGAGAACCCACCTTCGTGGGTTCTTACGAAAATAGCTGAGTTAAGCAACAAATACTATCCAATGGCGCAATTTTCATCCCCATGGATATCCCGACGGGACATGACGCTTTCGTGGCCAAATGCCCCACAGGCACGACTTCAGGCGCCGGCTCCGCTGGAGGACACACCGATGACGACCCAACCCACCCTGCCCAACCTCATCTTCCTGATGCCGGACCAGTTGCGGCCGGACTTCCTCGGCTGCTACGGCGCGGACTTCGTCCAGACGCCGCACATCGACGCGCTGGCGGCGCGGGGCGTGCGCTACACCCGCGCCTACTCGGAGCACCCGGTGTGCGTGCCAGCCCGGGCGGCGCTGCTGACCGGCCGCCACGCCATCGAGACGGGCGTGCTCGACAACGGCCTGGCGCTGCGGCCGGACTACCGCGCCGCCGGCATCGCCACCTGGCCGGAGCTGCTGGCCGAGCGCGGCTACTACACCGCCGGCGTCGGCAAGATGCACTTCTACCCCTGGGATGCCCGCTTCGGCTTCCAGTACCGCCGCATCGCCGAGGACAAGCGCTGGATCCACATCCGCGACGACTACTGGCATGAGCTGCACGCCCACGGCCACCGCAAGTACCACGGCAACGAGCACGAGGGCTACTTTGAGCAGAAGGGCGCGATCGTCAACCGCCTGCCCTGGGAGTTGCAGCCGGACCACTTCGTTGGGAAGGAGGCGGTGCGCTTCATTCGCGAGCACGGCAGCGCCGGCCCGTTCGCGATGATGGTCGGCTTCCCCGGCCCGCACTGCCCCTACGACCCGGCGCCGGAGTACCTGGCCCGCGTCGACCCGGCGGCAATGCCGGCGGCCGTGCCCGATGCCGGCGACACGCCCGGGCTGCGGGCGCAGAACATCGCCGGCAACCGGATGCCCTGGAACGGCGTCGACTACACCGACTTCACCGACGACGACAAGCGCCGCATCCGCGCCCACTACGCCGCGCTGGTCATGCAGATCGACGACGAGGTCGGCGCAATCGTCGCCGCGCTGCGCGAGACGGGGCAGCTGGACAACACGGTCATCATCTTCAGCTCCGATCATGGCGATCACCTGGGCGACCACAACCTGATCGGCAAGACGACCTATTACGAGTCGAGCTTCCACGTGCCGCTGATCGTCAGCCGGCCCGGCGCGACCGGTGGCGCGGTCTGCGACGACCTGGTGGCGCTGACCGACGTGACGGCGACGCTGCTGACGCTCGGCGGCGTCGACCTGCCGCCGCACCTGCACGCCCGGCCGCTGCCCGGCGTCGGCATCCCCGGCGCGACCGGCCGCGACCACCTGATCGGCGCGCTCGGCAACGGCTGGATGATCCAGGCCGGGCGCTGGCGGCTGGCCAAGTACGCCACCGGCGAGCAGGTGCTGTTCGACCTCGAGGGTGACCCCGACGAGCAGCGCAACCGCATCGACGACCCGGCCGTCACCGGCGTGCGCCGCGACCTCGACGCCCGGCTGACGGCGGCGATCATGGCGATGATGGTCGAGTCGCACTTCGCCCAGCGCGTCTACCTGCGCGACCTGTCGTCGTCGCCCAGCTTCGGCCGCGAGGGCTGGCAGTGGCGCTACCCGCGGCCGGTGGGGGAGCGGTAGCCGCATCGCCACCAACCCGAGCCGCCATGTCGGATGAGGACGAGCGGCGCAGTGGCGGATAGAATGGAGGCGGACCAGGCGGGAGCGATCATCATGGCCGATCGAACGATGACCCTGGCGGTGGCCGACGACACCTTTGATCGGCTGCAGCGGCGCGCCGTGCAGGCACATCGCACCGTGGAAGACGAGGCGCGCCACTTGATGGAGACGGTCCTCGCCGCGCCGCCGGGCCTCCCGGACGATCTTGCCGTGCTGCTCGACGCCTTCGCCTTGCTGGACAGTTCCCGTTTGCGTGAGATTGCCGCACGCTCGCCGGCGACCGAGGACGCCGCTGTGCTGGCAGCGCTGACCGAGAAACGCGCTGCCTCCGGCTTGACTCCGGCCGAGGAACAACTCGTGCAGGACCTCATTGAGCGCGCCGATCGCGCCGTCCTCGTGCGTGCCAAGGCGTTGGCGCTGCTCCATGCGCGCGGTGAGGACATTCGGGCCTTGACCGGCGCGGCGTGAGCGCAGCCGGTGAGCCTGACCGCCGCGATCGGCTGGTCGTCCAGGCAGGCGGTCGCTGTGGTTACTGCCGCAGCAGCGAGCAGGTCACCGGCAACCCGCTCGTACTTGACCACCTCCAGCCCAGAGCGCGCGGAGGAACCGATGTCGAGGCGAACCTCTGGCCAGCGTGCAGCCAGTGCAACAGCTTCAAGCAGGCGCGTGTCCGAGCGCGCGACCCTGAATCCGGCGCGGTTGTGCCCCTCTTCGACCCGCGCCGGCAACGCTGGGAGGATCACTTTGCCTGGACCGAGGGCGGACGGCTGATTGTCGGCCGCACATCGACTGGCCGCGCCACCGTCACCGCCTTGCGCCTCAACCGGCCGCTACTCGTCGCGGCGCGCGGCCTCTGGATCGACGCCGGCCTCCATCCACCAGAAGCGCCCGTCGCCCAGGAGACGCGCTAATGGCACATCGGTCGTGTGCCTGGGCCAGATAATGGCGGTAGAGCGCTAGCGCATGGTGCTTGCTCCTATGGTCAGCCTGCTGTTGGCAGTCGATTGGGCCGGCGCCTGAAGTCGCACCGACGGCGTATGGGCGGCGTGCGCCGCGACCTGGACGCCCGGCTGACAACAGCGATCATGACGATGATGGTCGAGTCGCACTTCGCCCAGCGGGTCTACCTGCGCGACCTGTCGTCGTCGCCCAGCTTCGGCCGCGAGGGCTGGCAGTGGCGCTACCCGCGGCCGGTCACGGACCGGTAGTCGTACCGGCCTCTCTACCTGGCAAGCACCACGCCATCCAACGTGGTCGGCAGGGCCAGATCGGGCGCCTGCAGCGGCATAGCCCCCTGACGGATCAGCGCGGGCCACCCCGCCGCTGCAGATCGATCACGTGGAAGGAGGACCGGGCCGCCTCCAGGCCATCGAGGCGGGCCAGCACGGCGTAGGCGCCGGCGCGGTCGAAGCGCACCTGCGCCAGCGTGAACACCAGCGGCACGACCTGGTCCTGGCCCGGCTCCAGATCGGCCGGACGGCCGGTCCTGATGGCGCCACGCGCCGGCCCGGGTGGCGGCAGGATTGACTGGCCGTCCTCGTCGACGACGTCCAGCTCCAGGTCGTGGGCCTGATTCGTGTCGTGCCAGGGCACGCGCAGCCGGAGCGCCACGCTCATGCTCGGATGCGTGACCGGAAATGAGGCGGCGTGCAGGCGGTCCCAGCCCCCACCGAGGATGTAGTGCTTGCCGTTGACCGCCTCGGCCGCATCGGCCAGGACCAGATAGTCCACCTGCATCGCAGCCCGGCTCCTTCCCGCATCTCTCCTGCCGTCATGCCGGTCCGACGGTGCTGCCAGATGAGTGGACCTGACGAGCGCCGTCGTTGAGGGCGGCGCATCATCATGCCACAACTCATCGAAAGTCACCGGCCGAGCCATAGCCGCTTCTCAACCACCGCCGCCTCGAGTATGCTGCCGGCGCGCCAGACAGCGAGGACGGGTCCATGCGCAAATCATCGCAAAGGAGATCGACCCATGCGCGCCGCAGTTCTCTGGGAGGCCGGCCGGCCGATGACAATCGAGGATGTGACGCTCGCCGACCCGAAGCCGGGTGAGGCGCGGGTGCGCATCGTCGCTGCCGGTGTCTGCCACAGCGACTACCACATCATCAAGGGCGAGTGGGCGTCGCCGCTGCCGATCGTCCTCGGCCACGAGGCCCGCGGCGTGGTCGAGGCGGTCGGCGAGGGTGTCACCCAGGCCCAGCCCGGCGACCCGGTCGTGCTCAACTTCTCCCCCAACTGCGGCCAGTGCGTCTATTGCGTCGCCGGCCGGCCACACCTGTGCAACGGCTACGCCCATGTGCCGCCCGGCGGCATGCTCGATGGCACCAGCCGGCTGTCGCTCGGCGGCCAGACGATCAACATGATGGCCAAGATGGCCTCGTTCGCCGAGTACTCGATCGTGCCCGGCGCCAGCCTGGTGCCGATCCGCCGCGACGCGCCGCTGGACAAGGCGGCGCTGGTCGGCTGCGCCGCCATGACCGGCGTCGGCGCGGCGCTCAACACCGCCCAGGTCGAGGCCGGCGCGACGGTGATGGTCATCGGTTGCGGCGGCGTCGGCCTCAACTGCATCCAGGGCGCCCGGTTGGCCAGCGCGTCGCGCATCATCGCCGTTGACGTCGCTGACGACAAACTGGAGTTCGCCCGTCGCTTCGGCGCGACCGACGTCGTCAACAGCCGCCGCGACGACCCGGTCGAGGCGGCCCGCGCGCTGACCGGCGGCCTGGGCGTTGACTACGCCTTCGAGGCGATCGGCCTGAAGCTGACGGTCGAGCAATGCTACCACGCCATCAAGCGCGGCGGCACGGCCGTCGTCGTCGGCATGGCGCCGGATGGCGTCGAGGCCAGCTTCTCGGCCCGCGCCATCGCCGGCAGCGAGAAGACGATCAAGGGCTGTTTCTACGGCTCGACCCGCGCCCGCATCGACATGCCGCGCCTGATCGACTTCTACATGGACGGCCGCTTGCTCCTCGACGAGCTGGTGACGCGCACCTACCCGCTCGACCAGATCAACGAGGCTTTCGCCGACCTCGGCCAGGGTGGCGTCGGTCGTGGGCTGCTGCTGCCGCACGGGGGCACGTAGGAGCTGGGCAAGGCGCGCTCCCTCACCCGCTCCCTCACCCGCTCCCACCGCGGTGGGAGCGGGAACAGCGGACCCTGAATCAGCGCGGCCGGTCCCCTCGCCCGCGCACGGGAGAGGAACCATGGCGCGTCTCCCGAACCTCCTGCTCATCATGACCGACCAGCAGCGGGCGAGTGCGATCCGCCTCTACGGGAACCCCGACGTGCCGACACCGGCACTGGAGCGGCTGGCGGCACGTGGCATTCGCTACGATCAATGCTACACGCCGCACCCACTGTGCGTGCCGGCGCGCGTCTCATTCTGGACCGGTCGCTACCCCCACCGGCACGGCTCACGGACCAACGAGGTCCCCATGCCGGCGGATGAGCCGCATCTGGCACGCCAGCTCCACGCCGCCGGTTACCGGCTGGCGCTCATCGGCAAGGATCACTGCTTCACCGTCGCCGATCACGCGCTGTTCAGTCACCGCGACGTCATCGGCCACGGCGGGCCGGAGACGTGCGAGACGCCGGGCGAGGCCGCGGTCGTGCAGTGGATCCGTGGTGGTCGGCAGCCAGGACAGCGGCGGGCATCCGAGGCGCGCGTCAACCCCTTCCCGGCCGAGGACTGCCCGACTACCGCGCTGGCGCGGCGGGCGATCCGCTTCCTCCAGGCTCAGCGCGACGACCAGCCTTTCTGCCTGTGGCTGTCGATCCCCGATCCGCACGGTCCGCTCCAGTGCCCCGAGCCATACGCCTCGCTGCACCCGCCGGACAGCATCACGCTGCCACCCTGGCGTGACGGCGACCTGGCCGGCAAGATGGAGCGGATCCGCGTCTACGAACAACTCCTCGGCTACGCCGATATGAGCGTGGCCGACATCCGCCAGCGCGTCTCGATCTACTACGGCATGGTCCGCTTCCTCGACGATGCCATCGGCCAGGTGCTGGACGCGCTCGACCGGCTCGGCCTGACCGACGACACGATCGTCGCCTTCACATCCGACCATGGCGACTATGCCGGCGAGCACCGGCTGACCGACAAGTCGAGCACGCTGCTCGACTGCATGACACGTGTGCCGCTGCTGCTGTCCTGGCCCGGTCGGCTGCCCGCGGGCGCAGTCGACGCGCATCCGGTCAGCCTGCTCGACGTCGTGCCGACCTGCCTGGGGCTGGCCGGGCTGCCGCTTCCGGCCGGCATCGACGGCCGGGTGCTGCCCGGCGCCGGTGACGACCCACCGCGCGTGGCCATCTTCAGTGAGTACGGCGCCGGTGGCCCGCGTCTGCGGCTGGCGGACCTGCCTCGGCTGGCGAATGTGTCCTGGGAGGATCAGACGCCGCCGATCCCACTGCTGCGCTGGCGCGAGGCGGAAGGCCGGCCGAAGCTGGTTCGCTGGGACCAGTTCGCCTACATCTACGACCCTGACGACGAGGTCGACGAGCTGTACGACCTGCAGACCGACCCCTGGCAACTGACGAACCTGGCCACCGACCCGGCCCACGCCGCGGCCCGCGCCACCGGCCGCGACCACCTACTCACCTGGAGCATCGCCACCGAGGGCGGCCGCCCCACGCCGATCTACTTCGATCCGGCTACTGGCCGCAACATGACGACACCATTCGTGCCAGCCGCGCGCTGAACCGAGAGCCAGCGGCATGAGAGACACAGATCTCGCACCGGCGCCGGCATTGTCCGCCATCGCTCCCGTCTCGCCCGTCAGCTCCTGGTCGAGCAGCGCCGCGAGGTCGTCAGGCAGAGTGATGGTCATGCGCTTCATGGACAAAGGATAGCAGGCCCGGCCGGCTCGCCGCATACCCCTGACCAAGGATCACGCCGCGCCCAATCGCGGTTTCGATCCCGCGCAGCCTACCAGAGCGCCAGCGCGATCCCCAGAAACCCGACGATCACCGCCACGATCCAGAAGCGCACCGTCACCTGCGTCTCGGCCCAGCCGCTCAGCTCGAAGTGGTGGTGCAGCGGCGCCATCTTGAACAGCCGCCGGCCGCGGGTTAGCTTGAAGTAGGCGACTTGCAGCATCACCGATAGCGTCACGGCAACGAATACGGCCCCGATCAGTGGCAGCAGCAGCCACTGGCCGGTTTGGAAGGCCGACACCGCCAGCACCGCCCCCAGCGCCAGCGCGCCGGTGTCGCCCATGAATACCTGCGCCGGATGAGCATTGAACCACAGGAAGCCCAGCAGCGCGCCGACGACGGTGAAGCAGAAGGTGACGACGTGGTGCTGTCCCTGTAGGAAGGCGATGATGCCATAGGCCAGGAACGCCACCTGCAGCGTCGTGCCGGCCAGCGTGTCCAGGCCGTCGGTCAGGTTGACGGCGTTGGCAAAGCCGACGATGAAGACGATCGCCAGCGGCACGTAGACCCAGCCGATCTCGTGCTTGCCCAGCCCCGGCAGGTAGACGCTCTGCAGGCCCAGCGGTCCATAGAGCGCCAGCGCCGCCACGGTCGCGATCGGCAGCAGCGCCAGCAGCTTGGACCGCATCGACAGCCCCTTGCGCCCACCGCCGACCAGGCTGGCGCGATCGTCGACGATGCCGATGGCGCCGCAGGCGAGCAGCACGCCCAGCGGCAGCAGCATCGACAGGTTGCCGGCCAGATTGAACAGCACCGTCAGGATGACGATGCTGGCCAGGATCATCAGCCCGCCCATCGTCGGCGTGCCGGTCTTGACCAGATGCGAGGCCGGGCCGTCGTCACGCACTTGCTTGCCGATCTTGAACGCTCGCAGCGCTGAGATCAGCCGGCGGCCGAGCACGACCGTCAGCAGGAAGGCCAGCGCCGCCAGCGCCAGCGCCCGTGACATCTCGTGACCCTTGAAGTCGAGCCACGCCCATGGCTCAAGCGGCGGCGGCATCGCCTAGCCCTCCCCGGCCAGCGCGGTGACGATCTCGTCCATCGCCAGCCCGCGCGAACCTTTGAGCAGGACGACGTCACCAGCGCGCACCTCGCCTCGCAAGAACGCGACCATCTCGGCACAGGTCGCCATCTCGACGACGCGCCCGCCGGCCGCGCGCGCCGCTGGCGCCGTCAGCCGCGCCGCCAGCGAGCCGTAGGTGACGATCAGGTCAGCCACACCGGCCACCAGCGCGCCAATCTCGGCGTGACCGGCCGCCTCCTCGCTCCCTAGCTCGGCCATGCCACCCAGCACCGCCAGCCGCCGCCGCGCCGGCGCCTCAGCCAGCAGCTCCAACGCCGAGCGCGTCGAAGCCGGGCTGGCGTTGTAGGTGTCGTCGATCAGCAGCGCGCCGTTGGGACCGGCCACCCGCTGCAGCCGGTGCTTGACCGGCGTCGCCGCCGCCAGCCCGCGCTCGATCTCCGGCCAGTCCAGCCCGACATGCCGACCGACGGCAGCGGCAGCCAGTGCGGTATAGACGCTGTGCCGGCCTGGCCAGGGTACGCGCAGCACCACCGGCGCGCCGTCGCGCTCGCGCACGGCGCAGGTGAGGCCGTCGAAGCCGAGGCTGCGCACGTCGCTGGCGACCAGGTCGTTGTCGGCCTGGTGACCAAAGGTCAGCACCAGGCAGGCGGCGCCGGCGGCCATCGCCCGCACCCGCGCGTCGTCGCCGTTGAGTACCGCCAGCCCGTCGGCCGGCAGCGCCCGCACCAGCTCCGCCTTCGTCTCAGCGATCGCCTCCAGCGTGCCCATCCGCGCCAGGTGGGTCGGGCCGACGTTGGTGACGATGCCGACGCGGGGCCGGGCGATGCCGGCCAGCAGCGCCACCTCGCCCATCGCGTAGGCGCCGCCGATCTCCAGCACCGCCGCCTGCTGCTCCGGCCGCAACTGGAGCAGCGTCAGCGGCAAGCCGATCTCGGTGTTGAGGTTGCCCTCGTTCTTCAGCACCGGCCAGCGCTGGTTCAGCACACCGGCCAGCGCCTCCTTGGTGCTGGTCTTGCCGACGCTGCCGGTAACGCCGACGACGAGCAGGTCTGGCCGCCGGTCGCGCCACCAGCGCGCCAGCCGCTGCAGCGCCGCGACCGTATCTGGCACGGCCACGATCGGCACGGGCTGGTCGGGGTGGGCCGCCGCCCAGTCATCGGCCACCAGCAGCGCCACCGCGCCGTTGGCCAGCGCCTGGGGGATGAAGGCGTGGCCGTCGTGGACCTCGCCGCGAATGGCGACGAATATCTCACCCGGCTGGATCGTGCCCGAGTGCTGGGCGACGCCGGCGACGGCCAGGCCGATCGCCTCCCCGATCAGCCGCCCAGCCGTGCCAGCGACGATGTCGGCGAGCGCGATCACATGCGACCCGTACTCTCAAGGCCGGCCGGCCGCTCAACACGCAACCGCGTCAGGCTGCGGGCATCCCAGGCCAGCCGTCGCGTCATCGCCACCGTCGTCATCGGCCGCTCCCCTGCCTCGATCCCGACCGGCACGGCAAGGCGGCTCACACCGCCGGCAGCCGCTCGGCCACCCGCATCTTAGCACTCCGGCTGCGCGGGTTGGCGGCGGCCTCGGCCACGCCGGGCACGACCGGCCGCCTGGTGCTGAGGCGCACCTGCGCCCGGTGGCCGCACTGGCAGACCGGCAACGCCGGCGGACAGAGGCAATCGGTCGCCTCGCGCCGGAAGTATTGCTTGACGATGCGGTCCTCCAGGGAGTGGAAGCTGATGACGACCAGCCGGCCGCCCGGCGCCAGCACCGTCAGCGCGCCGGCCAGCGCCCCCTCTAGCGCGCCCAGCTCGTCGTTGACGGCGATGCGCAGCGCCTGAAAGGTGCGCGTCGCCGGGTGCAGCCCGCCGGGTGGCCGACCGACCGCGGCGGTGACGGCCCGCGTCAGATCGCCGGTCGTGCGCAGCGGCGCGCGGGCGCGCGCCTGGACGATGGCGCGGGCGATGCGGCGCGAGGCGCGCTCTTCGCCGTACTCGTAGATCAGATCCGCCAGCTCGCGCTCCGGCAGCTCGTTGACCAGCGCGCTGGCCGGCTGGCCGCTGGTCGGGTCCATCCGCATGTCGAGCGGCCCGTCGCTCTGAAAGGAGAAGCCGCGCGCGGCCTCGTCTAACTGGAAGGACGACATGCCGAGGTCGAGCAGGATGCCGTCGAGCGGCGCGAAGCCGGCCTCGATGGCGACGGCGGCCAGGTCGGCGAAGTTGGCCTGCTGCACCACCAGCCGCCCGCCGGCCATGGCGGCGGCCGTCACGCCACGCGCCACCGCCGCCGGGTCGCGGTCGAGCGCCAGCACCCGCCCATCCGGCGCGCAGGCCGCCAGCAGCGCCGCCGTGTGGCCGCCGCCGCCATAGGTGCCGTCGAGGTAGCGCCCGCCTGGCCGCGGCGCCAGCGCCGCCACCGACTCGCCTAGCAAGACTGGAACATGCCCCATTAGATGAGGCCGGCGAGGCGCTCGGCGATGGTCGCGCCGTCGCCCTCCAGCAGCGCCGCCTGCTCGGCCCAGCGCGCCGGGCTCCAGACCTCGATCGCCGTGTTCATGCCGACGACGATCGCCTGCTCGGCCAGATCGGCGTAGGCCCGCAGCCCGGCCGGCAGCACGACCCGACCCTGGCTGTCGAGCAGCGCGTCGGCGGCCTCGGCGAAGAAGAGCCGGCGCAGGGCGCGCGCGTTCGGGTCGGCCAGCGGCAGCGCGTTGACCTTCTCGGCCAGCGCCTCCCAGGCGGCGAGCGGGTAGATCGTCAGGCAGCGGTCGATGCCGCGCGTGACGACCAGGCCACGCTCCAGCGCCGCCCGGTAGCGGGCGGGGATCGCCAGCCGGCCCTTGGCATCGATGGTGTGCTCGTACCGCCCCAGAAACACCGTTGCGCCCCACCGTGGTCGGGGTTCTCCACAAAGCGGGCCACTTTTCCCCACTTCTCCCCACGGTTTTCCACAGTATAACGGCCGGTCCCCACCCCCGGTATCATCATGCTCTGCCCGGCGTGACGGCGGCGGCAATGCTGGTTGGGAACGGCGAGGAACCCTCACCCCCACCCTCTCCCGCTGCGGCGGGCGAGGGAGCCGGCGGCGCCGCCCCGGCCACACCGACGAAGGCAACACCCGCTGGGATGGCGTCGGCCGATCCCCTCTCCCACGGCGGTGGGAGAGGGTTAGGGTGAGGGTCTTGCTCTGACATTGCCCAGGCGACCTTGCCCAACAGGAGGTGCGAGCGATGGCCCAACTGACGATCTTCCTCGACGACGGCGGCGTGATGAACGACAACGCGCGCCGTGGCCCGGCCTGGCAGCGGCTGGTCAGCGCCTATCTCACACCGCGGCTTGGCGGTGACCCGACCGCCTGGATGATCGCCAACCGCGTTGTCGCCGAGCGCCAATGGGCCGACTTGAGCCAGACGATGAGCGGGCGGACCGATATTGACGTGGCGGCGTGGCTGCGCGCCAATCAGATCGAGTGGCTGACCGAGATGTGCATCATCGTCGGCGTGCCGGCCCCGCCGGCGGAGGAGGCCCTGGCGCTGGCCGAGGCGGCGTCGGCCTACGTCACGCCGCGCGTCGACTCGGCCTTTCCCGGCGCGGTGGATGCTATCCGCCGGCTGCACGCCGCCGGGCATCCGTTGCACACCGCCTCCGGCGAGTGGCAGGCCGACCTGCACGGCTACTTGACCGGCATGGGCGTGCGCGAGCTTGTCGGCAACCTCTACGGCGTCGATCGCATCAACACATTCAAGCAGGGGCCGGCCTACTACGTCCGCGTCTTCGCCGATGCCGGCGTCGACCCGGCAGCGGCGCTCGTCGTCGACGATACGCCGGCCGCGATCGAGTGGGCGCGGGCGGCGGGAGCGCGGGCGGTGCTGGTCGGCGCGGCGGCCTCCGCTCCGGCAGGTGTGCCGGCCATCGGCAGCCTGGCCGAGTTGCCGGCGCTGCTCGCCACGCTGGCGCGTGACCGCGCCCATTGAGCGACGCTGTTGAGGTCATGGCGTCGTGGCGTCATGGACGAGGCAACACCACCGGCGCGAGCCGCCTACAGCATGATGAGTGAGCGGTCGATCCGGCCCAGGCTGACCGGCAGCAGCGTCCAGTGCTCGCCGTGGTCGACGCTGTGCCATAGATCGCCATTGCTGAGGCCGGCGTAGATCTGCCCTGGCGCGCCGCAATCGGTGATCAACGCATACGGCATGTGCGCGAGCGGTTGCGGCAACCCGCCCGCCAGCCGTTGCCAGCTGTCGCCGTCGTTACGGAAGATGGCAGCCTGGGCAGCGTTCTCGCCGTGCGCTTGGAACGCGCCCGGCGCCGCCGAGAGGTACCAGACCTCGGGCCGCACGGGGTCGGCGGCCACCGCCCACCCGTAGGACCGATCGAGGCCACGCCTGGTACTCGACCAGGTCCGACCGGCATCCTGACTGACAGCGCTGGTGCCCCATCGGGCCACACCACCGCCCCCGGCGTAGACCCAGTTGCCCTGGGTGGCGTGGAAGGTCAGCGAGTGACAATCACGCAGCGCGCCCCGCCGATGACGCGTCCAGGTCTGGCCGCCATCACTGCTCATGACGGTCGCGCCCGCCTCAATACCCACGACGATACGCTGCGGGTCGGTGGGTGAGAGGGCGATGCCCTGAACATAGCCAATGAACGGTGACTCAGCCGGCGAGAGCCACAGCCAGCGCCAGGGGATGCGCCGGAATGCGGCCAGTTCAGCCCAGTGGTCGCCCCCGTCGTGCGAGACAAACATGGCGGCCGGCTTCGTGCCGGCGTACACGACTGCTGGACGAGTGGGACTTGCCGCGATCGCTTTGACCGTCTGCCCGGCCAGGCCCACCGGCTGCCAGGTCCGGCCGCGATCGTCGGATCGCAGGACGCCCTGCCCCTGGGTACCCGCGTAGACCCGCGCCGGGTTCAGCGGGTCCGCTGCCAGGCAACGCACGTCGCTCCCCGCTCGCACCCGTTCGACGTGCCATTGACCAGCGGCATCGCCCCGGGCCTGTGTCAGACCGCTGCCGGTCGCGGCGATGAAAACGCGGTCGGTCATCGGCGCGCTCCGCCCTCACTCGGGCGACTCCTGGCTGGTCGCGCGGAGGCAACGCCTCGGCGACCGGCATGGCGACCTGCTGGACGAGAGGCTAGCACTGGCCGGCGACCAGGTGAAGATCCCACGCGGCATCCGACCCATCGATCCGACGGTATGGCCACTTGAAATAGAACTTTTGTTCTGGTAGAATGCGGCTGGACGCCACCCCACTGGACTGGTAGCGTCAACGAGGGAGGACCGCCGCATGTACCTGATGTGGTACGACAACGATCGCAAGAAGCAGCCGGGCATCAAGATCGAGGAGGCGATCGAGCGCTTTGTCGAGAAGTACGGCCACCAGCCGACGGTCGTGCTGGTCAATCCCGGTGAACCGGTCGACGCCGCGCCACTGCCGGTCGTCACCCGGCCGACGGTGGCGCGCCATTTCTTCTGGGTCGGTGACGAGGAGATCGCACCCGCCCCCGTCGCCGCCGATTGACACGCTGGACATGGTTGGCAGCCGAGCCTGTCGGCTGGAGGCGCAGTGATGCTGTGCCTCCCCGCGCATGGGGGCATCGGCGGCGGCGACAGTCGGTCCTCGCCGCACAAACCGTTAGCGTCGGCGCATCAGGCAACCACCTGCACGATCTGGCCATCGTGCCACTCCGGCGCGCCGTCGAGCAGGTCAATCATCTTCAGGTAGCGCGCGTGCTGGCCGGGGCTATTGGCGTTGGCGATGTAGGCTTCCCGGCTCTCCCACACCGTCGCCATGTAGAACTCCAGTGGGTCAGCGTCCATCTGGTAGATGTAGGTCGCGATCGACCCAGGGAGCGCGAGGCCCTCGTACTCCTTCATCAAGGTCTGTATCGCCGTCTCCGCGCTGGGCTTGACCCGCATCCGCGCCACGGTCCCGTACATTGCTGCCCCCTCTCTCAACATGACACCTGGCTGGCGATCGACACCAGGGACACTCGGTAGCCTCCCAGCCAGATGAACGTCGCCGTTGCGCGAGCTTGCGCCACTGGCACATGAGTCACTACGGTACGGACCGTCGTCTGGAACATGGCTGACCGCAACATCTCCTCACGTGGCCGGCAACACCACCAACAGCCCGCCCAGGACAACCAGGATCGCCGTCGTGCCGGCCGCCACCGCCAGCATGCGCCGCGTCACGGCCACTTCCTCGGCGGCGCGCTCGGCCGCCGGCACGCCGGCCACCGCCACCACCAGCAGGAGCCGCGGCGCGGACGCCATCGTCACGCTCGCGGCTGCCGCGTTGAGCATCGCCGCCACCAGCACCGGTGATAGCCCGAGCGCGCGGGCAGCCTCGGCGCACAGCGCTGCCAGCATGCCGTTCGCGCCGGCGTTGCTGCCGGTCACGTAGCCACCCAGCGCGCCGAGTACCGCCGTGGCGGCCAGGAAGAGCGGTCCCAGCCCGGTCAGCGTCGTCGCCAGTGCGTCGGTCATGCCGGCCGCGAGCATGATCTGGCCGAGCGCGACGAAGCCGGCTGTTGCCGCCGCCGGCCGCCACCAGCGCCGCCCCGCCAGCGCCATCGCCTTCCCGACCACGACCGGTGGCAGACCCAGCACCAGCGCGCCGGCCAGCGCCGCCACCAGCACCCAGGTGCCGGAGTTCGCCAGTACCGACAGGCGCGCCGCACCGCCCGGCATGCCGACGACCAGCGTCGACTGCAGCCCGCTGGCCAGCGGCTCGATGAGTCGCGTCGCCAGCAGCAGGCCGACCAGTAGCGCGTAGGGTGTGGCCGCCCGCGCCAGCGACGGCTGACCGGGCGGCCGGGCGACGCTGTCGGCCGGAACGGCGGGCCGGCCGCGTTGCGCCAGCACCAGCCAGGCCGCGCCGACCGCCGTGGCCGCCAGCCCGGCCAGCAGCCCGGCCAGCTCGACGCTGAGCCAGCCACTGACGGCCCACAGCCCGCCGCCCAGCACGACCACGAGCGCCGTCGCCAGTGGCCAGCGCCGCCAGCCGGCTCGGCCGCCGGCCAGCGTCAACGCCAGGCCGGCGAAGTAGACCAGCAACGGCAGGCACAGCAGCGCACACAGCGCCGCTGTTGCCGGCCACGGCACACCAGCCAGCGTCACGCCCAGCGCGAAGCCGATCGCCAGCGCGCCCCACGGCACGGCGCACAGGCCCAGCAGCGCCAGCAGGATCGCCCGCCGGCGGGGGAAGCCCAGCGCCAGCAGCAGCGGGCAGGTGACGGCCGCGCCGACACCGAAGCCGCTGGCTGACTCGACAAACGGCGCCCAGCCGAGCACCAGCAGCAGCGCCAGACCGGTGCGGTCGGCGCTGAGCGACGCCAGCGCCGTCGCCAGCCGTCGCGTCGCGCCGCCGAGCTCCATCACCTGAAAGAGCAGCAACCCACCAAAGACCACGTAGACGACAGCCGCCGTCGTCACCAGCCCATCCAGCAGCGCCGCTGCCAGCGCGGCCGGCGCGGGCCGGTAGGCCGGCAGCAGCGCCACCAGCAACGCCAGGCCGCAGCCGAGCGCCGCCGCCCGTGTCGCCGGCCAGCGCCACACCGCCAGCGCCATCAGCGCCGCGGTCAATGGCAGCGCGGCGACAACCGTCTCCACCCGTCCTCCGTCTGCCCCACCGCGCCGCGCGCCCCGGCCGCGCCATCCTACCCGACCGCAAGGACGCCGACATCCGCTCGCCGGCCGCACCATGGCCGGGGCACGCGCTGGATGCCGGCCGGCGCCGGCAGGCCGGGACACGGGCTTCGCACTCCCCTGGGTTCGGCGTCGCCGGGGTGGCGTCCGCCCACTTCGCGGCTTGCCCGGCCCGACGACGTCGCCTACTATCCCGGAACGCCGTGACGGAAATGGCGACGAGGCACGAGTGGGCTGACGACCACCTGGCGCCGTCATCGGGCGCCACGTCCTCCCCGGCTAGTAAGCGGGGACCGACACCGGGGCGGCGACGGTGGGGCGAGTATCCCGAGGAGGGCGTGATGGCCAGCGACCGGCTCTTCCTGGAGGGCATGGCCTTCTACGGCTACCACGGCGTCCGTCCCGAGGAGCGCGCCCTCGGCCAGCGCTTCCTGGTCGACGTCGCGCTGACCACCGACCTGCGCGCCGCCGGGGAGGCCGACGATCTGGCGCTGAGCATCGATCTCTTCGATGTGCACGAGCGGGTGCGCCAGGTCGTCGAGGGGCCGCCGCGCCTGACGATCGAAGCGGTGGCCGAGGCGGTCGCGGCCGCGCTGCCGGCCACGACCCCGGCGCGCGCCGTCGCCGTGACCGTCGGCAAGGCCGCCCCGCCGCTGGTCGGCGCGACGCTGACGGCCTCCGGCGTTCGCATCCGGCGCGTCCGCCCACGCTGACCCTCTGCCCACCGTACTCGCTCTGACCCGGCGACGACTGCCCGCTCCGGAGGCCGTCATGTGCGCACAAGCCACCGCCACTGCCGACCGGCCACCCGGCGACGGCCGCCTCTGGTGGCGCTGGTTCGTCGCCAATATCGCTGGCGAGGTCGTCGGCTTCGGGCTGGCGATGCTGGTGGGCGTGCTGGCCGCGCCGCTCGCACTGGGCCTCACCAGCGTCGCGCAGTGGCAGGCCGTGGCCGTCACCGTTGTGCTGATCGGCGTCGTCGAAGGTGTGCCCGTTGGACTGGCCCAGTGGCTGGCGCTGCGAGCCGCGCTGCCGGGCATCCCGCGCGCCGCCTGGCTGGGCGCGACGGTGGCCGGCGCGGTGCTAGCCTGGGCGGCCGGGATGGTCCTGGGCTCGGTAGCCGGCGACCGGCTCGAGGCGCTGGCGGCCGGGTCACCGGTCGTGCTGGCGCTCGTCATCGGCGCGGTCGCCGGCTCGCTGCTGAGCCTGGCGCAGTGGTGGGTGTTGCGGCGGGTCGTGCCACGCGCCGGCTGGTGGGCGCCGGCGCACGCGCTCGCCTGGGCGGCCGGCATGGTCGTCACCTACACTGGCCTCGGCACGCTGCCCGACGGCGCACCGCCCTGGCAGGTGGCGGCCACGGGCGCGGTGACCGGCCTGGCGATGGGTGGGCTGGTCGCGGCAATCACCGGGCTGGCGCTGGTCTGGCTGCGGCGCGGCACGCAGCCGGCGGGCGCGCCAGCGGCATCGACCGACCCACCCCCGGGCCACACGCCGTAACCGGCGTGGTCCCGGCTACGCGGCGTCATCCGGCCGGCGCGCCGTGGCCCGATGCCAGAGGCGACCCCAGAGCTTGCCGAGCAGCCAGAGACCGCCCAGGACGGCGCCGATCAGGAGGACGGTCTCGGCCAGACCGAGCCACTCCTGCCAGCGATAGGTGCGCGCCGCGCCGACCAACCGTGCCGACCGGGGCGCCGCGGCGGGGTAGGTGACCGACAGGCGCGCGCCGGCGGTCAGCCCGGCCACCGAGCCACGATCGACGCCGTCGACGGCGACGACCGGCTGGTCGCGCCCGGCCGGCACGAATGTCAACTCGACCAACTCCCACGGTTGCGGCGCGTCCCAGCGGGTGCGCCCGGAGAAGACGCTGCGCGTGATCGAGCGCACGTTGCGCACCTCGGCCGTCGCCGTCTGGAGCGGCCCGGTCGGCTCCGGCTCCCACGGCGGGAAGAGCCACGTCAGCAGCCCAAAGATGCCGACCCCCACGGCGATCGCCGTCAGCGGCTTCGGTGCGCGCCGGCGGATCATCAGCCAGATGAGCGCGATGCTCGCCAGGGCCAGGCCGATGGTCGGCAGCCACGACCAGGGGACGAGGCTCAGTGTCGATTGGTCGGCCGGCCGCGCGATGACGCGAAGCTCAGGCAGGTAGCGCACCTGGACCGCCGCGCCCGGCCGCAGCGCGTCGAAGCCCTCCTCATCGGTGAAAAGCTGGGTCGTCGTCGGCCGGCCGTCGACAGTGGTGAACGCGACCGTCAGCGTCAGTTGCCGCGTCCACCAGTTGTCAGGCGCCCGGCCGCGCGCGCTGCTGATGCGCTCCTCCTTGGACTGCACCTGGGCCGGCACGACGACGCCGGCCTGGTCGAGGTAGAGCGAGCCGGCGATCAGCACCGCGAATGGGAAGAGCGCACCCATCACTCCGCCAAGGCCCGCTGGCAGCCCAACGAGGCGGCACAGCCGGCCGACGACGCGACCGACGATCGCCGCCAGCACCATCACCGCGACGAGGCCGGCCAGGACCAGGCCGATCTGCTGCAAGACGTCGCCGCCGTCCATCGTCGTCTCCCTCAGCTCCTCACGGATATGCCCGCCCGGCCTTCACTGATATCAACGGCGCATCCCCGGCGCGGTGGGCCTGTGCTATGCTGCCGGCGCCAAGGAGGTGAGCAATGGCGGTGTACCGTCGAATGATTGTCGAACATGATGTACCGGTGCCGATGCGCGACGGTCTGAGTCTGCTGGCCGACCTGTACGTTCCGGATGGCCCTGGCCCGTGGCCGGCGCTGCTGCAGCGCACGCCCTACAACAAGGCCGCCGCCAATACCATCATGGTCATGCTCGACACCCGTCGGGCGCTGCGGGCCGGCTATGCTGTCGTCATCCAGGACGTGCGCGGCCGGTACGAGTCGCCGGGCGAGTTCGAGCCGTTCGCCAACGAGGTGGCCGACGGTTACGACACCGTCGAGTGGGTAGCGGCGCAGCCGTGGTGCAACGGCCAGGTGGCCATGTTCGGCATCTCCTACGTCGGCGCAACGCAGTGGCTGGCGGCCATCGGCCGTCCCCCGCACCTGGCGGCGATCGCGCCAACTGTCACCTCGTCCGACTACTACGAGGGATGGACCTACCAGGGCGGCGCGTTCGAACTGAGCTTCTGCGGCAGCTGGGGCGCGATGCTGGCGCTGAACCAACTGCAGCGGGCCGCCAACTGGAACAACGACGACCCGGCCGTGCAGCGCCAGCTCGACGCCCAGGACGGCCTGGGGGGCGCACTCTGGTCGCTGCCACTGGGCGACATCGCCGGACTGGCGGCGCTGCCGGCCTTTCAGGACTGGCTGGCCCATCCCACCTTCGATGACTACTGGCGGCGCTGGCGCATCGCCGATCACTACAGCCGCCTCGATCTGCCCGTCTTTAACACCGGCGGCTGGTACGACATCTTCCTCGGCGGCACGCTCCAGAACTACACCGGCATGCGCGCCGGAGCGGCCACGCCGGCCGCCCGCGCTGCCCAGCGGCTGGTCATCGGTCCCTGGGAGCACGTCCTGCCGTTCCCCAACAAAGTCGGCGAGTGGAACTTCGGTCACCGCGCCTCCGCCGGCATGCTCGACCGGGACGGCCTGTTGCTGCGCTGGCTCGATTGGACGTTGAAGGGCGAGGCGAACGGCGCCGCCGACGACCCGCCGGTGCGCCTGTTCGTGATGGGCGAGAATCGCTGGCGGGCCGAGGAGGAATGGCCACTGCGCCGGGCCGTGGCAACGCCCTACTTCCTGCGTGGTGGCGGGCGAGCCAATAGCCGGCACGGCGATGGTTGGCTCAGCCCGACGCCGCCGGCCGAGGAGCCAGCCGACCACTACGTCTACAACCCGCGCGACCCGGTCCCGACGCGCGGTGGCGGCTTGTGCTGCTCGATCGTCTGGACGGCGGGCGGCGTCTACGACCAGCGCTCGATCGAGGACCGGCCGGACGTGCTGGTCTACAGCACGCGGCCGCTGGAGCGGGCCATTGAGGTCACCGGCCCGATCACGGTCACGCTCTACGCTGCCACCAGTGCGCCCGATACCGACTGGACCGCCAAGCTGGTCGATGTCTATCCCGACGGCTACGTCCAGAACCTGACTGATGGCATCCTGCGCGCCCGCTACCGCCACGGTACGGAGCGCACCGTGCCGCTGACGCCCGGCGCGATCGAGCGCTACGAGATCGACCTGTGGGCGACGAGCAACGTCTTCATGCCCGGCCACCGGCTGCGGTTGGAGATCAGCAGCAGCAACTTCCCGCGCTTCGACCGCAACCCCAATACCGGCCTTCCTGCCACCAGCGACGCTGACTTGCAACCTGCCTTCCAGACGATCTTTCATGACTCCGAGCGGCCATCGCATGTGACGCTACCGATCGTGGCGCGCTGACCGCGGTGCGTCCGTGGAGAGGGGCGGGAGACCGTCCCCCGCCTCTCTACGGGCGCCCTACGCCGGCCGACGGACGGCTCGCGTACACCGACAGGCAGGCCGCGCCGGCGGGGGCGACGCGGCCGGGAGCGTGCGCCAGGAAGGCGTGCAACGCTGCCGCGTCGTCATTGAGCCAGCGGTGGCCGGTGTCCTCGGTCGGACCGGTGCGGGCGGTCAGCCGGACGTCGACGGCGGCGCGCGGCAGCGCCAGCCGTGCCTCGAACAGCAATTCCGGCTTGGCGTTTGCCCGGTTGCGCGCCAGGCCCAAACAGGTCAGCGCGGCGATCTCAGCCGGCCGAATGCCCGTCTCCTCGAGGATCTCGTCCTGCAGTGCCAGGAACGGCGACACACCGCCAGCGCCATCGTCGTGGGCCGGCGTCGGGTGGCCGCCGACGACGCCGTACCAGCCGGCGTACTCGGCCACGCTCGCGCCGCGCTCGACGACCAGCAGCCAGCCGTCGGCGCTGATTATAGCGGCGCAGACGCCGACCGGATCGGCCAGGTAGGCGTGCCAGTCGCCGGGATGGGCGGCCTGGATCGCTGCCAGATTGCCGACGTTCGTGCCCAGGTAGGCCCGGTAGTCGGTCGGCCCGAACGTCAGGTGGAACGTGTCGCCGGCAACCTCCCAGGCGGCCAGCCGGCAGAGCGGACCGGCAAAGAGGGCCGTGCCTGCCGCCGCCGCCACCGCCACTCGGCGCTCCCAGGTGGTAGCGATCAGCCCGTCGATGGCCGGATCCGGCCGACGCCCGGCCGCCGGCTGCCAGCTCACGCACACCTGCTCCAGGCCGAAGCGCCCGGTCAGCAGCACCTCGAAGTCCGTCATCGGTCCTCAGTCTCAAACACCCGCACCCATCCATTACCCCGCTTCCAGCGCCACGATGTCCTCGTCCTCCAGCACGTGCTGGCGACCGACGCGCTGCCCGCTGAACTTGCCCGACACGCCCCACAAGATGGCGTAGCGCAGCGTGCGCTGGATGTCGCGGTGGACGGCGCCGGCCAGGTCCTCGATAGTGCTGCCGCGTGGCAGCACGAACGGTCGCTCGCGGTCGACCGGCTTGCCCGGCGGCTTTGGGTAGACCCGGATGACGTCTAGCGCGGCGAAGACGCGGTGGCGCAGGTCGTCCAACCCGGCGCCAGTGACGCCCGACACGGCCAGCAGTGGCAGCGCGTCGCCCACCACCAGCGCCAGCAACTCGTGCGCCTCGGCCACGGCCGGCGCGTCGGCGTGGGTGGCGACGATCAGCGCCCGCTTCGCGCGCGTCCCCACCGCGTCCGGCTCATCGTCGGTGGTGGCGCCGGGCGGCACCAGCCGCAGGTGCAGCGCAGCCAGCTCCGTTTGCAGCAGCGCCCAGTCGGCCAGCGGGTCGGGGGCGAGCGCGATGACGAGCAGCGCCAAGTCGGCCTGGCGGATGATGGCCCGCAGCCAGGGCGTCGTCGCCGCGCCGGCCAGTGCCGGCAGGTCGACCAGTTGCACCTGCGCGTTGTCGACCGGCATCATCGCCGGCTGCGGCGCCTGCGTAGTAAAGGGATAGTCAGCCACTTTCGGTGCGGCGTCGGTCAGCGCCGCCAGCAACTGGGACTTGCCGGCATTCGGCAATCCAACCAGTGTCACCTGGCCAGCGCCCTCGCGCGGCACGTCATAGACGCCGGCCCGGCCCCCACCGTGGGCCTGCCGCTGCGCCTCCTGGGTCACGGCGGCCATGCGTGCCCGCAGGTGCGCCTTGAGGTGATCGGTGCCCTTGTGCTTGGGCATGATCGCCAGCATGGTCTCGAGCGCCTCGAGCTTCTCGGCCGGCGTGTGGGCCTGGCGGTAGCGCTTCTCGGCCTCGAAGTACTGCGGCGGGAGATTGGTCGGCATCGTCCCGGCTCCTGGCGCATGCGCTCGCGCCGGAGTCTACCGCATGGCGGGACCAGGTCGCTCGGCTCATCACCGGTCGATCACGTCCCGACCCATTTGCCGGGCACGTGCCTTGGCATCATGCATCACCAGGCAGATGTTGGTCAGCACGGCCTGGGGACGGCGAGAACCTTGTGCCGATCCGCTCCCCCGATGGCGGCCTGAGCGCCGCCGGCGCGGGGATGGTCACGTACTGCTAGCGGCCGAGTGGGCGGTCGGCCGCTATACTCGCCCATGCCCCGGTTCGACATGAGCGCGTGCCCGGTGGCGCACCAGGAGAGTGAGAGATGCCAGATCCAGATGCTGCCCTCGTCGCCACCATCCGGGGCGCCATCGAGGCGCGCCGCGACGCGACGGTCGGTCTGCTGCAGGCCCTCGTGCGCGTGCCGTCGGTCACCGGCGATGAGGGCGCGGTCCAGGACGTGGTCGAGGCGGCGCTGCGGGCGCGCGGACTGACGATCGACCGCTGGGAGGCGACGCCGGAGGAGATGGCGCCCTACCTGGGCGTCGTCGGCCAGCAGCGCGTCTGGGACGGCCGACCGAACCTGGCCGGCGTCCGCGCCGGGGCCGGCGGCGGCCGCTCGATCCTGCTCAACGCCCACGTCGATACCGTCGACCCTGGCGACCCGGCCGCCTGGAGCCACCCGCCACTGAGCGCCACACTCGCCGGCGATCGCCTCTACGGCCGCGGCGCGTGCGACATGAAGGGCGGGCTGGTGAGCTATCTGGCGGCGCTCGACGCGCTCGACGCCGTTGGCATCCAGTTGGCCGGCGAGGTGCGGCTGGTGGCGACGGTCGGCGAGGAGGACGGCGGGCTGGGCGCGCTGTCGGCGGTGCTGCGCGGGCATCGGGCCGACGCCGCGCTGATCACCGAGCCGACACGGCTGGCGGTGGTGACGGCGCAGGGCGGCTCGGCCGTCTTCCGGCTGACGGTGCCGGGCCGGGCCGCCCACGCCGCCATGCGCGACGAGGGCGTCTCGGCGCTGGAGAAGTTCCTGCCGCTGCTGGCGGCGCTTCAGGACCTCGAGCGCGAACGCAACGCGACGCTCGATCACCCGCTCTACGCCGGCATGACCAACAAGGTGCCGGTCAACATCGGCGTCGTGAGGACCGGCAACTGGGCCTCGACGGTGCCCGAGTCGCTGGTGGCCGAGGGGAGGGTCGGGCTGGCGCCGGGCGAGGACATCGACGCCTTCCGGGCGCTGGTCACCGAGCGGATCATGGCGACGGCGGCGCGCGACCCCTGGCTGCGCGACCATCCGCCGGCGCTGGTGTGGTTCGGCGGCCAGTTCGCACCGGCCGAGACGCCGGCCGACGCGCCACTGGTGACGGCGCTGCGCCAGGCGCACGCCCGCGTCACCGGCCAGCCGCCGCCGATCGAGGCCGTGACCTACGGCGCCGACATGCGGCTGTTCATCGAGTATGGCGGCATGCCGTGCGTCATGTACGGCGCCGGTGACATCCGCGTGGCCCACGCCCCCGACGAGTGGCTGGCGATCGACGATCTGCTGACGGCGGCGACGACACTGGCGGTGTTCCTGGTGGAGTGGTGCGGCCGCGCCGGCTGAGTCGCGACGCGCCCGCGCTTAGCAGTCTTTGCTAATTCTATGGTATCCTTCGGGCAGGAGAAGTACGCCATGCCAACCCGCAACATCAGCCTGACCGACCACTTCGAGCGGCTCATTGAGGACTCCGTGGCCTCGGGCGAGTACCAGAATGCCAGCGAGGTCGTCCGCGCCGCGCTGCGGCTGCTGGAGCGCCAACAGCAGGCCGACGAGGCCAAGCTCAAGGCGCTGCGCGAGGCCGTGCAGATCGGCATCGACCAATCCGATCGTGGCGAAGGTATCCTCATAGAACGCCACGATCTGCATGACTTCATCCACCGCCTCGGTGAGGAAGCCAGTCAGCAGGTCAAGGCCAGGACGTAGCTGGTGCACCGTGTCGCGATCATGCCGGAAGCGCTCCAGGACATCAACTCCATTCTCGCTTGGAGTGAGAAGGAGTTCGGCCTGGAGGCCCGGTTACGCTACGGTCACCTGATCGCCACGGCCATCGATGATGTGGCCGAGGATCCCGAGCGCCTCGGGAGCCGGCCGCGCCCGGATCTGCGTACCGGTGTCCGAACCTATCACCTGATCTCCAGCCGTGAGCGCGGTCGCGAAATGAGTGGCATCATTCGCCAGCCCAGGCACGTTCTGGTCTATCGTCTCCGTGGTGCGACGACCCTGGAGATCCTTCGCGTGCTGCATGACGCGATGGACCTGGATCGCCATCTGCCAGACGACCTGCCGCCAGGCGATGACGTGGAATCGGAATGACACCTCATCTCGCCGTCGACCGGCAGCAGATCGCGGACTTCTGCCGCCAGCATCACATCAATCGGCTGGCACTGTTCGGCTCAGTGCTACGCGCCGATTTCGGCCCCGACAGCGACGTCGATGTACTGGTCGAGTTCGAGCCGGGACATGTGCCGGGTCTGTTCGGCATGGCCTGCCTGGAGCGTGAGTTGTCGCCACTGTTCGGCGGTCGGCGGGTGGACCTGCGCACGGCGGGCGACCTGAGCCGCTACTTCCGCGATGAAGTGCTCCGTGAGGCGGCGCCGCTTTATACTGCCGGCTGTGATGATCATGTCGTGGTCGGTTCGCACCCGTCGTAGCTGCTAGAATGGGGCGCGACCCGTGGCGCGTTGCGCGCGGTGACGAGGAGGAGCGCCCCATGACCAGCGGCCGCCCGTTCCTGCAGATCCCCGGCCCGACGAATGTTCCCGACCGCATTCTGCGGGCGATGGACCGGCCAGTCATCGATCACCGCGGGCCGGAGTTCGCCGCGCTGACGCGGAGCATCCTGCCGCCGCTGCGCCAGATCTTCGGTACGGACGAGGGCGCGGTCGTGCTGTATCCGGCGTCGGGCACCGGCGCCTGGGAGGCGGCGCTGGTCAACGTGCTCGCGCCCGGCGAGCGCGTGCTGGCCTTCAACCACGGCCACTTCAGCGCCGGCTTCGCCCAGACGGCGCGCAACCTCGGCTTCGAGGTAGACGAGATCCCGCTGCGCTGGGGCGACCCGGCCGCGCCGGAGGAGTTGGAGGCGCGGCTGCGGGCCGACCGCGGCGACCGGCCCTACGCCGCCGTCCAGATCGTCCACAACGAGACCTCGACCGGCGTCACGTCGGACATCGGCGCGCTGCGGGCGGCCATCGACCGCGCCGGCCACGACGCGCTGCTGCTGGTCGATACCGTTAGCTCGCTCGCCAGCGTGCCGTTCCATCTCGACGACTGGCGCGTCGACGTGGCGTTGTGCGGCAGCCAGAAGGGGCTGATGCTGCCGCCGGGCATCGGCCTGGTCTGCGCCGGGCCACGGGCGCTGGCGCGCGCCGAGCAGGGTGGCTCGCCACGCAACTTCTTCGACTGGCGGCCGATCATTCGCGACAACGCCGCCGGCTTCTTCCCCTACACGCCGGCGACGCTGCTGCTGTTCGGGCTGCGCGAGGCGCTGACGATGCTGGTCGAGGAGGAGGGGCTGCCGGCCGTCTATACTCGCCACGCACACCTGGCCGCCGGGGTGCGCGCCGCCGTCGCCGCCTGGGGGCTGGCCAACCTGTGCGAGTCGCCGGCGCACGTGTCGAACACGCTGACCGCCGTCGTCATGCCGGACGGCGTCGACAGCGACGCCGTCATCCGGCTGGCGCGCGAGCGCTTCGGGCTGGCGCTCGGCGTCGGGCTGGGCCGGCTCAAGGGGCGCGTGCTGCGCCTCGGCCACCTCGGCGCGCTCAACGAGCTGGAGGTGCTGGCGATGCTCGGCGGCGTCGAACTGGCGCTGAGCGAGTGTGGCGTCGCGCTCGACCTGGGCGCCGGTGTCGCGGCGGCGCAGCGGCGCTTCGTCCGCCAGCCGGCCGCTGTCGCCGCGCGATGACGACGGCCGGCGCGCCCGACCTCGCACCCGACGCCCAGGCGCTGCTGCTCGGCGAGCACACCAACATGCTGGCCTGCATCCGCTGCGGTCAGTGCCTCACCTCCTGTCCGACCTACATTCTGACCGGCAACGAGGCGGAAGGCCCACGCGGGCGCATCGCGCTGGCGCGGGCGCTGACTGAGGGTCACCTGCCGCTGACACCCGATCTGATCGCCCACGAGCACAACTGCCTCGTCTGCGATGCTTGCACCGCCGTCTGCCCGGCCGGCGTCCACATGGACCCGCTGCAGGTGGCGCTGCGGGCGGCGATCGCGCCGCGGGCCGGCCGGCGCTGGTGGCAGCGGGCGGCCCTCCAGGCCGGCTTCGCCACGTTCGGCGCGATGTGGCGCTTCCGGCTGCTGATCTGGCTGCTGTGGCTCTACCAGCGCAGCGGCGTGCAGTGGTTGGCCCGCCAGAGCGGCCTGCTGCGCCTGCTGCGCCTGGCTGATACCGAGGCGATGCTGCCGCCGCTGCCGGCGCCCTGGACCGCGCTCGTGCCGCGTGGCGAGACCTACCCAGCCGCGCCTGGCGCCACGGCCGCGCCGCGCCGGGCGGCGCTGTTCGCCGGCTGCGTCATGTCGACGGCGCTGGCGGCGATCGACCGGGCGACGGTGCGCGTCTGCCAGCGGGCCGGCTGGGAAGTGGTCGCGCCGGCCGGGCAGGGCTGTTGCGGCGCGCTGCACGCCCACGGCGGCGACCGCGACGGCCTGCTGCGGCTGGCCCGCCAGACGATCGCCGCCTTCGAGGCCAGCGGCGATGCGCCGGTTGTCGTCAACTCGGCCGGTTGCGGCGCGATGCTGAAGGACTACGCCCACCACCTGCGCGACGACCCAGCCTGGACCGACCGCGCCCGCGCCTTCTCTGCCCGCGTCCGCGACCTCACAGAGCTGATCGCGCCAGCCGACCTGACCTTCACCCGGCCGGTCGCGGCGGCCGTCACCTACCAGGAGCCGTGCCACCTCGTTCATGCCCAGCGCATCAGCCGGCAGCCGCGGGCGCTGCTGCGGGCGATCCCTGGCCTGGAGCTGCGCGAGATGGCTGAGTCGTCGCTCTGCTGCGGCAGCGCCGGCATCTACAACATCACCAACCCCGACCAGGCCGGTCGCCTGCTGACACGCAAGCTCGGCCACGCCGAGCGCACCGGCGCGGCCGTCATCGCCACCGCCAACCCCGGCTGCTACCTGCAGATCCAGGCCGGACTGACGAAACGTGGCAGCGCCGTTCGCGTCCGGCACATCGTCGAGTTGCTCGACGAGGCGACGGCGCCATGAGTGCGACGCTGGCGCGCGACCTGCGGGCGTTGTTGACCGACAGCCAGGTGATCGACGCGCCGGCCGAGTTGCAGACGTACGCCTACGACGCCTCCTTCCTGACGCAGCTGGAGCCGCGCCGACCGGACGTGGCCGTCGTCGCCGGCTCCGAGGCCGACGTCGTGCGGCTGTTGCAGTACGCCGACGCCCACGTCGTGCCGGTGACGCCGCGCGGTGCGGCCAGCGGTCAGATCGCCGGCTCGGTTGCGTGGCACGGCGGCATCGTGCTGTCGCTCAACGCGCTCAACCGCATCCAGGAGATCGACGTCGCCAACCTGCAGGTCATCTGCGAGCCGGGCGTCGTCCACGCCCAGTTGAACGCGGCGCTGCAACCGAACAAGCTAGTCTTTCCCCCCGACCCCGGCTCGACGCGCATGGCGACGGTCGGCGGCCTGGCGGCGACCAACGCCCACGGCATGCGCGCGGTCAAGTACGGCCCGACGAGCGCCTGGGTGCTGGGGCTGCGCGTCGTGCTGCCGGACGGCACGCTGATCGAGACCGGCTCGGTCGGCTCGCGCGCCAAGCAGTCGTCGGCCGGGCTGGAGCTGACCAAGCTGCTGGTCGGGTCGGAGGGCACGCTCGGCGTCATCACCGGGCTGCGGTTGAAGGTGATGCCGATCCCGCCGGCGCGGGCGCTGGTGACGGCGCTGTTCGACCGGCTGGAGAATGCCGGGCTGGCGGTGCAGGCCTGCTTCGGCGCCGGTGTCAGCCCATCGGCCATCGAGATCCTCGACGCCCGCTGCCTGCAGGCGGTCAACCTCTACCGGCCGGCGCTGGCGCTGCCTCAGGCAGAAGCGATGCTGCTGTTCGAGGTCGACGGCAACCCGCCCGGCGTGCGCTGGGACGCCGAGCGCGTGGCCGAGGCGGTGCGGCCGCTAGCGAGCGCGGTCGACTGGTCGGACGACCCGGCGCGCATCGCCGCGCTGTGGGAAGGGCGCTCGGTCGTCGGCGCGGCCATCGGCATGCTGCGGCCGGGGGCGAACCGGGCCTACTGCGGCGAGGACCTGTGCGTGCCGGTGGCGCGGATGCCGGAGACGCTGCGGGCGATCCAGGAGATCAGCGCCGAGTATGACATTCCCATCGCCACCTACGGCCACATCGGCGGCGGCGGCCTGCACCCCGGCCACCTGATCGATGCGCGCAATCCCGACGAGGTCCGGCGGGTGCTGCTCGTCGCCGACGCGATCCATGACCTGGCGCTGCGCATGGGCGGCACCGTCACCGGCGAGCACGGCGTCGGCGTCGTGCGCGCGGAGTTCATGGCCCGCGAGCACGGCCCGGCGCTCGATACGATGCGACGGATCAAGCAGGCGCTCGACCCGAAGGGGATCATGAATCCCGGCAAGATCTTCCCTGGCATTGGCACGGACAGTGGCGAGCACGGCGCGGGATAGCCGCCGTCCGGGTCCGGTCGCCGTTGCCCACCGGCGACCGCCTGTGGTACAGTCACGGCTGTGAGACCTGAAGCGCCGCCTCGATCGACAATCGATCGACAGCCGAATCTCCTGCACAGGGGAACGGGGGACACGAACCTTGGGGTGAATGCGCGAGTGGCTCGCGCTAGGGCAGCTCTTTCGGCCCGAACCCGTCAGCTAACCTCGTAGGCATTCGAGAGGGCTCACATCCACCCCGGCCAGCGGCTGCGACCGGGGTGACAGAGGCGACATCAGGTCCAGGGCGGCGCGGCACGGTCGCGGCGCTGGCGTGGCGTTGCCGTGTCCTCCGTGCCGACAGGACTGGCCGCCGGCCGCCCTGGTCGATACGTGCCGTCTCACCATGCAGGCCGGCGACATACGCCAGGAGGGCACGATGATTTCCAGGCAACGACCGCTGCAATTGGGGCTGTCCGACGAGGAGCTGCGGCGCATGGCCGACGCCGCCTGTGGGCCAGGCCGGCATGGCTATCTGGATGGTGACGAGTACGTCGACAGCGCCGTGATCGCGGCCCGACGGCAAGCCTGGGAGGCGGCCGCGGCGCTGGTGGCGGCCAATAATCGTCGGCTCATAGATCAACTCAGCCACCTGGGGCTGCTGGGGCTGCTGACGGGCGAGCCGCTGCCGGACGAGAGTGCCGCGCGCCGCCACGATGGACCGAACCGGGTCCATTGACCGAGCGCACGCGCCGGCTGTGCGCGGTGTGTCCGGTCGCGACGGTCGCCGCGTCAGCGCCATTGTCGGTCGCCCACAGCAGGCCTGAGCCGGCGCGTGGACGACCACCGGACCCTGGAGGAGCTAATGAGCACTGCAACGCCCGAGGCGGTCATCATCGCCAACCGTGGCCCGAATGACTTCGTGTGGCAGGACGATGCCTGGGTCGTCAAGCCGGCGGCCGGCGGCCTGGTCAGCATGCTGGCGCCGCTGGCGCGCCAGCCGGGTGTCGCCTGGGTCTGCTGTGTCTCCGAGCCACCCGACGCTGCGCAGGCTCACGAGGGCCTCTACACGACCGCGGCCGACGAGACAGACCCCGGCCTCCATGTCCACCCGGTGCCGCTGCCGGCGTCGCTCTACCAGGACTACTACGGGCGCATCAGCAACGAGGTCCTGTGGCTGCTCCAACATCATCTCGTTGGCGCCGGCGGTCTGGCTGACCTCGACGCGCGCCGGCATGCCGCCTGGTCAGACGGCTATCTGGCGGCGAACGCGCGGCTGGCCAACGCCATCGCCCGGACCTTCCCGACGGCTCGCGCCTACCTGGTACACGACTATCACTTGTATCCCCTGCCAGCGCTCCTGCGCCGCCGTTGTCCCAGCGCCGCCATCATTCACTTCACGCACATCCCGTTTCCCGACCCGCTGCTGCTGAGCATGCTGCCACGTGCCTGGTGTGAAACTATCGTCGGTGGGCTGCTGGGGGCGGATGTGGTCGGTCTGCAGACAGAGGGCGACGTCCGCGGTTTCCTGGCCAGTTGCGCCCGATTCAGCGCCGCCTCGGTCGATTACCAGGCGGGCGCCGTCACGACAGTCGACGGGCGTCGGGTCGTGGCCCGCGCCTATCCAGCCTCGGTCGACCCGGCGGCGCTGCGCGCCCTGGCGCGCGGGCCGGTGGTGCGAGAGGCACGGGGTCGCCTGGCGCCGCGGCCCGGCCAGCAGACGATCGTGCGGGTCGATAGGCTCGACCCGAGCAAGAACCAGATCGCCGGCTTTCAGGCGTTCGAGCGCCTCCTGCAGGCCCGCCCCGAGTTGCGCGGGCGCCTGCGCTTCCTGGCGTTTCTGGTGCCGTCGCGCACCGATCTGGCGATCTATCGCGCCTACCGCAACACGGTCTACGCGCTGATCGACTCCATCAACGCGCGCTATCCGTCCGCGGAGGGCGAGCCACCGATCACCGTCTACTACACCAACAACCGCGAGCAGGCGCTGGCGGCGCTGATGGATAGCGACGTGTTGCTCGTCAACTCTCTGGCCGACGGCATGAACCTGGTCGCCAAGGAGTGGGCGATCCTGTCGGAACGGCCGGGCGCGCTGATTCTCTCGGAGACCGCCGGCGCGATTGCCGAGGCAGGCGGCAGCGCGCTCCGGGTCGCGCCTCTCGATGTCGAAGGCACCGCCACGGCGTTGGCGCGGGCGCTGGACATGACCACCGACGAGCGGCTGGCGCGGCTGGCGCACTTCCGCGCGCGCATCGAGCGCTGGACGGCGGCCGACTGGCTGGCGGCGCAATTCCATGACCTGCACCACCAGTTCGAGGGGAACGGGGTGACCATGGCGACCACCGAGACGCTGGCGGCCGACCTGGCTCGCTAGCTCGCGGCGGCGTCCGGCCGTGGCGGCTCGTGGTGACCGTGCATCGGCCATCAGTCTGTGTGACAGCCACGCGGCAACTCCCGTAGATCGACATAGCAGCCGGTCCTGGGGCCGGCGCGGGAGTAGCATGCCTATGGACAGGCAGACTGCCCTGGAGGCGGCGATCGAGTCCGCCCGCGACGACATTCGCCTGCTGTGCGACAAGCTGACCGCCTATGACGCTCCCTCGGGCGTGCGCTACCTGGGCGACCAGATCGCCCAGCAGGCCGACGAGCTGGCCCGGTTGCTCGAGATGCGTGATCGCGGTGGCGGTCTCAACTGGCCCGGCAGCGCCGCGCCAGTGCGCCGCCGAGCCTAGCGCGCTCACGTGACGTGGTAGAGTTCGCATCGCCGGGGCGGACCCGCCATGGAGCGGGCTGGCGGTTGCGGGAGGACGGCGATGGGCGAGATCGGCATCATGCCGCCGAAGCCAGATGCGCTGCGGGCAATCTTTGGTCGGACGCTGCCAATCATCGGCATGATCCACCTCCAGCCCTTGCCGGGCGCGCCGCGCTTCGCGGGCGGGTCGCTGGCGCCGGTACTCGCGGCGGCGCTGGCCGACGCGCGAGCGCTGCGTGATGGCGGCGTCGACGGCCTGATGGTCGAGAACCACGGCGACCTGCCGTTCAGCAAGCCGGACGAGATCGGTCACGAGACGGTAGCGGCAATGGCGGCGCTGGTCGGGCCGATCATGCGCGAGGCGGACCTGCCGGTCGGCATCAACGTGCTAGCCAACGGCGCGCGGCCGGCGCTGGCGGTGGCGCGGGCGACCGGCGCTGCCTTCGTGCGCGTCAACCAGTGGGTCAACGCCTACGTCGCCAACGAGGGCATCGTTGAGGGGCCGGCGGCGCGGGCATTGCGCTACCGGTCGGCGATCAAGGGCGACGACATCCGCATCTTCGCCGACGTCCACGTCAAGCACGGCGCGCACGCCATCGTCGCCGATCGGTCGGTGGCCGAGCAGGCGCGCGACGCCGTCTTCTTCGACGCCGACGTGCTGATCGCCACCGGCCAGCGCACCGGCGATGCCACCGACACCGGCGAGGTGGCGACGATTCAGCGCGCCGGCGGCCTGCCGGTGTTGGTCGGCAGCGGTCTGACGCCGGTCAACGCTGCGACCCTGCTGACCGTCGCCGATGGCGCGATCGTTGGCACGGCGGTCAAGCGCGACGGTGTCTGGTGGGGGCCGGTCGTGGTGGAGCGGGTGCGAGAGTTGATGGCGGTCGTGCGCGCGGCACGGGCCAGCCGGACGTGACCGCGCCCACTGACGTGCCGGTGCTGGTGACGGCCGGCTACCTGAACATCGATTTCGTGGCCCAGGTGCCAGCGCTGCCGGAAACGGACGGCCGGGCGACGGCGACGCGCATCGACCGCCTGCCCGGTGGCATGGCCGCCAACGTCGCCTGCGCCGCTGCCGCGCTCGGGCCGCCCTGGCCGGTGCGGGCCGAACTGATCGCCACCGTCGGCAATGACCTCGACAGCGATTGGGCGATTGGCGAGATGCGCCGGCGTGGCGTAGTGTCGGGGGGCATCGTCCGCCGCGCCGGCGGCCACGCGCCGCGCTGCCTGATCCTGGTCGAGCCGGGCGGCGAGCGCCTCATCGTCAGCGAGGCGCTGGCGTTCGACGCCACGCCGCTGGTCGCGCGCCTGTCCCAGCTAGACCCACCGGGTTGCCCGCGCCTGCTGCACCTGGACGGCTATCGCGTGCCGGCGCAGGTGCCGGCCACCGCCGCCGCCCGCGCCGCTGGCTGGCGAGCGTCAGTCGACCTGGACGGTCTGGGCGACGCCTGGCGCACACCGGCCGGCCTATTGGACGTGCTGGGCCAATTCGACGTCGTGTTCATCAACCGAGGGTTGGCACGAGCCGTCTGGCCGGCCGCCGGCGATGATGGCGCGCTGGCGGCGGCCATCGGCCAGGTCCAGGCAACCACGGCCACACCGGCGCTCGTGCTGCTGACGCTCGGCGCGGCTGGCGTGTGCGTCCTCGCGCCCGGCGCTGCGCCGGTGTGGCTACCCGCGCTGGCCGTGGCCGCCGTCGACACTACCGGCGCAGGCGACGTCTTTGCCGGCGTCTTCCTGGCCGCCTCGCTCCACGGCGCCGCGCCGGTGGTCGCCGCTCGACACGCCGTCGCCGCCGCGGCGTTATCGACGACGGCGTCGGGCGCACTGGGCTATCTGCCCACCGCTGACGCCGTTCTGCAGGCAACGCACCTGTAGCGAACCGGTCGGTGGTGCGGCAGTCAGGACACTGTGTCCCAGTAATCGCGGGACACCGGCCCCGTGACCGCGGGGTGTGCGGCCACCTAGCATGAGCGCGTGCCAGGCGATGGCACGCCGTGACGCCAGCCAGACGCCCACCACTCGGGACTGGGCGATGGAGCTGGGTCGTGAGGAGGTCGGGGCATGGCCGTCACCACGGTCGAGCGGACGCGCGCCGGGGATGGATTGGTCGCCGCTGCGGCGTGGGCGACGATCGCGGGCGCGCTCTTGCAGATCGCGCTCGGGTCGCTGCTGGCGGGCCAGCAGGACGCGGCCGCGCCGCTGTTCGGGCTGGTCGCCGCGCTCAACGCCATCAGCCACCTGCTGGTGCTGGCCGGCGTGATCGGGCTGGCGCGGGCCGGGGTGGCCGGCCGGGGCGCGCTGGCCGTCACCGGTCTTGGCGTGACCATGCTCGGCTGGGCAGTGCTCGTTCTGGCCGAGGTGGTGTGGCTGTCGGGCGCGCCTCCTGACGCGCTCTACGGCCTCGCGACGCTGGCGCTCGGCCTCGGCCCGATCCTGGCCGGCGTCGCCGTCATGCGCGCCGGGCGCTGGGACAACTGGCGTCGCTTCACTCTGCTGGCCTGTGGCCTGTACGTGCCGCTGGCGCTGCTCCCATCGATGGCCTTGCCCGGCCTGGCGATGAACTACGCGATTGGCCTCTGGGGCGTCTGCTGGCTGCTGCTCGGCCTGGCGCTGCGCGCGGAGTGACGCAGAGCTGATCGCTGCTGGACAGACTGGCGCGCTGACATCGACCGGTGCGGCAGGATTCGGTGACGAACGGTGGGACCAGACCCCGTTGAGTGAATGACAGGAGAGTCCGACGATGACGACACCAATGACGGACAGCGGTCGACAGGCTCAAATCAGACTCGGCGCGGCCTCGGCCATCCTGGGCGCGCTGCTGGCGCTCGTCGGCAATGTCCTGCACCCCGACCTGCCGGCCGACCCCGCTGCCGTGCTGACCATGGTCGCGACGAGTCCGACCTGGGGTTTGCTGCATGTGAGCATCATGGCCAGTGTCGTGCTCCTGGTCGGTGGCCTCGCCGGCTTGAGCCAGGTCGCCGATGAGCCGCTGCCACGGGCGCTGGCGCGGCTGGGCCTGGTTGTCGCCCTGCCCGGGGCGGCGGTCATGCTCGTGGGCATGGCGATCGACGGTTTCGCCGGCAAAGCCCTCGCCGACCAGTGGGCTGGCGCGACGGGAGCCGACAGCGCGGCCCTGTTCCCCGTCGCCGTCGCGGTGGAGAGCGTGCAGACCGCACTCTTCCACACCTGGGCGGCGCTGTTCGTCGGCGCGCCCTTCCTGCTCCTGGGTGTGTCCGGCTTGATGCCTGGCGGTGGCTTTCCGCGCGGGCTGGGGATCATCGCCGTTGTCGGGGGCGGTGGCGCGCTCTACGCCGGCGTCATCGGGTACCTGCACGCGCCGTCCGGCCTGCTGTTCACCGTCAGCGCGCTGCTGGTGACGCTGTGGGCCTTGATCGCCAGCGTGATTGCGTGGCGCCGGACCGGTCGCTCGGCGGTGGCGCCGGCTGCCGCGCCAGTCGCCGCGACGTTGACGACAGGAGAGCTATCATGAGCCAGACCAGCGCCGATGACACGCCCTACGCCGCCGAGCTCACGGTCCTCTTCCGGGTGGCGCTGGCCGTCTTCGTCATCACCGTCGGGATCGGGCTGGTCAACGGGCAGCGGCTCGTCGAGCTGGGCCGGCCGGTGCTGCTGACGCACCTGCACACCGGCACGCTCGGCTGGATCACGCTGATGCTGTTTGCGATCGTGATCTGGCTCTTCACCGCCGGCCAGCCGGCGACCGACGCGGGCCGCGCCTCGATTCGCCGGCTGACGCGCTTCACCGCCGTGGCCGTCGGGGGCTACCCGATCACGTTCGTCCTCTTCTTCCCCGGCGGCCCGCTGGCCAGCCCGGCGGTCCTGGCCGTCTTCGGCACGCTGGCGCTGGTCGGCATCATCTGGCAGTTGATCTGGACGGTCCGTCGCAGCCGCGCCGTCACGCTGAGCGTCGCCCGGCTGGCCGCGCTCGGGGCGCTGGTCAACCTGACGCTCGGCGCGATCCTCGGCGTTCTGATCGAGGCCCGGTTCGCCGGCCTCGACCTGCCGGTCGGCAACGTCTTCGCGGCCCACCCGGGGATGATGACGGTCGGCTACATCCTCCCGGCCGCGCTGGCGGTCGTCGAGTGGCGGCTCATCGGCGGCGCCGGCGGCCGGCGCGATTGGCCGGGCGTGATCTCGATCGGGCTGCTGGTCGTCGCCGGCTGGCTGGCGGCCATCGGCCTCGGCGCTGGCCTGCTGGAGCTGCTCATGCTGATGACGCTCTGCCAGATCGTCGCGGTGGCGCTGTTCGCGTTCCGGGTGGCGCGGTCGGTCGCGCGCGCCGCCTGGCTGGCCCCGACCGGCGAGCGACACGTGGCCGTGACCGCGGTCGCCGTGGTCATTGACGTGGCGCTGCTCGTCGCCCTCGTTGCCGCCGTCGTGCCGACCGACGCCCCACCGCCGCCCGGCCTCCTGATCGCGCTCGCCCACACCGAGTTCGTCGGCATGATGACGAACGCCTTCTTCGCCACGCTCGCCCTGGTGACGGCCGCGCGCCGCGGCATGGTCTGGCCGTGGGCCGACCAGCTGGTGTTCTGGGGGATGAACGTGGGCTGGGCCGGCTTCGCGGCGGTCGAAGTCCTGGGGGCGACCGACCTGATCCGGGTGTTCACGCCGATCATGGGCATCAGCCTCCTGATCGGCATCGCCGCCTATGCGCTGCGGCTGCGGACGGCAGAGACGCCGGCGCCCGCCCCGCTCGCGGTGACCGGAGGCGACTGACAGCGGCCGCCGCAGCCGCCCAGCGGTCATGACGCCGCAAGGAGCGATGCGCCAATGGAGAGCCAGGGCGCGATCACCATCACTCGTATCGCCGGGGCGCTCCTGGCGTCATCCTTCGTCATCTTCGTGCCCGGCGGACTGATGTTCGCCGCGCGCAACGGGATGGCCGGTCAGCCGGCGCCGACCGTCGCCTACTTCGTGCTGGAGCGCGGCTTCGTCATGGCGGCCGTCGTCGTCACGGCGCTCGGCCTGGCGGCGCTGGCGGCGCTCGTCGGCGCGGCGCAGGCCGATGCCCTCGTCCCCGCGTGGCTGGCGGCGGCGACCTATGCCGTCGCGTCGGTCCTGGTCCTCGTCAGCGAGGCGGCGCTGGTGCGGGGCGGGCGCTTCCCCGACGGCCTCATCATCGCCTATGTCATCCTCGCCTTCTTCGCCCAGGCGGCCTTCGGGGCCATCCTGCTCTGGACCGGGTTTCTGCCGGCGTGGATCGGCTGGGTCGCGATCGCCTGGAATATCGCCTGGCCGGTCCTCCTGCCCATCCTTACGCCCCGCGACATCTACTTCCCGGTGCTGCACCACGTCATCCCCCTCGTCATCGGCATCGCCTTGCTCTGGAGGGAGTAGCGGCGCACGCGCGAGATCGGCCGGGGTCTCCGCCATCGTTGGTGGAGCGGCCCGAGCTGCGGACTGCCGGTGGCGCTTGAGCGAAAGGATCGCCCGAGCATGGCGCGAAGCTCCATCGCGGCCCTGGTCGCCGGCGTGCTCGCCGGGCTGGCTGGTCTGCTGGTCTTCCTGGTGCTGCACGCGCTCTGGATCATGCCGATCTGGTTCATCCTGCCCCTCGGCGTCGTGATCGCCGGGCTGGGTGGGATGGCGGTCGGCTGGGCCTACGCCGAGCTGCGCCACCGGTTGCCGGCCCGTCCCTGGACCGCCCTGGCGACTGTCGGCCTGATCGCCGTCATCCTCCTGCCCGCGGTCGTCCTGGCGGAACTGCGGCCGCCGCTCTTCGTCGTCACGGTCGCCGGCGCGGTGGCGACCGAGCCGGTCCCGAGCCTGATCGCGCGCTTCGCCGGCGAGCTGCTGCTCACGGCGACGGTCACCGGCGCGCTGCTGGGCTGGTGGTTGGGCGGCACGCGGCGGGCGGTGGTCGCCACGGCCGTGGCCGGCTTCTGCTTCGCGCTCGGCCCCGGGCACAACATCCCGCTCGTCGGCGCGACGCCCGGCGTGGCGAAGGAGCTGGCCATCATGGGAACCGTGATTGGGATCGCGGCGCTGGTGCTGGTGGAGGGCCACGCCTGGCTCGCGACCCGGACATGGTGGCGGACCGGTGCGGTCGCGACGCCGGGACTCACCGGCGTCGCGAGCACCAGGCAGCGCCAATAGTTTCGGAGGCCGGTACAATGACGCGACGACGAGATGCGGGAGGCAACGCGGTGCTGGTCGCTGGTGGCAACGCCGGCCCACGCCTGGACGATGCGCGCATGACGACGACGGCCCACGCTCGACCACTGGCCTGGGCGCTGGCCGCGCTGGCGCTGGCGCTGGCGCTCGGCGGCCTGGCGCTGTTCGCGATCGTGCAGGCGACGGGCGTCATGCAGCACCAGCCCACGCTGCACATGGCGTTCACCCTGATCTTCGGTGGTGTGTCCACCGCCGTCTATGCCGTGCTGGGCGCCCTGGTGGCGGCGCGACAGCCACGCAACCCGATCGGCTGGCTGCTCTGCGCGGTGGCGGTGCTGTTCGGCCTGACTTCGCTCACCGTCACGGCCCGGTTGGTCGGCGAGTCGAGCCAGGTCATGCTGCCGGCCTTCGACATCGCGCGCTGGCTGGACCTCTGGATCTGGGTTCCTGCGACCATTGTTCCGCTGACGTTCCTGCTGCTGTACTTTCCCGACGGCCGCCTGCCATCAGCTCGCTGGGGCCTGATCGCCTGGGCGGCCGGCCTGGGCATCGTGGCCTTCGTGCTCAGCGTGGCGCTGCATCCGCGCCCGCCGATCGAGCCGATCCCGCCGGTCAATCCGTACGGGGTGGCGGGCATCGAGGGCGCGCTGGAAGGGCTGTACACCGTCGCCATGGTGCTCGTTCCACTGGGGGTGTTCGGGGCGTTGGCGGCGCTGATCGTGCGCCTGCGGCGCGCGCGGGGCATCGAGCGGGAGCAACTCAAGTGGCTGGCCTACGCGGCGGTGCTGTCGGTCGCCAGCCTCGTCGTCATCAGCCTCTGGTCAGCCCTGCGACCCGGCGATCTCATCGCCTATGAGCTCTACATCAGTGGTGTCTGGGTGGCGCTGACGCTCATCGGCATCGGTGCCGGCATCGCCATCCTGCGTCACCACCTGTACGACATCGACCTGCTGATCAACCGCACGCTCGTCTACGGCGCGCTCACCGCCGGTGTCGTCTGCCTGTACGTGCTGCTGGTCGGCTCGCTCGGCGCGCTCTTTCAGTCGAGCGGCAACCTGACGATCGCGCTGGTGGCGACCGGGCTGGCGGCGGTGCTGTTCCAGCCGCTGCGGGCCTGGCTGCAGCGTGGTGTGAACCGGTTGATGTACGGCGAGCGCGACGACCCCTACACTGTGCTGTCGCGCCTGAGCCAGCAGCTCACGTCGACACTCGCGCCGAGCGCCGTGTTGCCCAGCATCACCGAAGCGGTGGCGCAGGCGCTGAAGCTGCCGTACGTCGCGCTGGCGCTCAGCCGCGGCGGTGGCCTCGAGGTCGCGGCCGCCTACGGGCAGCCGGCGAGCGAGCCGCTGCGCCTGCCGCTGATCTACCAGGCGGAGACGGTCGGCCAGCTCGTGGTCGCGCCGCGCGCGCCGGGCGAGGCGTTCACGCCGGCCGAGCGGCGGCTGCTGGAGGACATCGCCGTCCATGCCGGTGTGGCGGCCCACGCCGTCCGCCTGGCCGACGACCTTCAGCGCTCGCGCGAGCGGCTGGTGACGGCGCGCGAGGAGGAGCGTCGCCGGCTGCGCCGCGACCTGCACGACGGGCTGGGGCCGCAACTGGCCAGCCTGACGCTGACCATCGCCGCCGCGCGCGAACTGCTGCGCCACGACCCGGCCGCGGCCGACCGGCTGCTGCACGAGTTGACGACGCACACGCAGACGGCCATCACCGACATCCGGCGTGTCATCTACGATCTGCGTCCGCCGGCCCTCGACGACCTCGGCCTGGCGCCGGCGCTGCGCGAGCAGGCGGCGCGGATCGGGCAAGGCGGTCTATGCGTCACGATCGACGCGCCGGACCGGCTGCCGCCGCTGCCGGCGGCCGTCGAGGTCGCCGCCTATCGGATCGCTCTGGAGGCGTTGACCAACATCGTCCGCCACGCCCGGGCCAGCACCGCCACCGTGCGCCTGACGCTCGACGGCGACGCGCTCGGCCTGACCATCCGCGACGACGGCGTCGGCATGGCGTCCGGCGGCCGCACCGGCGTCGGGCTGGCGTCGATGCGCGAGCGCGCGGCCGAACTAGGCGGCACGTGGGCGATCGACTCGGCGCCGGGACGCGGCGTCCACATCGAGGTGCGCCTGCCGCTGCGCCAGGAGATCGCATGACCGCCATCCGTGTCCTGATTGCCGACGATCACCCGGTCTTCCGTTTCGGTCTGCGCGCGCTGCTGAGCGCCATGTCCGACACCGAAATGGTCGGTGAGGCGACGAGCGGCGACGAGGCCGTCACACTCGCGAGCACCACTCATCCCGATGTGATCCTGATGGACATCACGATGCCGGGCATGAGCGGGATCGAGGCGACGCGCCGCATCCGCGAGATGACGCCGGATGCCCGCGTGCTGATCGTGAGCATGCTGGATGACGACACGGTGTTCGCGGCGATGCGGGCCGGCGCGCGCGGCTACGTCGTCAAGGGCACCGAGCCGGCGGAGGTGCTGCGGGCGATCCGCGCCGTGGCCGACGGCGACGCCATTTTTAGTCCCGGCATCGCCGAGCGGCTGATGCGCTTCTTCACCGTCGCGCCGGCCGCCCCGGTCTTTCCCGACCTGACCGAGCGCGAGCACGAGGTGCTGGGTCTGATCGCCCGTGGGCTCACCAACAGTGCGATCGCCGAGCGGCTGTCCTTGAGCCCGAAGACGATCCGCAACTACATCAGCGAGATCTTCAGCAAGCTGGCGGTGGCCGACCGCGCCGAGGCGATCGTGCGGGCGCGCGAGGCGGGCCTGGGCGAGCGGCGCCCGCGCTGAGGCAGCGCGACCGCGCGCTCGGCACGGTGGCAGGCGGGCCGTGGCCGCGCCGCTCAGTCGGGGAGCATCTGATACGCGCCGCGCCGCGGCCCGGTCGCCTCGCTGGCGACCGGCGCTAACGCGACGTCGGTTTCATCCAGCGCCGGCTCGACCAGCGCCTCGTCCGTCAGCGGCTCGATTGGCGCCTCCATCGCCAACTCGGGCTCGGCGGCGGTCGCTGGCTCGGCCACGGACTCGTCCAGCCACGGCTCGATCGTCACGCCCGGGTCGTCCGCCGGCAGCACCGGTGTGCGGGTGACGGTCGGTGTCTTCGTCGCGGTGGGCGTGCGCGTGTTGGTGGGGGTCTTCGTCACCGTCGGCGTGCGCGTGGCGGTGCGTGTGTTGGTTGGCGTGCGCGTGTTCGTTGGTGTCCGCGTGAGCGTCGGGGTCCGCGTGATGGTCGGCGTCCGGGTGATCGTCGGCGTCCGGGTGATCGTCGGGGTGCGGGTGAGCGTGGGCGTGCGTGTGATGGTGGGCGTCTTGGTGGCCGTGCGGGTCGCGGTTGGCGTCCGGGTGGCGGTTTCAGTGCGGGTCGCGGTCGGGGTGCGCGTGCCGGTCGCCGTGCGGGTGGGTGTCACCGTCCGCGTTGGCGTGGCCGTCCGCGTCGGCGTGCGCGTGGCCGTCGGCGTGCGGGTGCGCGTCGGCGTCGGGGTCGGCGTGCCGGGGCAGCCGATCGGCGTCGTGTTACGCGCGCTCACGAAAACATCGAGGCCATTATTGCCGCCGCCAGGCACAACAAACTCGTCCTGGGTGTCGAAGGCGATGAAGGCGGCTTCGGCGCTGATGGCCGCTCGGACGCTGTCAGCGCCGGATTGCTGGCTGGCGCTGGTGATGTTGACACGGTCGGTCGCGCCAGTCTGCCGGTCGTGCACGAAGATGTCGCGGCGCCCGTTATCGTCGATCGGGTTGGTCGTGAGGTTCGAGGCGTACGACTCGAACACCGTGAAGCGGCCGTCGCCACTGATGGCGATCCGGGGGGGGATCCCGTTCTCGTCGGCCGAGTCGTCATTCGCGATATCGCCGCAGTTCATATCGACACGCGTGGTCGTGCTCAGCTGCCGGTCGTAGACGAGGAACGCTGCCGCGTGCTCAAAGTACAAGGGATCCACGGTGTAGGATACATAGGCGACGTAGCGGCCATCGGCGCTGAGGACGGGACGGCGGGCGGACTGGATTGGTCCGACGATGCCACTAGCGCTTATCTCGTCCGCTGACCCCATTATGCCGGCGACTCCTAGGGGGCAGTAGCCCTCCGCGATGCCGACGCGCGTGGTCGTGCCGGCGGTCAGGTCGCGCACAAAGGCGTCCTCGGCGCAGTTGTTGTCGCCCACCACCATATTGTTAGATAAGGTGGAGAAGGCGACGAACTGACCGTTGCCACTGATGAAGCCATCGACACTACCAACGGTGCCCTGCGCTTCGTCGTCGGCCACACTCACGCGTGTGGTCGTGCCGGCCTGCCGGTCGTGGAGGTAGACGTCGGCAGTCGCGTTGGTGTCGTCGGTGACCAGCGCAGCCTCGGTGACGAAGACGACGTAGCGCCCATCACCGCTGATGCTGGTGGGCGCCCCGTAGTAGGCGCCGGCCGTCTGCGCCCCGGTGTTGTCGATGTTGACGCGCGTCGTACTGACCTCACCGACCTCGTCGAAGATGCCGTCACCATCGGTGTCGCGGTCGCGCACGAAGACATCCAGGGCGTTATTCGTGTCGCCGGTCACCAGACCGACAGCGTCGGACTGAAAGGCGACGTAGCGGCCTGTCGCGCTGATAGCGGGCTCGTAGCTCCACAGATTGCCCTGGGAGCCGTCGGAGGCAACGCTCACGCGCACGGTCGCGCCCGTCTGGCGGTCGTGGACGAAGATGTCCAGTCCATCGTTGGTGTCGCCGGTCACCAGATCGCTGGCCCACGACTGAAAGACGACGTAGCGGCCGTCGGCGCTGAGCGCGGCGTTGAGGCTGTGAGAGTTGCCCGGGTCGCCACTGCTGTCGACGCTGGCGCGCGTGATCGACAGCGCCGCGCCCGCGCCGTTGCTGGCAACCCCGGCCAGCATCACGATCAGCAGCGCCAACGTCAGCACCACTCGGCTGATGGTCGCTGGTCGCCACCAGCCCGGCCGCGAGCTGGTTGCCCCGGTTGGGCGGACGGTGGAGCGCTCTCCGTCCATGCTCACTCCTCCTCGGTGGAATCGACCCACCGGCCTGGCCGGGGGGACTGCGCCCGTCAGCGCAGACTGTTCACACGGCCGAGCGGCGATACGACGCGGGGCACGCGCCCCGATGGATGGTGTCACTGTACGCCGCTTGCCGAGCCGATGTGTGCGGTTTGGACAACAAAGAGCGATACAGAAAGCGATACAAAATCGACGGCGGGCGGCGAGCAGCCCGCGGGGCCGCCCCTCCGACCGGGCTGCTCTCACGACCGTCGCGAGTGAGCCGGTGTCAGCAGATGCGCGGCAGTTGCTCGCCGCTGTGCAGGTCGACGACGCGCGCCACGCCGATCAGGCTGCGCATCGTCACCAGCCCGGGCGTGGCGTCGGTCACCTGGCCGATCACGCGCGCCTCACCGCCGAGCGAATGCACCTGCAGCACGGCCAGCGCCGCCGCGGCCGCCGCTGCCGGGACGATAGCGATGAAGCGCCCCTCGTTGGCGACGTAGAGCGGGTCGAGGCCGAGGATCTCGCAGGCGCCCTGGACCTCCTCGGCCACCGGGATCGCCGCCTCGTCGACGTCAATCTGCACGCCGGCCGTCTCGGCGATCTCGACCAGCGCGCTGGCCAGGCCGCCGCGCGTCAGGTCGCGCAAGCAGTGGACCGGCACGCCGGCCGCCAGCAGCGCCGCCACCGGCGCGGCCAGCGGCGCGCAGTCGCTCTCGATCGTCGTCTCGAACGCCAGTCCCTCGCGCACCGCCATGATGGCGATGCCGTGCCGGCCGATGTCGCCGCTGAGCAGCACCACGTCGCCAGGGCGCACGCTGGCCGGAGCGATGACCTGCTCGTGCTCGATGATGCCGATGCCGGCGGTGCTGATGTACAGGCCGTCGCCCTTGCCACGGTCGACGACCTTGGTGTCGCCGGTGACGATCGCCACGCCGGCAGCGTCGGCGGCCTGCCGCATCGACGCCAGCACCCGCGCCAGCGTCGCCATCGGCAGCCCCTCCTCCAGAATCAGGCTGGCGCTGAGCGCCAGCGGGCGAGCGCCGCACATCGCCAGGTCGTTGATCGTGCCGTTGACCGCCAGCGAGCCGATGTCGCCGCCGGGGAAGATCAATGGGTGGACGACGTAGCCATCGGTGGTGAACGCCAACCGCGCGCCACCGAGCGCCAGCCGCGCGCCGTCGTGGCGCTCGGCCAACGCCGGGTTGGCCGGACCGTCGAAGGCCGGCAGCACGAGTTGGGCCAGCAGGTGGTGCATCAGCCGGCCGCCGCCGCCGTGAGCCAGCAGCACCTGCGGGTAGTCGCGCAGCGGCGCCGGGCAGGCCACCGCGAATGCGTCGTCGTCGCTCATGGCACGCCCGCCGATGTCGGGGCCGTCGCGGCGACCAGCAGCGCCCGATGGCCGCCGGCCTCTCCGCTGGGGCGGCGTCGGTAGCGGTAGTAGGCGGCGCAGGCGCCCTCGGACGACACCATTGGCGCGCCCAGCGGCCGCTCCGGTGTGCAAGCCACGCCGAACGCCGGGCACTCGTGCGGCGTGCGCACGCCCTGCAGGATCAACCCACTGATGCAGATGGTCGACTCCTCGACCCGCCGGCCGGCCAGGTCGAAGCGGAGCAGCGCGTCGTGAGCGGCGTAGGCCGGGCGCAGTCCCAGCCCGCTGGCGGCAATCTCGCCCAGTCCGCGCCAGCGACGATCGACGACCTCGAACACCTCGGCCATGATCGCCCGCGCCGCCGGATTGCCCTCCGGCCGCACCGACCGGCCGTACTGGACCTCGACGGCAGCCTGACCGATCTCCAACTGGCGGATACACATCAGAAGACCCTGGAGGATGTCGAGCGGCTCGAAGCCGGTGACGACGATCGGCACGCCGTGCTGGGCGACGAGTGGCTCGTACTCGGCCGTGCCCATGACGGTGCAGACGTGGCCGGCGGCCAGAAAGCCCTGCACGACACAGGCCGGGGACGACAACAGCGCGCGCATCGCTGGCGGCACACACACGTGCGCCATCAGCGCCGAGAAGTTGGCCAACCCCTGCCGCGCCGCCTGGTAGACGGCCATGGCGTTGGCCGGCGCGGTCGTCTCGAAGCCGACGGCGAAGAAGACGACCTGGCGATCGGGCAGGTCACGCGCGAATCGAACCGCGTCCAGCGGCGAGTAGACGATGCGCACGTCGGCGCCAGCCGCCTTGGCTGCCAGCAGGTCGCCGCCGCTGCCCGGCACGCGCAGCATGTCGCCGAACGAGCACAGCGTCACGCCCGGCCGGCCGGCGATGTCGATGGCGGCGTCGATCAGTTCGACCGGCGTGACGCACACTGGACAGCCCGGCCCATGCACCAGGGTGATGCCCGGCGGCAGCAACTCGTCGATGCCGAAGCGGACGATGGCGTGCGTCTGACCGCCGCAGATCTCCATGATCGTCCACGGTCGTGTGGCCGCGCGGGCGATGGCAGCAGTGTAGCGCTGCACCACCGCCCGATCCCGATACTCATCGACGTATTTCATGGCTGCTCCCTGGCGGCAGTCTCGACCACCGCCGGCACATCCAGCTCCTCCAGCGCGCCCATCTGCTCCAGGTAGATGAAAGTCTCGCGCGCCTGTGCCTCGTCCAGCCGGCTGATAGCGAAGCCAACATGCACGATGACGTAGTCGTCTACCTGTGCCTCTGGCACGTAGGCCAGGCTGACTTCCTTGACCACGCCGCCGAATGAGACGCGTCCCAACCGCTGCAGCGGGTCGTCGTGCTCCACGATGCTGACGATCTTTCCCGGCACGCCCAGGCACATGGCCCTATCCTCCTTGCGCCTGCGGGGCGCCGCCGACCGCCGGCGCCGGCTCGGTCGCAGTGCTCGTGCCGTCTGGAGACCAGGCCCGACCGATCGCGACTGCCTGGCCGAGGGCGATGCCGCCGTCGTTGGGCGGCACCCGCTGATGCCAGTATGGGCGAAAGCCCGCCCTGCGCAACCGCGCTACCGCCAGCTCGAGCAGCAGCGCGTTCTGGAAGCAGCCGCCGGTCAGCGCCACCCGCGCCAGCCCGACGCGCTCGGCGACCAGGCCGATCGCCTCGGCCAGTGTCGCGTGAAATCGTGCCGCGATCCGGCTGGCCGGCATGCCGGCGCGCACATCGGCCACGACCGCCAGCACCAACGGTCCCCAGTCTACCACCAGCGGCCCCGGCCCATCGACCGCCAGCGCCACCGGGTAGGCCGGCGCGGCGCCGGATTCCACGGCTGCCTGCTCCAGCAGCATCGCCGCCTGGCCCTCGAAGCGCGCCCGCTGGCGCAGCCCGACCAGCGCCGCCACGGCGTCGAACAGGCGGCCGGCGCTCGTCGTCAGTGGCGCGCTGGCGCCGCGCGCCAGCATCGTCGCCAGCACCGTCCGCTCGCGCGGCGTGAATGTGGCCAGCGGCGGCAGGTCGGTCCAATCGAGCGCCACTGCACCGGCCAGCGCGTGCAGCAGCCCCAGCGCCGCGCGGCGCGGCTCCCGCACCGCCACCTCGCCGCCGGGCAGGCGGAACGCGCGCAGGTGCGCCACCCGCGCCCAGCCGGCATTGTCGACGCGCAGGAACTCGCCGCCCCAGATTGCACCATCGACGCCGACGCCGGCGCCATCCCAGGCCACGCCCAGCACTGGCCCGGCCACCTCGTTCTCGGCCAGGCACGCCAGCACGTGGGCGAGGTGATGCTGCACGCGCACCACTGGCAGGCCGGTCGCCTCGGCGTAGCGCGTCGAGGCGTAGTCGGGGTGAAGGTCGCAGGCGACGATGGCCGGCCGCGCCTCGAACAGATTCGTCAGGCTCGCGATCGTTGTGCGAAAGGCCGCCACCGCTGCCGCCATCTCCAGGTCGCCCAGATGCTGGCTGAGAAAGACGCGCCGACCGAGCGCGACGGCGACTGTGTTCTTCTGGTGTGCGCCGACGGCCAGCGCTGGCGGCAGCGCCGTTGCCACGGTGACCGGCAGCGGGGCGTAGCCGCGCGCCCGCCGCAGCAGCATCTCGCGGTCAAGGACGACGCGCGCGACGGAGTCGTCGACGTGGCGGGCAATCGGGCGGTTGTGAACCAGGAACAGGTCGGCCAGGCCGGTCAGCGCCGTCAGCGCCGCCCGCTCGTCGGTCTGGATCGGCTCGTCGGCGCGGTTGCCGCTGGTAGCGACCACCGGCCGTCCCACCCGTGCCAGCAGCAGGTGGTGGAGCGGTGTCGCCGGCAGCATGATGCCGAGGGTCGTCATGCCCGGCGCCACGCCGGGCGCGATCCGGGTCGCGCCTGGCCGCCGCCGCAGCAGCACGATCGGTGCCTCGGGCGCACGCAGCAAGCGCGCTTCCAGCGGGTCGAGCAGCACGTCCCGCTCGACCTCGGCCAGGGACGCCGCCATCAGCGCGAACGGCTTCTCCTCGCGCATCTTGACGCGCCGCAGCCGCTGCACGGCCGCCGCGTCGCCGGCGTCGACCAGCAGGTGGAAGCCACCGAGGCCCTTGACGGCAACGATCTGTCCCGCTCGGATGGCCACTGCCGCCCGCGCCAGCACCTCATCGCGCGCTGCCAGCACCCGACCGTCGGACGCCCACAGCTCCAGCCACGGGCCGCAGCGCGGGCAGGCGATCGGTTGAGCGTGAAACCGACGATCGGCTGGGTCCTCGTACTCGGCGCGGCAGTCGGGGCACAGCGGGAAGCCGCGCATGGTCGTGTTCAGCCGGTCATAGGGCAGCGCCTCGATGATGGTGTAGCGCGGGCCGCAGTTGGTGCAGTTGGCGAACGGGTAACCGTGGCGCCGGTCGCGCGGGTCCAGCACCTCGGCCAGGCAGTCCGCGCAAGTGGCGATATCCGGCAGCACCAGCGCCGTCTTCGGGCCGCCGGCGTCGCTGGCTCGGATCGCGAAGCCGGCGTAGCCGGCCGGGTCGAGCGTGGTCATCTCCAGGCTGTGGATGGCGGCGAGTGGCGGCCGCTCGGCCTCCAGGCGCAGCAGGAAAACGGTCAGCGCGTCCGGTGCGCCCTCGACCTCGATCGTCACCCCCTGCGCGCCGTTCGAGACCCAGCCGGCCAGGCCCAGCTCGGTCGCCAGCCGGTAGACGAACGGCCGGAAGCCGACGCCCTGCACGACACCGCCGATGGCGATCCGCTGCCGCTCGCGCGCGGTCATGGGTCGCCGTCACCCGTCGTCGCGCCATCGGCCGCGATGATCGCGATCACCTCCAGGTCGTGCGTGCCGTCGACATCGCCGGCCGTGCCGCAGGCGGGGCAGACGGCCATGTGGCCGATCAGATCGTCGGCGGTGATCACCTGCGCGTAGCCACAGCGGCAGGTGAAGGTCAGGTCGGCGACCGACACCTCGACTGCCGCGTCCGCCAGCGGTGTGCCGGCCGTGGCGATCGGCCAGGCCTGCGCCAACGCGGCCGGATCGAACGCGCTCGAGCGCTCTAGCCGGACGGCAGCGACACGCGTGACGCCGCGCGCCGTCAACTGGCGGGCCAGCACACTAACGAGTTCTTCGACCGCCGCATACTCGTGCATGCATTCCTCTACTCACGCCCCGCGCCGGCCAGCAGCCGCCGCACCTGCGCCATGGCGACCGGCACCGCCGCCGCGACCGCCGGCGATAGTCCATCGCCCGGCGCAAATGAAACCGCCCCGACCGATACGACCCAGGCCGGTGGCACGACGCCATACAGGTCGCGCGCCAGCGCCAGCAGCCCGGCCGGTGTCGCCGCGTGGCTGAACGCGCCGGTGACAGCATCGCCGGGCGTCAGCGCCGCACTGCGGACCATGCCGGCCACCTCATCGACCTGGGCATCGACAAAGATAACGGCTGCCGCACTCGCCACATCCACCGCCAACTCGGGCGTGAGCTGCACCGGGTCCAGCACAATCAGGTCCATCCCATCCACCCCGCCCATCTCAGCCAGCGCCGTCGCCACGGCCGGCCCGACACCATCGTCGCCACGCAGCGGGTTGCCGTAGCCGATGACCAGCGCACCCTGCATCAGTCGCGGCGCAGCGTGTCGAGCACGGCGCCGCCCGGCCCGACCAGCTCGATCAGCAGCGGCATCTGCCCCAGCGCGTGCGTCGAGCAGCTCAGGCAGGGATCGAAGGTGCGAACGACGGCCTCAACCCGGTTGAGCATCCCCTCCTGCAGCCGGTCGCCGCGCACGAAGCGCTCGGCCACCTGGCGCACGCCCTGGTTCATGGCCAGATTGTTGTGGCCGGTGGCGATGATAAGGTTGGCCCACTCGACCTGGCCGTCGGCATTGACCCGGTAGTGGTGCAGCAGTGTGCCGCGTGGCGCCTCGGCGATGCCGACACCCTCCAGCCGGTTGACACCAGCCTCGGCGCGCACGCGCGGATCGAGGATGCCAGACCAGTCCATCCAGGCGCCGATGCGCTCGAACCCATGCAGGATCTCGATCAGGCGCGCCAGGTGATAGTAGAACGAGGCCGCCACCGGCCGGCCCGGCGCCAGCGCGCGGAAGCGCGACAGCCAGGCGTCGGCGCGCGGCGTGCCACACTGGGCGGCGATGTTCAGTCGCGCCAGTGGCCCCACCCGGTAGGAGCCGGCAGGATAGCCAAGCGGCTTGTAGTAGGGGTACTTCAGGTAGGTGTGCGACTCGACGGCCTCGCCGATCATATCCGGGTAGGCGGCTGGGTCGGTCAGGTCGTGCAGCACCTGCCCGTCAGCGTCGACCAGGCGCAGCACGCCGTCATAGGTCTCCAGGTCGCCATTGGGCGCGATCAGGCTCATGTAGCCGCTGGGGAAGTTGGCGAACACCTCGATCTCAGCCGCGAAGCGCGGCAGGACGCTGGTGAACCACTCGAGCATGCGCTCGGTGATGGCGATGCCCTCCGGCACAAGGGCCGCGATGCGCTCGCGGTTCTCGGCCGTCAGCGGCGTTTCGACGCCGCCAGCGACGACCCACGAGGGATGGATGCGCCGGCCGCCCAGCCACTCGATGACCTGCTGGCCCATCTGGCGCAGGCGCACGCCGTCACGGGCAAACTCGGGTTGCACCTTGCCCAGGTGGATGATGTTGCGCGTGGCCGGGTCGGCGTCCATGCCGAGCAGGAAGTCCGGCGCGGACAGGTAGAAGAAGCTGAGCGCGTGCGACTGGATCAGCTGGGCCATGTTGATGACCCGCCGCAGCGCGATCGCCGCCGGCGGCGGTGTCACGGCCAGGATCTGGTCGCCGGCCTTGGCCGACGCGATCAGGTGACTGACTGGGCAGATGCCGCAGATGCGCGCCATGATCGCGGGTAGTTCGGCGAAGGTTCGACCCTCGACGATCTTCTCGAAGCCGCGAAACTGGGTAATGTGGAAGGCCGCGTCGGCTACCTGGCCCTGGTCATTCAGCTGGATCGTCACCCGGCCGTGGCCCTCGATGCGGGTCACATCCAGCGTAATCAGGCGCTCGTTGCCGCTGGCGCTCGTCGTGGCCATGCGCGGGACCTCCTCATGCGGCTAGCGGCCGAACCAGGTCCGGCCACCCAGCGCCGGCAACGCGCCACCGAGCAGCGCCTGCACCGCGGCCAGGATCTCCGCCGGTCGCGGCGGGCAGCCCGGTAGATAGACATCGACCGGCACGACCTCGTGGATCGGCTGCACCCGCGGCCGCAGCATCGGCACGACCCGGTTGGGGATCTGGGGCTGGAGCGTGACGTTCTCTAGATATCCGCGGCGCAGCACCGCCTCCGGGCCGCCTGTGTAGTTGCGCATGCTGGGCACATTGCCGGTCACGGCGCAGTCGCCGAAGGCGACCAGCACGCGCGTGCGGGCGCGGATGTGCTTGATCTTGTGCTCGTCCTCGACGCTGCTGACGGCACCCTCGACGAGCGTCACGTCGACCGTGTCGGGGAAGACCTTGGTGTCGACGATCGGGCTGAACACGAGATCGGCGACCTCGGCCAGCGCCAGGAGATCATGGTCCAGGTCCAGCAAGGACATGTGACAGCCTGAGCAGCCGTCGAGCCAGACGGTAGCCAGCGTCGGGCGTGCCGCGGGCATCGCGGTCGTGTCGCTCATCGTGGTCGCTCCCGCATGGTCAGCAGATGGCGCAAGAAGCTTCGGTCGCGGCGCACCTCTCCGACGCCGGCGCCTTTGACGAACAGCGCACCGGTCGGGCAGACCTGCACGCACTTGCCGCAACTGGTGCAGGTCGGCGAGGCGCCCCAGGGCTGATTCAGGTCGGTGACGACGCGGGTGTGGATGCCCCGGCCCATCACGTCCCAGGTGTGCGCGCCCTCGATCTCATCGCAGACGCGCACGCAGCGGGTGCAGAGGATGCAGCGGTTGTGATCAACAACGAAGCGCGGGTGCGAGGCGTCGATCGGCTGGATCGGGAAACGATAGTCGAACGGAATGTGGTCGAGGCCCAGCGCCCGCGCGCCATCCTGCAACTCGCAGTGGCCGTTGGCGACGCAGATTGAGCAGACGTGGTTGCGCTCGGCGAAGAGGAGCGCAACCACGTCGCGGCGGAACGCGGTCAGATCGGCCGAGTCGGTGACGATCTCCATGCCGTTCTCGGCCAGGGCGGTGCAGGCCGGCGCCATGCGGCCACTCGGTTGCAGCGTGACCATGCAGACGCGGCAGGCGCCGACCGGGGTGAGACCATCCAGGTGGCAGAGGGTTGGGATGGCGATGTTGGCGGCGCGAGCGGCGTCGAGGATCGTCTGACCGGGCTGAGCGACGACACCCTGCCCATCGATCGTGAGCGTGAGTTGGGGGATGGCTGACGGGTAGGCAGCACTCATGGACGGCTTCTCCTCGGGCGGCGCTACCCGGCCGTGACCAGGCCCACCGGTGTGGCGGCCGGCGCCGTGAAGGCGCAGACGCCGGCCGGGCAGTAGTGGTCGCGAATGTGCGCCTCATACTCGTCGCGGAATGAGCGCAGCGTGCTCAGCACCGGGTTAGGCGCCGACTGACCCAGGCCGCACAGGCTGCCGACGCGCACTGTCTGGCACAGGTACTCCAGCCGATCGAGTGTGGCCGGTGTGGCCAGTCCGGTCGTAATCTCATCCAGCAGGTGGAGCAGGTAGACCGTGCCGACCCGACACGGCACGCACTTGCCGCAGCTCTCGTCGGCGCAGAACTCCATGAAGAAGCGCGCCAGGTCCGGCATGCAACTGCGGTCGTCGATGACGACCAGGCCACCAGACCCCATGATCGAGCCGAGCGCCCGCAGGCTCTCGTAGTCAACCGGCGTATCGAGGTGAGCGAGTGGGATATAGCCGCCGCTCGGCCCGCCCGTCTGGGCGGCCTTGAATGGCCGGCCGTCGGTGATGCCACCGCCGATCTCCTCGACGATATCGCGCAGCGTGATGCCCATCGGCACCTCGATCAGACCGGTGTTGTTGAGCCGGCCGGCGAGCGCGAAGACTTTGGTGCCGCGGCTTTTCTCGGTGCCGATGCCGGCGAACCAGTCGGCGCCACGGTCGATGATCGGGGCGATGTTGGCGAACGTCTCGACGTTGTTGATCAGCGTCGGATAGCCCCACAGTCCGGCCTGGGCCGGGAACGGCGGTCGGACGCGGGGCGTGCCGCGCCGACCCTCGATCGACGCCATCAGCGCCGTCTCCTCACCACAGACGAAGGCGCCGGCACCGATGCGCACCTCAAGCTCGAAATCGAAGGAGCTGCCGAGGATGGCAGCGCCGAGCAGGCCGTGGCGCCGGGCCTGACGAATGGCGCGCTCCAGCCGCTTGACCGCGACCGGATACTCGCCGCGCACGTAGACGAAGCCCTGGCTAGCGCCGACGGCATAGCCGGCGATAATCATGCCTTCCAGCACCCGGTGTGGGTCGTCCTCCATAACGGTGCGGTCCATGTAGGCGCCAGGATCGCCCTCGTCGCCGTTGGCGACGATGTACTTGCGCTCGCCGATGGCGGTGCGCACGTGGCCCCACTTGATGCCCACCGGGAAGCCCGCGCCACCGCGTCCGCGGAGGCCGCTGCGGCCGATCTCAGCGCATACCTGCTCGGGTGTCAGCTCAGTGAGCACCTTGCTCAGCGCCCGGTAGCCGCCGGTGGCGACGGCATCCTCGATGCGCTCAGGATCGACCCGGCCGACGTTGGCCAGCACGATCTTGACCTGCCGGGTGAAGAACGGGAGATCGTCGGGCAGGCGGTGGGCCGGCGGCGGCGGCGCGCCGAGGTGGTGGCAGGCGACGATCGGCGCCGCGATTGCCGGCGCAACGTGTTGGTAGAGCGCCTCCGGCTGGTCCGCTTCCTCGACCCGCACCAGTGGACCGTGGCTGCACAGCCCGAGGCAGCCGACCGGTACGACCGGCATAGCGTCGGCCAGTCCGGCCGCACTGGCGGCGGCGCGCAGCGCGTCCAGCACGCCGAGCGAGCCGGCGGCAACGCAGTTCGTGCTGGCGCAGCAGGCGACGCGCCAGCGCGACTGGCGCAGCGCCGCGGCCTCGCGCTCGGCCATGGCCGCCAGCTCATCCGGCGTCATCGGTCTGCCTCCCCGCGACCTGGGCGACGGCCGGCGGCCGGCTCAGGGCGGCCCGCACGTCGGCCAGCGCCTGCGTCGGTGTCTCGCGGCCGATCACCGTCCCGTCCAGCACCAGCACCGGCGCCAGGCCGCAACTGCCGATGCAGCGCGCCGTGCTCAGGCTGAACCGGCCGTCCGGCGTCGTCTGGCCCGGCTTGACGCCCAGCTCAGCCTCCAGCGCCGCCACGATCTCGGCGGCACGCTTGACGTAGCAGGCCGTGCCAAGGCAGACGGTGCAGGTATGCTCGCCCAGCGGCTTGAACGAGAACATGTGGTAGAAGGTCGCCACGCCGTAGACATGGCTGCGCGGCAGCCGCAACCGCGCGGCAACGTACAGCAGCATCTCTTCCGACAGGTAGCCGTAGGTCTCCTGGGCCGTGTGCAGCACCTCGATGAGGGCGTCCGGCCGGTAGTGCGCGCGCTTCATCGCCGCGTCGATCAGCCGACGCCGGGTATCGCTGGCGGCTCGACCGCTCGCGCCAGCACGCACCGCCTGGGAACTTGCCGTTGTCGTTGACATCGTCCCTGACCTCTCCGGCGTCGGGCGCCAGCGCGCTGGTCGGGTGGGGCCACGGGCGAGCGTTCGCCATTGATCGCGGGGCCGAAGCGCCGCCTCCGTCTCGATTGTGCATTCACTCTGACGTCGCAGCCACTGTAGTGATCGACGCCTGGCCGTGCTGACTGGCAGCCTGCGCCGACCGCGGTGGACAACGCGCCTGGCCACGGGCGCTCGTTGCCCACCGTGTCGCTGTCCATCGGCCTCCAGCCCGCCGTACCGCTTGACAGACTGCATCGCTTGCGCTATCATGACAGTAGTACGATATATCGTGATTAAATCGCGATATAAGAAAGGAGCGACTACCGATGCATGGCATGTTCGAGCGCCACCGACAGGTTCACCACGGCCCGCATCGCGGCCCGGAGCACGGCCCCGGCCGTCACTGGGGGCCGGGGCGGCGAAATGGCCCCTGGCGCCAATTCGAGACCTTCCTCGGCCCGGAGCCTGGCTTTGGCCGACGCGAGCGGATGGAGCGTGGTGTCCTGCGCTACCTGATCCTCGACACGCTGACCGACGGCCCCAAGCATGGCTACGAGATCATCAAGTGGCTGGAGGAGCGCACCCACGGCCAGTACGCGCCCAGTCCCGGCACGGTCTATCCGACACTGCAGTTGCTGGAGGACCAGGGGCTGGTGCGGGCCGAGGCGGCCGACGGGCGCAAGGTCTACACGCTGACCGAGGCCGGCACGACCGACCTGGCGGCGCACGCCGACACGGTCGCGGCCATCTTCGGTCGCTTTGCGGGCCACGGCGCACCGCGCAACGAAGCACCCGAGGCCGCCTTCCTGCGCGACGAGTTGCAGGACTTGACCCGCACGGTCGGCCTGGGCGTGCAGGTCGCCAGCGACCCGGCCACGCTGCGCCGCATCCGTCAGGCGCTCGAGCGCTGCAAGGATGAGGTGCGCACGGTCATCGCTTCCAGCACCGCGCCCGAGTCCACGCCGCCCCCCGCCTCGGAGGCACGCTGACGCTGGCGCACCACGGCCCTGGCCGTCTCCCACCGCGGTGGGAGACGGCCAGGGTGAGGGTCTTCTCTCTCGCCACACGCCGACGAGTGGGTTCCGGCGTGGGCCTCAGCGCGGCGCGGTGGCATCCGGGTCGGCGGCGTGGACCTGGCCATCGAGGATGGTGTAGCGTGCCTCGATCACCCGGCTGACCTGCCGGCTCTGCTTCTCGACGTCCCACATCGTCTCGGTGCGGTTGACGATCTCGACGACACTCAGGTTGGCCGGAGCGCCCTCGCTGATGCGACCGTAGCGGTCGCCCAGGCCGAGCGCCCGCGCCGGCGCCGGCGATGAGGCCCGCACGACGTCGATCAGATCCATGCCCAGGTGAAGCAACTTCGACATGGTCTTGACTTGCGAATAGACCGGCCCGTTGATGCAGCCGGAATGCAGGTCGGTCGAGATGCAGTGCGGGGGGAAGCCAAGCGCCAGCGCCTTCTCGGCCGTCTCCCAGGCAAAGCTGGCTGCACCGTGACCGATGTCGAGCAGCACGCCACGGTCGAGCGCCGCCGCGACGGATGGTCGGAGCGCCCCCTGCGCGGTGATCGCACCGCCGAGCTTGCCATGAAAACAGTGGGTGATGATATCGCCGGCCATTAGCTCGGCGCAGACCTCATCCAGCGTTGGCGGCGCGTTGCCAACGTGGACCATCAGCGGCCGGCCGGCCTCAGCGGCGGCCTGCTTCCCCAGCCGAGTCGACATCGCGCCCAGCAGGCCCGATGCCGTGTTCGATGCCCGCACCTTCACGCCGACCAACCACGGCTCGTCCCGCTTGAGGGCGCGCACGACCTCGGTCGGGTTCAGGTACTGCACCACCTCGCCTTCGCCGGGGTGGATCGAGTTGCCATAGCGGGAGATATTGATCAGCCCGTAGACGTGCGTCATCGCCCGCTTGACGATGTACTCCCTGAACCCGGCGGCGTTGCGCGGGCCGAATGTGCCGGCGTCGACGACGGCGCACACCCCCTGCCGGATGCCGATGCGGTCCGGATCGAGCGAGCTGGGCGAGACATGCTGGTAGATATGGGCGTGGCAGTCGATCAATCCCGGTGTGACATAACACCCACTCACATCGACGGTGCGGCCGGCCGTCAGGCGGCCACGCTCGCGCACGATGCCGGTGATACGCCCGCCGTCGATGGCCACATCGGCGTCGAAGATAGCGCCCGCGTCCGGGTCGATCACCTGCCCGCCGACCAATGCTAGTTCACAGTCCACTCGCTGCGTCCTCCCGTGCCCGAATCCCGGCGCGTCACCCCGGTTCCCGTGTCCGGACCGCCGTGGTCGCCATTCTAGCACGCCGGGATGACCTGCACTCACGTGATGATGGTCGCCACGGCGTCGACGCCGCACGCCGTCTTTCCCGCCATGCTTCAGGACACGGTCAAGCAGGTCGTCCTCAAGGAACATGCCTGCTGCCTCGTCAGGTCCACTGCCGGCTCGCGGCGCGGCCCCGACCGGGCGCGGAGAACGATGAGGCAGGACAGTCGGTGTGACTGCCCTGCCTGATGGCTGGCGGCCGACGGCTGACGGCACGGCTATGGAATGTCGATCGGCGCGGGATTATCGATCGTGCCGGTGTGGCCGCTGACGATGTAGGTCTCCGCGCCGTCGTTGCAGGTGCCCGGAATAGGGACGATGGCAGCGCCGACGATCGTGCCGCGCACCATGGCGTTGTTGGTGATGTAGCCGCGCGCGGCCGTGATCTCGGTGATCAAGTAGACATCCTGGTAGCCGCCGAGACCGTCGGTCGGCACGTTGTAGAGGTAGACCTCGCCCAGGCTGCTGTTCACGAAGTAGCTGAAGCCGACGACATCACCGGGATTCGGCTGGCTGGAACCGGCGCCGCTGCCGTGCGGCGCGGCCGGCGTGCCGTCAGCGCTGGCCGCGCGGACGAACGTCTGATACGACTTCTGATAGAAGTCGCTGACGACCAGATTCGGGTACAGACCAGCGTCGATGCCGGTGATGTCGAGCCGGTGGGCAACCTGCTCCCCCTGTTGCACGGCGACGACGACGTTGCCGCCGGGCAGTTGGACAGTGCGGCGGCTGCCGAGCGGAGTGCTGCCCGGTCCCTTGAGGTCGCTGGGGGCATAGAAAACATCCGTCCCGGCCAGCGCGATGCCGGCGGTCGTCTTGGTCAGGCCGCCGCTCGGGCAGACGGCCGGCGTCGGCGTGCGGGTCGGGGTGTTGGTCGGAGTGGCTGTCGGCGTATCCGTCGGGGTTGCCGTCGGCGTGTCCGTTGGCGTGGGGGTGGTGGTCGGTGTGTCAGTAGGAGTCGCCGTCGCTGTATTGGTTGGGGTAGAGGTCACAGTCGGCGTCGGCGTATCGGTGGGGGTCGCCGTGCTGGTCGGGGTGACGGTTGGCGTGTTCGTCGGGGTCGGCGTCGGCGTCAGTGTATCGGTCGGGGTGACGGTCGGCGTGTCCGTCGCGGTCGGCGTGATCGTCACTGTCGGGGTGATTGTCGATGTCGGCGTGATTGTTGGCGTGCGCGTGATTGTTGGCGTGCGCGTGATCGTTGGCGTGCGCGTGATCGTTGGCGTGCGCGTGATCGTTGGCGTGCGCGTGATCGTTGGCGTGCGCGTGATCGTCGGGGTCCGCGTGATCGTTGGCGTGCGCGTGATCGTCGGGGTCCGCGTGATCGTCGGCGTGCGGGTGACGCTGGGCACGACAGTCGCCGTGTCCGCCAGCGGCGTCCGGGTCGGCGTTGGCGTGCGCACGTCGGTCGAGCCAAAGATCTCGATCTTGGCGCCGCAGCGGGCGCTCTGGAGTTGCACTCCCAGCGTCAGCAGTTGGCCGCTGGTCGCGCCGACGGGAATGCTGGACGGAAGGACTTTCGCCTGGAAGCTGACCCGGCCGTCGTTGCCGGTGGCCCAGGCGATGCGGAAGTTGACATTCGGCAGCGAATGCACCTGGTTGAAGCTGATCACACCACCATCGCTGATGCTGCTGGGGATCAACTGCAGCACCTGGTTCGGTGAGCCGAAGCTCAGCGGCTGGCCGACCAGCGCCGGGTTCTTGACACGGATGTCGAAGGTCAGTGGCACGCCAGCCGGCACTGGCTGCTTGGCCGACGAGTCGTCCTGGAGCGTGACCGTGCCGCCGTTCGCCGGATAGCTGACCGTGAAGCCGATGTCGGCGCAAGCGCCCGGCGCCGCGCTGGCCGGCGGCGATATGAGATTGATGCTGACGAGCGTCGTCAGCGCCGTCGCCAGGATCGCCATCCCCCACCGGAGCCGCATCTTGATTCCTCTCTCGCCTGCCGCTCGTTACGCCGACGGACCAGAGCGCCGCGGCATCGGGCCGCGGGAGCCACGACCTCACCGCGCGTTGCTGGCGCCAGCAACGCGCGAGAGTTCGGACATCGAAGCGTGCGCGTACGCATCGGCTCTGTCCGTACAGACAGCATACACCCGTTGTGTGTCGTTGTCACCTGGGTTGCACGGGCAATTTCTGCGACAGACGCTGTGCCACCGGCGTGCCACACTGGTCGTGCCGCGCGCTACGACCTGGCATCAGCACCGGCCGGAGGGTACACAGTCCGGCCGGGCCAGTACGCCGACGATCTCGCGCTTTGCACGACTACTCACAGTCGTCGCTTCCGAAGCTGGCTCTGGTTCGAGCAGTGATCAGAATAATAATATCAATATATCGTAATGTAGACAATAAGATCGGGCGGTGTGCGCTGCCCGGTTCCGCCGTCGACGGCGGCGTGGCACAATGACGCCGCCGCCAGGGCCGCGCTGGCCCGGCTGGCTTGGTTCCCTCGCCGGAGCACGACCGCATGAGCGCCCGCTGGAGCCTGGCCGACCTCGCCGGCCGCCGCGTCACCGTCATGGGCCTGGGCACGCGCCAGGGCGGCGCGGGCGTGGCCGCCTTCCTGGCCCGCCGTGGCGCGGTCGTCACCGTCACCGACCGGCAGCCGGCGGCGGCGCTGGCAGCCGGGCTGGCGCCGCTCGACGGGTTGCCGGTGCGCTTCGTGCTGGGTGAGCACCGGACCGAGGACTTCATCGACACCGATCTGGTGGTCAAGAACCCGGCCGTGCCGTGGACCAACCCCTACCTGGCCGCCGCCGTCGCCGCGGGTGTGCCGGTCGAGATGGAGATGAGCCTGTTCCTGCGGCTGTGCCCCGCGCCGGTCATCGGCGTCACTGGCACCAAGGGCAAGACGACGACGGCGACGCTGTGCGCGGCGATGCTGTCCACCGGCCGACCGGAGACGGTGCTGGCCGGCAACATGGGCATCTCGGCGCTGGCCGCGCTCGACCAGATCACACCGGCGACGCCGGTCGTGCTCGAGATCTCCTCGTTTCAACTGGAGGCGACCGACCGGCTCGGCCTCAGCCCGCACATCGCCGTCATCACCAACGTCACCGCCGACCACCTCGACCGTTACGCGAGCTTCGCCGAGTACGCCGACGCCAAGCGCGCGATCGCTCGCCATCAGCGGCCCGACGACTGGCTGGTGCTGAATGCGGCCGACCCGGTCAGCGCCGCTTTCGCCGCCAGCGCGACCGGCCGCGTCGTCTGGGCCGGCGCGCAGCCGGGGGCCGCGTGGCGCGCCGGGCAACTGCACTGGCGCGACGACCCGCTGCCGGTGCTGGCGGCCGGTGACGTGCGCCTGCCAGGCGAGCACGGGCGGATCGATGTGGCGCTGGCGGCGGCGGCCGCGCTGCTGGCCGATGCCACCGCCGACGAGGTCAAGGTCGCCGTGCGCGGCTTCACCGGCGTGCCCCACCGCTACGAGCGAGTGGCGGTGATCGACGGCGTGACCTACATCAATGACACGGCCGCCACCGCGCCGGCGGCGGCGCTGCGAGCGCTGGAGAGTACGCCGCCACCGGTCGTCTGGATCGGTGGCGGCCACGACAAGGGGCTCGACCTGACGGCCGTCGCCCAAGCGGCGGCCGCGCGGGCCGAGGTCTGCCTGCTGCTCGCCGGCTCGGCCACCGCCGCCGTCGCCGACGCGCTGGCGGCGGCCGGCGCGCACCGCATCGTTGGCCCGCTCGGCTCGATGGCCGAGGCGGTGACGACGGCGGCCTCACTTGCCGCGCCCGGCGCGACGGTGCTGCTGGCGCCCGGCACGGCCAGCTTCGGCCTCTTCCGCGACGAGTTCGACCGCGGCGAGCAGTTCCGCGCCGCCGTCGCCGCCCTGGCGCCCAGCGCCTGATGCAGCCCCGTGGAGGGTGGCACGAAGGTGCTGCTGACCTGCCGCCGCCATGACGACCGCTGATCGGCCGGCGCCAGGGAGCAAGCGCCCGACCTCAGCCAAAGAAGGCGGCCACAGGCACTGGCAGGTCCGGCACGACAATCGACGGCAACTGCGCGCCATTGCGGAAGGCGCCCAGTGAGCGATAGGCGCCGTCCTCCAGCCGCAGCACCTCGATCGTGCGCGCGGCCGGGTCGATCAGCCAGTACTCGTCGACGCCGGCGGCGGCGTAGGCATCCTGCTTCTGGCGGCGGTCGTAGCCGGTCGTGCTGGGCGAGGCGATCTCGATCACCAGGTCGGGGGCGCCGACGATGTTGTCGGGCGTGATGATGCTCAGGTTGTCGTTCCGCACGACGATGACATCCGGCTGCACGACGTTGCCCGGCCCGAGCCGCACATCGAACGGCGCGGCGTAGACCCGGCCACGGCCGCGAAACTGCACGTGGGTCATCAGGTGAGCAGTGAGCAGGGCGCTGATGGCCTGGTGCGCTTCCTTGGGACTGGGCGTCATGTACAGCACCCCGTCGATGATCTCATAGCGGCGGCCGTCGTCGGGCAGGGCGCAGTAGTCGTCGTAGGTCCAGGCGCCCTGGGGCGGGCCGGGCCGGTCGACCGGGGCGACGACGGGTTCGACCTCGGCGGGAGCGCTCATGCCGTGACTCCAGGCGTGGAACGGACAAGCCAGGGTTGACAGAACGATGATACCAGAGGCGACCAGGATCGCTGCGCAATTGAAGCGGCGCAGCCCCTACTCTCCGCTGGACAACCGTGCCCATCAGTCGCCGGGAGGATCGTCGCGACGAGCGGCATGCGAGGGGCGCTACCCGTAGATCTCGACGCGAGGAACTCCCACCACCCCGGCGCGCTGCATCGCCTCCTGGTACTCGCGGCTGGTCAGAAAGCCCCGCGCCTGCGCGACCGTCGCGAACTGGAGTTGCACCAGCACGCTATCCGGCGCGTCCGCCAGCTGCTGCACCGTGTCGGCGAGGATCCCCCAGTCCTGGCGCATCTCCGTCAGGCTGTCGTAGACGGTCCGCCAGGCCGCGTAGTCCCGCACGGTCTGCTGTATTGCGAGCAGTGCCATGGCGCTTACCTTTCGCATCTCGCCACGTCGCTATCCCGGCGATGGCGGCGCCGGCAGCCGGTGGCAGGCCGACGCGATCGGATGCCCGTGCCGTACCCGCGTACCCAGGACCGCCCGGCGCGGTTGCCGTCAGGCAATGGCGCGGCGCGCGGTCCCGGCGGTCCGCGCGCCTACGCCTCCAGACGCGCCGCTAGATCGAGGAAGGCGACCTCTGGGGAACCAATGACGCCCGAGCGAGTCATCGCCTCACGTAGCTCGGGGCTGCTGGCGAACGCCTCATATGCGTCTGCGTCGGCGAGCTCCATGAGGATTGTGATCTCGTTGGGATTCGCGCGGTTGCGGAAGATCTGGCTGCCGCGCGAACTGGCCTCCTGGCGTCGTGCGACACGCCCATCGAAGATTGCTCGCCAGTGGTCGTAATCCTTAACCGTGATACGAACCATGTAATACGTCACGTTGCCCTCCTCCGTCGGTGAATGCGCTCGATCGGGCCGGCCTTCTATAGTGGTTCGCGGGGACCGGAGTCGCGGGGATGGGATCGTGTGGGTAGTGGGTAGGGGCGGACACTGCGTCCGTCTTTATTCATTTCTTTCACGAAATGTGAGAATCTCATCCGCGAGCCAATTTAGGAAAAGACCTCGACGCGTGGGACGCCAACAACCCCGGCCTGCTCCATCGCCGCCCGCAAGTCGGGCTGCGCCATGAACGCCTCGGCCTCGGCGACACTGCCGAAGTGGTGCAGCACCAGCACCGTGTTCGGGTCGCTGGCCAGCCGGTAGTGCGACTCCGCCGTGACACCCCCAGCCCGCTGCATCTCGCCTGCGGAATCGTAGGTCTTCCGCCACGCATCATAGTCGCGCACCGTGTGCAGTACCGTCAGCAGCGCCATCGTCTCGCCTCCTTCGTGCTTCGCTGATCGACCGTGCCTGCTAGTGTAGGGAGGGGGCGGCACGGTCGCATCGTGAGAAGCGCTTAATTCGCCGGGGCACTCGCGGTGCGCGGCGCGTAGGTAGAACTACAGGGGTGGCCGGGGTCGCTCTCAGCGGAGTCCGCGATCGAGGGCGAAGCGGATCGCCGCGCCGCGCGTGGCGACGCCGAGCTTGCTGTAGATGGTGGTGAGGTGGGCGTTGACGGTGCGCGGGCTGAGGCTGAGCCGTGCGGCAATCTCCGCGTTCGCCAGGCCCACCGCCACCAGGCGCAGCACCTCGGCCTCCCGCGCGGTGAGGCCGGCGGGGAGGGCTGCGGGCGGGGTGGTTGGCAGGCGCGCGGCGAGCGCCTCCGCCCGCGTCAGGGTCAGCGCGGCCCCCAGCGGGGCGCAGAGGGCGCGGACGGTGTCGAGGTGCGCCCGCGCCGCCGGGCTGTCGCCGCGCGCGCGGCAGAGATCGGCCAGGGCCAGGAGGGTCAGGGCGCGCTCGTGGCGCGCGTCGCAGGCGTCGGCCAGCGCGAGGGCGGCCGCCAACTGGGCCGCGGCGGCGGCAGCGGCGCCAGCGGCGGTGGCCAGTTCGCCGAGCGCACGGTGCGCGGTCAGCAGGGCCAGGGGCTGGCGGGGCGCACCGGCGGCGACGAGCGCCTGTTCGGCCCGCACCCGCGCGGCATCGCCGTTGCCCAGGGCGCGGTGATACGCCGCCCAGGCGAGGTGGGCGTCGGCCTGGCCGAGAACGCTGCCGCTCCAGGCCAGCCAGCGGTCGAAGGCATCGAGCCAGCGGCGCGCGGCGGCGTGGTCGCCCGCGTCGAGGGCCAGGGCGACGGCGACGGCGCGGAGGGCGACGATATAGCCCGGCGAAGCGTCGGGCGGGGTGTCCGGGCCGGCCGGGAGGGCTACGCGCACCAGCGCCCAGGCGCGGGCCGCGTTGCCCTGGTGGCGAGCAACCGGCGCGAGAAGGCTGGCGTTGAGAATCCGCAGCATCCGCAGGTCGCTCTGATCCAGGATGGCGACAGCATCGAGCCAGGCCCCCTCCAGCAGGAGCGACACCACCCCCGCGGTGCGGGCTGAGCGCGGGTCGAAGAGGGCGTCGAGGGTTGCGAACGCTTCACCGAGGGCGGCCTCCAGCTGCCGCCGCTCCTCCCGCCGCTCGGTCTGGTAGGGGAGGATGACGAGCGCCAGTTCCTCGAAGAGGGTCGTCATGACCATGGTGCGATGGTCCTCGGCGCGGAAAATGGCGCGGGCGTGGGCGAAGGCCCGGCGTGCCGCCTCCGGCTCGCCCAGGGCCGCGTAGGCGAAGGCCAACCCATAGTAGGCATCGCCGCGTGAGCCGGTCGCTTCTTCGGCCGGGAGGGCGATGAGCCTTTCCCCAAGCGCCCGCGCCCGCGCCAATCGCCCGCTCTCGCCAAAGGCCAGGACCAGTTCGCCGCGCCCGTTCTGCGCGTCGAGCGGATCCCCGGGTAGGTCGAGGGCGACCAGACGATCGCGGTCGGTCGCGGTGAGGGCGTCGAGCAGAGCGATCCCCGCTTCGAGCGTGGCGATCCCCTCGCGCGGTTGCCGCCCCATGCAGCGGAGCATTCCCTGGCAGAAGCGCGCGAAGGCGACGAGTGCCGCGTCGCCCGATGCCGCACCCAGGCGCTCGGCCTCAACCAGGGACGCGACCTCGCCGAGGGGATCGGCGAAGCGCCGGAGGAGCGCGAGGTGGCAACGAAGCCAGCCGCGCCTGTTCAGCGCGGCATCGTCGCGGTCCAGGGCGGCGAGCGCCGCCTCGAAGCGCAGCGCGGCCGTCTGCCAGGCGAACGCCCGCTGCGCCCGCTCACCCGCCCGGATCAGCCATGCCGCCGCGCGCGGGTCGCCCGCCTGGCCGAAGTGGTAGGCCACCGCGTCCGGGTCCGGCGCTCCAGCCTGCGCCATCAGGGCATCGCCGATCGCGCGATGCCAGGCGCGTCGCCTGGGTGGCAGGACGCTCTCGTAGAGCGCCTCGCGGATCAGCGCGTGGGCGAAGGCGACCGCCAGGCCATCCGGCGTGGCATCGAGGATGCGCGCCTCAACCGCCCGCGCGATCAGCGGCAGCAACGACGCCTCGTCCGTGCCACCGACGGTCGCCCAGAGTGCGAGCGGCGCCACCTGCCCGATGACGGCGGCCACGGCCAGCAGAGCCTCCGCCGCCACACCGAGGCGCGCCAGCCGCGCGTCGATCACCTGTCGCAGCAAGGCGGGGACGCGGAATTGCGCGAGCGCGCCGAGGGCCCAGCCCCCCGCCGTCGGCACCAGGGCCGTTCCCTCCAGGGAGCGCAGCACCTCCCCGACGAAGAACGGGTTGCCCTCGGTATGCCCCTGAATATGGTCGGCGAGGCGGCCTGCGTCGTCTGCGGGCAACTGGTACGTGTGCGCGATCAAGGCGCGCACATCGTCGGCGCCCAGCGGCCACAGGTCGATGCGCACCGCCAGGGCCTCGCGGACGAGCGCCGGCAGGAGGCGGTAGAGCGGGTGCTGGCGGGAGACCTCGTCGGTGCGGTAGGTGACCAGCACCAGGAGCGGCGCCGCTGCCACCTGGCGAGCGACGAAGCGGAGGAGATCGAGGCTGGCAGTATCCGCCCAGTGCAGGTCGTCTAGCAGGAGCACGAGCGGCCGTTCGCGCGCGATGGCGATGAGAAAGTCGCGCATCTGGCCGAAGAGCGCCGTCTGGCTGGAGCTAGCGGCGATATCCGGTTCGGCGATGGCGCGCAGGGCCGGAGACCGGCCTGGGAGGACGCGGAAGCGCTCGAGGAGTTCAAGCCACGGGCCGTAGGGCGGGGTCTCGGTGCGGTCGTAGCACCGCCCGACGAGGACGAGCGCGCCGGCGGCTGTCGCCTCCCGGCAGACATCCTCGGCCAGGGTCGTCTTGCCGATGCCAGCCTCGCCGCTGAGGATGACGAGGCCGCCCTGCCCGGCGAGCGCCGCGCCAAGTTGCGCGTGGGTGAGTTCGCGCTCGCGCACACACCCGATCAGGAGAGGTGGCTCACCACCAGGGGCGACGGGGCGCATGACAGCACGTACCCCACAGGAAGCGGCACAACAGTGCGACGGGTTGCGGGCAAACCAGCGCCCATGATACCACGGGCCATGGCCGGTCAATCGGCTGAAACACGGTCTTCGAGATCGTCTCTCTGCCGTCGCCGGTTTCATGAGCCTGGGCGGTGATGAGATGGCTACAGTGGCAGGTCGTCGTCGCTCCTGCTGGGGGGTGGCGCCGGTGATGGGTCGGCGGCCTCGCCGTCAATAACGGTCCGCATCCGGCCCTGCACCGGCCCGATGACGCCGCGCGCCTCCAGCGTCTCGATCAGGCGAGCAGCGCGGTTGTAGCCAACGCGCAGCCGGCGCTGCAGCATCGACGCCGAGGCGACGCCATGCTCGCGCACCAGCGCTAGCGCCTGGTCGTAGAGCTCGTCGTCGCCGCTGGCGGCCTCGCCGACCGTCGCCGCTGGCGGGTTCTCCCACGCGGGATCGAACGCGGGCGCGGCCGACTGCCCCCGCCAGTACTCGACGATCTTCTCGATGTTGCCGTCACTCAGGTACACGCCCTGGATGCGCTGCGGTTTGGGCGCGTCGGCCGCCTGGTAGAGCATATCGCCGCGACCCATCAGCCGCTCCGCGCCCGGCGAGTCGAGGATGACGCGGCTGTCGATCTGTGACGAGACGGCGAAGGCGATGCGCGACGGGAAGTTGGCCTTGATCAGGCCGGTGACGACGTCGACCGACGGTCGCTGGGTCGCCAGGATCAGGTGGATGCCGGTGGCGCGGCCCATCTGCGCCAGCCGGCACAGCAACCCCTCCACCTCGTCGGGCGCGGTCATCATCAAGTCGGCCAGCTCGTCGACGATGACCAGCAGGTACGACAGCCGCTCCAGACGTGGCTCCTGGTCGCAGCGCTTCAGGTAGCCGTCCAGGTTGCGCACACCCAGCCGTTGCAGCAGGTCGTAGCGCTGCTCCATCTCCTGCACGACCTTGCGCAGCAGGCCGACGACCTTGTCCATCTCGGTGACGACCGGCGCTTGCAGGTGCGGGATGCCGTTGTAGGAGCTGAGTTCGACTCGCTTCGGGTCGATCATGACCATCCGCAGCTCATCCGGCGCGAAGTGCAGCAGCAGGCAGGCAATGACGGCGTTGAGGCAGACCGATTTGCCAGCGCCGGTCGCGCCGGCGATCAGCAGGTGTGGCATGCGCGCCATGTCGACGACGACGGGCCGGCCGCTGACATCGCGCCCCAGCACCAGCGGCAGCTTCAGCCGGGCGCGGGCGCCGGCCCACTCGTCGCTCTCCAGCGTCTCGCGCAAGCCGACGGTGGCGACCGCGCCGTTCGGGATCTCGATGCCGACGCGGGCCTTGCCCGGCACCGGCGCTTCGATGCGCAGGCTGGGCACCGCCAGCGCCAGCGCCAGGTCGTTGTGCAGCTCGGTGATGCGCCGGACCTTGACGCCTTCGCCCGGCTCGACGGCGAACTGGGTAAACGACGGGCCGGCGTAGATCTCGCGCACGCGCGCATCGACTTTGAAGCTGGTCAGCGTCGCGTCGATGACGCGCGCCTTCTGCTGGGCATCGCCGGTATCGGGCGTGGCCTCGGGATAGGTATCCAGCAGATCGACGGCCGGCAGCCGCCACAGTGCCGACGCTGCGGACGGCTGGCTGGCCACGTCCGGGCGGCGCGGGCCGGTTTCAGGCACGATCAGGCGCGGCTCGGGCGGCGGCGGCGCGACGACCGGCAGCGCCTCGGGCGTGTCGGTGGAGATGCGCCGCCCGCTGGCTCGCCCCGCCTCATCGCGCCGCCGCACGGTGGCGGCGTACTCCTCGGCCAGGGTGCGGCGCGGCGTGCGCTGCCAGCGCAGCGCGCCGGCCCCGGCCACCAGCGCCACCGCACCGCGCCCCAGCCAGGTCACCGCCACCGCCAGCCGCGCCAGCACCCAGCCAGCCGCCTGGCCCAGCGCCGGCAGCGTCAGACCGGCGACCAGCACCAGCCCGGCCAGCAGCCCGGCCAGCAGCACCAGCAGCGCGCCAGCGCCGGTCAGCGCCGCCGTCAGCACCGTCGCGACGAAACCGCCGATCAGGCCGCCACCGTCGCCTAGCGCCACCGTGGGCTCTCCAGCGGCGACGGACAGGTGCAGCAGGCCAAGACCGGTGACCACCGCCAGCGCCGCGCCCACCACCTGACCCGGGCCGGGCCGCAGGCGCTCCATGCCCGGCAGCAGCCCGGCCGCCAACAGCAGCAGCGCGGCCGGCGCCAGCGGTGCGCCCCGGCCAAACACCAGCAGCAGGCTGTCACGCCAGAGCCGCAGTGGCATCGGCGCCTCCGGCAGCACCAGGCTCAGCACTGACAGCAGCGCGATGACCAGCAGCGCCAGCACCGCCAGATCGCGCCGCACCGTCGCCGGCAGCGGCGCGCGCGCCACGGCAGCCGCGCCCGGAGTCGGGGTGCGCCGCGAGCGAGCGGCGCCACGCCCCGGCCGGGCGGCCGGCCTGGTGGTCGTGGCGCGCGCGGCCGGGCGGCCAGCGCCGCTCGCGCCTGTCTTGGTCCGGTCGGCTGGCATGGGCGCTCCTTGGCGACGTCCGAGCGTCCCGGCCGACGCGCATACCTCGCTCGCCCCTCCCGGCCACTCGCATCTGGGAGAACGACTGGCCCGCCGCCGAGTTGCGCCGCCAGGACGCACCCTGCGCATGGGCGCACCGCACTTCCGTTGTTCGTGCCCATGCGCGCCTATTCGCAATTTCATGGTATTCTGTGGTATGGCAGTATCGACACCAAGAAGGAGGAGGATCATGGGCTTTCGCAATCTGCCACAGCCATTCGTCTGCGGCGTCCTGATTGACGATCCCACTGTCACCGGCATGCTCCGCACCATGAAGCTGGCCGAGTACGATGGCGCCGACGCCTTCGATCTGGAGATCCAGGGACTGGACCCCGACCAGCGCACGGTCGAAGCGCTGCGACCACTCTTCCGCAACGCCACCCGGCCAATCTTCAGCGTCTACCGTCGCTACTCGATCCGTGGCACCGACTTCGTACCAGCCGAACTGGACGAGCAGGCCCGGATGCAGCTCCAGCTCGACCTGATCGATGAGGGTTCGATGGGTCTCGACATGGAGCTCGACACGTTCGACCCCCAGCCAGGGCCGCCGTCCCGCACCGACGAGGGCAAGCGCTACAACCACGACCGCACCTCGCCCCCTCGCGAGATCACCCACAATCCGCGCGCCGTCGAGGCGCAGTTGCGTCTGATCGAAGAAGTCCACCGACGCGGTGGCGAGGTGCTGGCCTCGGCGCACACGCTGACGCGCATGACGTCGGAGGCGGCGCTCGACATCGGCCGGTTGGCCGAGGCGCGCGGCGCCGACGCCCTCAAGATTGTTCAGTTCTGCGCCAGCTACGAGGATGCACTGGAGGCGCTCCAGACCAGCGTCGTACTCAAGCGCGAGCTGAGCATCCCGTTCGTGCACATGGCGATGGGTGAGTATGGCAAGCTCGTGCGGCCGCTGGCGCCGCTGTTCGGCTCAATGCTGGTCTTCGCCCGGCACGACTACGCGCCGGGCAGCTTCCTGGATCAGCCGCCGGTGCGGGCGATGCGGGCGCTGTTCGACAACGTCGACTTCCGCATTACGCGTCGAGCCGAGAATTTCCTGC
>JADLAZ010000277.1 GCA_020849725.1 Chloroflexota bacterium
GGGGATGGGCGGGCGCGCGGTCAGCCGGTGGGGAGACTCGGTGTCGACAGGAGCGGTGGGTGGCGCCTCGGCTGGCGAGGTGGACGGTGTGGATACGGTGGACGAACTGCCGGTCGGCGCCGAGGGTGCGGCGACGGCGTTGGGTACGGGTGGCGCCGCCGGCGTCGCTGGTGGCGGGATCCAGATCGGCGCGGCTGGCGGCGGCGGCAGGAGCGGTGCTGGTAGCGGCGTGGTGGGTGGGTCGCTCGTTGCCAGCGCCGGCGGTGCGTCGGGGGAGGTGGTGTCATCCCGCACAACGGGGGGCTGCGGCGGCGGGGCTGGCGTCGGCGGCGGTGCGCTCAGTGGCGGCCGGCTCGCGACCGGCGGTGACGCGGTTGGTGGGGGCGCGGCAACCGGCGGCTGGATTATCGGTGGTGGTGGCAGTGGCGGTGGCATGGGTGGGGTCCCGAGCGGCGAGATGAGCGGCGGGGCGGGCGCGAGCGTGATAGGGGCGGGTTCGGCGGCCACGGTCGAGGTGGCCGGCGGCGCAGTGACGGCGCGCGGCGGCGCGACGGCCTCCGGCATGGCCGCATTGTCCTGCGCCATGATCAGCGCGCCCAGGAACGCATCGACATCCGGGTAGCGCGCGTCGGGATCGCGCGCGAGCGCGCGCAGCACGACGGCATCCAGGGACGGCGACGGGTGCGGGCTGACCGACGACGGCGCGGGCGGTGGCTCGGCCTGCTGCTGGCGGAAGATCGCGCCAGGCGTCGGGCCGGTGTAGGGTGGGCGGCCGGCCAGAACCTCATACGCGATAGCCGCCAGGGCGTACTGGTCGGCCCGGTGGTCGCCCGGCGCTTCGGTCGTGGCCTGCTCCGGCGCCATGTACTCCGGCATGCCGACCATGATCGGCACGTCGTTAGCGTAGAGCACGCGGGCCAGGCCGGCGTCGAGCAACACCACGCGCCCGTCCTTACTCAGGACGATGTTGCTGGGCCGCAGGTCGCCGTGGCTGGTCTGGCGCGCGTGCAGGGCGTGCAGCCCGGCGCCAATCTGCGGCAGCACGCGCTCGGCCAGCGCCAGCCGGCCGGCGTGGTCGTCGGGCGTCAGGCATGCCAGCCGCTCGCGCAGATTGTCGCCATCGAGATGCTCCAGCACCAGGAAGGCGTAGCCGTCCTCCAGACCGTAGGCATGCACGCGCTGTACCTGGCGGTGTCGCCGCTGGACGGCCGCCTGCGCCTCTTGGGTGAAGCGCTCGGCGAAGCCCGACACCTCGGTCAGATACGGATGCAGCAGGCGCACATCGACCGGGCGTCCGGTTACCTCACGCACGGCCGCGAGGATAACGCCGGCGCGGCCAGTGGCGATCGGCGCCTGGACGCGGCAACCGGCGAAGGTGCGCCCGATCACCTCGATGACGCGCTGCCCTTCGAGCATCAGGCGTCTCTCCCGCTCACATGGCCGGCTCCCATTATCGGGCAACCGTCCACGGTGTCCATCACGTCCAGCGTATCCGCGCCATGTCAGACCGGCACGAGGCGCAGGTTGGCGCCGTGGGCACGCTCGGCGACGAACGATGGCTCGCCGCCCTGCAGCATCGCGCCGAGCGTGGCGGCGTGCAGATGGTCGCCGCGGGCGGCGACGGCGCGGGCCAGATCACTATCGGGGTCGAGCGGACGCGCGACGACGAGCGCGCCACGCGCCGTCGGGAAGCGCACCGATCGCAGGCCGTCGGCCTCGGTCGCCGTCGGCGCCGGGCAATCCAGCAGCGCGGCCAGGTCGGCCGTGGCGCGCTCCAGATCGGCGACGGCCAGCGTCACATCGACGACGGACACGACACCGTTCGCGTGCTGGGCCAGTCGCCCGCCGGCGACCCGCAGCGAGCGCGGCGTGACATCCTCGATCAGGAACGGGCGGCGACGACCACGCGGCCCGTCGCCAGCGCCGGCATTGCGCCAGGCGACGCGCTGCCCGTCGGGCCGCAGCCGGCTGCCATCACCTGGCTCGTCGACGCGCAGTCCGCGCCCACGGATGGCTGCCGCGTCAACGGCCAGGTCGGAGGCGCCGACCGCGAACGCGACCAACCCCTCGCCGATCGCCAGCGCGTCGTGCCAGGGATGGCTGCTCGATGCTTCGGGCTGCTGGAAGGCGATCAACTCCAGGTAGGCGCCGTCGGCGAAGGCGATCAGCGCGTTGTGTGTGCCGCCGGGGTGCTGCCCGCCGCGCTCGACGGTGAAGCCGAGCCGGGCGTAGGCGTCCATCGCCGCGTCAAGGTCGCGCACCAGGATCACGAGGTGGTCCACGCCGGTGATCATTCGCCGTCCTTTCACGCGCCGACCGGCTGCCGGTGGGCGTCATTCTGCCAGGGCTGGCCGGCCGCGTCCACGGCGCGCATCGTCCGTTAATGGCACACAAGGGCACAGCCGGCGTGCGCGACCGATGGCGCCGCGCCGGAATCCACCTCTTGCGATTGCGACCCCGTTAACACACACTATCTAGTGGACGTCTCGGATCGCGACGACACGCGTCGCCACCCGAGACGGTCAGCATGGTCGACGGGCTGATCAGGGCGCGAAAACCATGGTCCTGCACCAGGACATAGGCACAGCAATAGCCCATCTTGGCCATTGACAGGGGTCAAACAGCCGCGTACGCTGCATGAATTGATGCGGCGATGGAGCGCCTTCGGGAGGTCAGAGCAATGAAAGTCGGGACGATCCGCGAGCGGCTTCTGCAGCGCATTGGGGAGATCCTCCAGGATGGCAGCGTGGAAGACGTGTTCCTGGTGGCAGACCAGTTGCGGGCGGTGGCCGGTGCGCTTGCGCCGCTCGCTCCGGACGACGACGTGGATCTGGCAACGTTCACGGTCGACACGACCCAGGCCGCGCGCATGCTCAACTATCATGCCGAGCACGTGCGGCGGCTGATCCGCCAGCAGGCCATCCGAGCGCACAAGGTCGGCGCCGACTATCGTATCCCACTGGAAGAGCTGTTTGCTGTGCTGGTAAAGCGCCACCGTGACGACGCCACCCCAGAGCTGCTGCCGAGCCTGCGGCCCGAGTTGTCGGTCGACGTGATGGCCAGCGGCAATGTCGAACTGGCGATCGACGTCTCGGTCGTGCGAGGCAGTGACCGGCGCCCCGTCCGACTCCAGCGCTTCAACCTGGAGCTGAGTGAGTTGCTGCGCGCGCAGGCCATGGTCATCGATGGCGGCGCCGGCGCCGAGGCGCCGCGCAACTGACCGACGCCGGAGGAGACGGCCGGTCGTCGGGGCCGGCTCAGTTTCTCCGCGCGACCGGACACGATGGGTCGCCGGCGCAGCTGCGGATCGCGCCGAGCAACTCGTCGACCGGGCAATCCTTCAGCAGGTAGCGACTGCCGCCCGCTGCCAGCGCATTCGTCAGGTGCGTGCTGTACACGGTCAGGAAGATGACCGACGTCGACGGCGCCAGGCGCTTGATCTGGCGCGTTGCTTCGATGCCGTCCAGCCGCGGCATGCCGATATCTGTCAGTACGATCTGCGGCCGCAACTGCACCGCCAGCTCGACCGCTTCCTGACCGTCGGCTGCCTCGCCGACGACGTCAAGATCCGGCTGACCTTCCAGCAGCGCCGTCAGGCCATCGCGGATAATCGGGTCGTCGTCGGCTACCAGGACTGTGATCGGACGCACACCGGCTCCTGACTGGGGCATCACCACCGCCGAACGCAGTCGGCTTCGCCCGTATCCTACTGGTGCGCATCGCGTTGCGTCATTGTCCAAAAGGTCAGTGTACTCCTGTCCAGTGGCACGGCCCGCCGGCGTTGCTATACTGACGACAAGCAATGCCACGCCGGCTGTCGGCGGGTCGCGCAGGGCTGGACCGGTGGAGGGATGATCGAATGGATGTCGCGACCACCCCCATCCGACTGATCATCGCCGACGATCACCCGGTGGTGCGCGAGGGCCTGGTAGCGATTCTGGAGACGCAGCCGGATATCGACGTGCTGGCCGAGGCGTCGGACGGCGTGCGCGCGGTTGAGCTGGCGGTGCTGCACCAGCCAGACGTGATGCTGATGGACTTGCAGATGCCAAACCTGAACGGCGTCGACGCCATCCGGCAGATCAAGGAGCGCGTGCCGGCCACGGAGATCGTCGTGCTGACGACCTACGACAGCGATGAGTACATTTTCAAGGGCATCGAGGCGGGGGCGCGCGGCTACCTGCTCAAAGGCGCTGGCAAGAACGAGCTGTTGAACGCCATTCGGGCCGCCAGCCGCGGCGAGGCGCTGCTGCCGCCGGTCGTCGCCGGCAAGCTGGTCGAGCGCTTCACGCAGATGGCGCAGCGCCAGACGGTCGAGGGCGACGAGGCGCTGACCGAGCGCGAGCTTGAGGTGCTGGAGTTGATGGCGCAAGGCGCGCGCAACAAGGAGATCGCCCACGATCTCAGCATCACCGAGCGCACCGCCAAGGCGCACGTCAGCAGCATTCTTGGCAAGCTGGCGGCCAGCGACCGCACCGAGGCGGTGACGATCGCCCTGCGCAAGAAGCTGATCTCGCTGTAGCCCGCGCCAGGGTCAGTCCGATCGGGTGGTGGCGCGCGGCGTGGCCGGAGCCGGCTCGCCCAGCAACACCGCCCGCAGCGCGGCCTCGTGTGTCGGGTAGCGAAAGCGGTAGCCGAGGCGCTCGGCGACAGCCGGCACGATCTTCAGGCTGGCCAGCACGACATCGGCTTGCTCGCCCAGCAGCACGCGCATGCCGATGGCCGCGCCCGGCAGCCAGGTCGGCCGGCCGAGCAGCCGCCCGATGGTGTGACTGAAGGTCGCCATCGTCACTGGCTCCGGGCCGGCAGCGTTGATCGGGCCACTGGCCGCCGAGTGCTCCAGCGCCAGCCGGATCAGCCCGATCTCGTCGTCGATGTGGATCCAGGGCGTCCACTGCTCCGGCCGGCCCATCACCCCGCCGAGAAAAAAGCGGAACGGCAGGGCGATCGGTGTCAGCGCCCCTCCTTCCGGCGACAGGACGATGCCGCTGCGGATGAGCGCCACGCGCGCACCATGCGCCTCGGCCGCCTGCGCCGCCGCTTCCCAGGCGACGACGACGGCGGCCAGGAAGTCATGGCCCGCCGGAGCCGTCTCTGGCAGCGCCGCATCACCGCCGTCGCCGTAGTAGCCGACGGCCGAGGCATTGATCAGCACCCTTGGCCGGTTAGGGGCTGCCAGCGCGCCAGTAAGGGCCGTCGTCGCGGTGATGCGGCTGTTGCGGATGCGGCGCTTGCGCGCTGCCGTCCACGGCAGACCGGCGACCGTCTCCCCGGCCAGGTTCACCACCGCGTCCGCGCCGTCCAGCGCCGCCTCCCAGCCCCCACCTGGCTGCTGATCCCAGGTGATGACCTCGGCGCCGGCCGGCAGGCGCGGCCGCGCCCGCGTCGCGTTGCGCGACAGCACGACCACCGCGTGCCCATCCGCCAGCAGCGATCGCGTCAGCGCCCGCCCGATCAGGCCGGACCCACCGGCCATCACCACCCGCATCGCCAAGCCTCCTGTGTCGTCCGTGCGTCCGGGGCCTGTATCACGTGGGTGCCGAACTGGTGGATGACCGCGCTGGTTACCGACCGACGAATTCCGACTGCGCGACTTGCATCTTTCGGGCCATCGTGTAGGATTAGGACCAGGCGTCGGCGCCGGCCGGTGGCTCGACAATTCAGGCGATGTCCTCCCGCGAGGGGAGTAGGCAGGCGGTCGTCACGGCCGCCGGTGGTGCTCGTCAAGCCGAGATGCCGCGCAATGCGCCGTCTCCGGGCACCCCGAGGAGCCTGTCCGCATCAGCGCGGACCCCTTCAGCGAGACCTCCGGTGAGGACTGACCAGCAGCGCCGCGCGGCGCTACGGGCCAGTCGTCCGATCGTGCCTGCCCGGCAACGATCGGCACACGGAGGGAGGCACGGGTGGGGACTGAGATCTGGCTGTGGGTTGGGTTCACCGGGCTGGTGCTGGGCATGCTGGCGCTCGACCTGGGCGTGTTTCACCGCCAGGCCCACACCGTCTCGATGCTCGAGGCGGCGGTGTGGAGCGGCGTCTGGATCGGCCTGGCGCTGGCCTTCAATGGCGTGCTGCTGTGGTGGCGCGGCGCCGAGGTCGCCTTGCAATTCCTGACCGGCTACCTGATCGAGAAATCGCTGTCGGTCGACAACATCTTCGTCTTCGTGCTGCTGTTCACCGCCTTCGCTGTGCCGGCTCGCTACCAGCACCGCGTGCTCTTCTGGGGCATCCTGGGCGCGCTGATCATGCGCGCCCTCATGATCGCGGCCGGCGCGGCGCTCATCAAAGAGTGGCACTGGGTCATCTATGTCTTCGGCGTCTTCCTGATCGTCACCGGCATCAAGATGGTGCTGGGCAAGGGCCACGCGGTCGCTCCCGAGCATCATCCGCTGCTCCGACTGGTCCGGCGCGTGCTGCCGGTCACGACGGACTACCACGGCCAACGGTTCTTCGTGCGCCAGGCCGGCGTGCTGATGGCAACGCCGCTGTTCCTGGTGTTGCTCATGGTCGAGTTCACCGACCTGATCTTCGCGGTGGACAGCATCCCGGCCATCTTCGCCATCACCCAGGACCCGTTCATCGTCTACACCAGCAATGTGTTCGCGATCCTGGGGCTGCGCTCGCTTTACTTCCTGCTGGCGGGCGTCATCCACCGCTTCCACTATCTGAAACTTGGCCTGGCGGGCGTACTGGCGTTTGTCGGCGTCAAGATGCTCCTCAGCGATACGACCATCGCAATCTCGACACCGGTCTCGCTGCTCGTGATTGGCGCCATGCTCACAATCGCGATTGCCGCCTCAATGGTCTGGCCGCCGGCAACGGTCGAAGGCGCACCCGAACCATCCGCCGCGGCGCGGCCCACACCCTGACGTGCGACCGCCGGTCACCGACCGAAACGCAGCGCGCCGCCAGTGGCCCGCTCATGGCGGGACCGGCGGCGCGCCTGATCGAGCGGCGACGGTGACTAGATCGACATCTCCTGGTCGTCGTCGTTGAACTCCTCGTCCTCGATCTCCGGCTCTTCCTCGGTCTCGTCGGCCTCGTCGGCATCCTCGTCGTCGGCGGTCAGCACGTCACCCTCCTCGAGCAAGGAGTCGGTCACGAAGTCGCGCCGGATGTAGGCCCGCGGCGTCGTGCCGCGCACACGCGTCGGGAAGGAGAGCTGGTCATTGAGGCTGGGGTCCTGGAAAGTCTCACGCAGGATCACGCGCAGCGTATCCTGCTCCAACTCGACCGCCGCCGCCTCGTAGCGGTTGCCGTCGCGGTTGAGGCGCACGATGCGCTCGGCGATGCGCGGCTCGACCTCGCCTACGTAGACGCCATCGAGCGTGTGGATCGTCACACACTCGGCCACGTCGTTGATGCGCACCTCCAGCGGGTCGCCCGCCAGCACGCGCGAGCGCACGGCCACCTCGGCTGGCCGCACCAGTGCGACGATCGTCGTCTTGCCGGTCTCCTCGATGAAGGCATAGGACCGGACCACACCGTGGCCGGTGGCCGGCTCGTCCGGCAGGTCGCGCAGCGTGTGCAACCGCTCCAGATTGCGCTGGGCGATCAGGTTGTGCGGCTCGATCTCACGCGCACGCACGTAGGCAGCGTATGCCTCGCGATGCCGCCCCAACTCCGACAGCGCCTTGCCGAGCCGGTTCTGCGTCTCGGCCGAGTTGGGGTCGAGTGCCTGCAACTCGGTATTCGCGGCCAGCGCATCGTCCCAGCGGCCGGCCTTGGCCGCTGCCAGCGCCCGCTCAATCAACGTCCGGCGCTGTTTGGCGCTGCTATCCATCGGTCGCGGGGTAGCCACCATCGGTGCGTTGCTCTCCTCTCGCCGCCGCGCCGGCCGGACCCCCAACCCAACGCCTGACGGCCATGGTGTCTCAGACTGGCGCGCTCGTCGCTGCTGGCACACGCTCGCCGAGCAACGACCAGGGCGTCGCCTCGGTCACGCGCACGCGCACGGTGTCGCCCTTGCGGGCCGCGCCGTCGGTCAGGTAGACGAGCTTGTTGCCGCGCGTGCGCCCGCCCCAGCGGCCGGCGCCCTCCTGCTCGATCAGGACGTCCTGCTCGCTGCCGACGAGGCGCCGGTTGATGCTCGTGGCGA
>JADLAZ010000278.1 GCA_020849725.1 Chloroflexota bacterium
CGACGGCGCGGATGGCACAGGCGAGCGGCTCGGTCAGCGTCGCCAGGTCATCGGGCACGGTGTTGGGGATCTTCCAGCAGATCTGGGCCGGCACGACCAGCGACGGCGCCCAGGCGCCACGCCGGCCACTGACCCGGTTGGGGCACATCGACGGCCGGCCGGTGCGGCACAGCAGGCAGCGATAGCATGGCCCGCCGGGGATCGAGGTGACGCGGTCGCCCGGCGCCAGCGTTGTCACTCGCGCGCCGACCTCGACGACGCGGCCGGCATACTCGTGGCCGAGCGCGGCCGGCTTCGTCGCCGGTGCGCCGAAGATTATGCCAGTGTACAGGTGTAGCTCGGTGCCGCAAATGCCGCTGACGGCGACGTCGATGCGCACTTCGTCCGCGCCGAGCGTGTCCGGCGCTTGCTCGATCAGGCGCAGATCGCGGGGTCCGTAGAGGTAGACGGCCTGCATGGCGTACTCCCTGAGCGGGCGGTCTGGCCGGCCGTGGTCAGCCGGCGGCGGCCGAGGGTATGGCGCCGTCGCTGGCTGCGGCGCGGGCGGCGGCCATGGCGCTGAGCATGACATTGGCGCCGTTGCCGAGGTGCTGGCGCGTGAGGGCTGCCGCGGTGGCAGCATCGCGCGCGGCCAGCGCGTCGAGGATCGCCTGATGCGATTCGACGGCGGCGCCCATGTCGCGGTAGGTCGTGTCGGCGATGCTCAGCAGCGTGCTGACCAACCCGACGATCTGCTCCCAGGCGGCCAGCAGACGGCGGCTGCCGGAAGCAACAATGAGGTGCTGGTGAAAGGCGACGTCGGGGTCGGCGATGAGCAGCAGTTCGTCGGCGCGCACCGCCGACCGCATCTGGTCAATCGTCGCCGCCAGGGTCGTCAGGTCGTCGCCGGTGAGGCGCGGCGCGGCCTTTTGAATCGCTTCGATCTCCAACAACAGGCGGAAATCGTAGATATCGTGGATGTCGCCGGCGCCGGCGCCGATGACGAAAGCGCCACGGCGCGGCTCCATCCGGACGAGTCCCTCGTGCGACAACCGGGTCAGCGCCTCGCGAATGGGCACGCGGCTGATGCCGAACTTCCCGGCCAGCGCCGGTTCCTCCAGGTGCAGCCCCGCCGGCAGCTCGCCGAGGATGATCGCCCGGCGCAGCGCGGCGACGACGAGCTGCGACAGGGCAATGGGCGCGACGCGATCGGGCTGAAACGTGTCCACGATGCTCCCCACACCTGATCGTATTGGCCGGCGTCACCCCCTTGACGCTGGCCACGAGCATGCTATACTGCCGCCACATCCGATGTCAACTGTATCGTGTATACAGATTGCCCCGTGATGGTTGCCGTCAGTAGGACGGTCGCGCCGGGTGCCCGGCGCACTGTGGTGACACAAGCGACAGAGCTGCTGGCGCTGGTGGTCTGGTAGACGTTCAGCACGTTCCTGGGGGCGTGCGCTGGCGACGGCGGTCGTGCTGGTGCTGGGCGTGCCGGCTGGCTACGCGCTGGCGCGGCTGCGCTATGGGGAACTGCTCGCGGCCTGCCCACACCTGGCGCGCGAGGCAGTGCAGTGTTCCTGGCATACGATTCAAACCGATGAGCGCAGGGAACTGGCATCGACGCCGAGTCGTGCCGCGGTCTGGGTCAGGCCGGCCAGTGTGGCGTCGTTGAGCGGGATGCCGCCGGCGCGGTAGCGGTCCTCCGTCTCGAACTCCAGTTCGCCGGGCGCGTAGATGCGGTCGACGCCGGGCGCGCGACGGGCGGCGTGCAACTGGCGGATGACGCCATCGACGCGAGCGCGGAAGCGGGCCGGTTCCTCGAAGGCGGCGATGTCGATGGCCTGGAAGAAATGGCCGTCCTGGCCGGGGCGCGGGCCGGTCTCCAGGCTGCCCAGCTCGGTGCCGTAGGCCGCGCCGGCGAGCAGTGTCGACAGCAGCCCCATCGCCAGCGCCAGGCCGGTGCCTTTGTAGCCGCCGATCGGCTGCAGCAGGCCGGTCAGCGCCGCTGCTGGGTCGGTCGTCGGATGGCCGTCGGCGTCGAACGCCCAGTCGGACGGGATGGCCAGCCCCTTCTGCTGGAAGACCCGGATCTTGCCGACGGCCGCGCCGCTAAAGGCGAAGTCGAGCACGATCGGTCGCTCCTCGCCGGCTGGTATTGCGATCGACAGCGGGTTGATGCCCAGGATGCGGTCGCGCGCGCCCCAGGGGGCCATGCTTGGCAGCGCGTCGGTCGTCGCCAGCCCGACCATGCCTGCGTCGAGGGCCAGCATGGCGTAGGCGGCCATCGCCCCGCAGTGGTTGCTGCCGCGCACGGCGGCGACGGCCACGCCGGTCGTGCCGGCGCGCTCAATGGCGTGGCGCATGGCGAACGTGCCGCCGATCTGGCCCATGCTGTTGCCGCCGTCGATCACCAGCGCCGCGCCGGCGTCGCGCACGACCACCGGTCGGCCGGCCGGATCGACGCCGCCGGTCGTCAGCTTGTCGACATACTCAGGCACGCGCAGGACGCCGTGGGAGTGGACGCCACGCAGGTCGGCCGTTGCCAGCGAGCCGGCCAGCAGCGCCGCGTCGTCGTCGCGCATGCCGCAGCGAGCGAAGATGTCGGTCACGAGCGCGACGAGCGTGGCGAGCGGCACGCGGCGCTCATCGCCACTGACTGGATAGCCGGCCATGCGGTCCTCCATCGTGGATCTGATCGGTCAGGTCAGGGTGGCGAGACGGCGCACCGCCTCATCGGCGACACGCTCCGCCACGAGCGTCAGGCGCACGTAGCCGTCGGGCGCGCCGAGCAACCGGCCGGGCAGCACGACGACGCCCGCGGCGGCTGCGGCGTCCAGCCGCGCCCGATCGTCGCCGGGGTAGTGCCAGCGTGCCCACAGATGCAGGCCGCCTTCGGGCCGGCGAACCTGCATCGTCTCACCGAAGCGCGCCGCCAGCAGAGGCGCCAGGTGGTCGCGCCGCCGCCGCAGCGCGCGCCGCAGCCGGCGCAGGTGCGCCGGCCAGGCGTCCGAGGCCAGGAACTCGGCGACCAGCCACGGCGTCAGCGCATTCATGCCGCCATCGGTCTGCTGCTTCAGCTCGGCCAGGTGAGCGATGACCGGCTCGGGGCCGATCAGCCAGCCGACGCGCAGCCCCGGTGCGAGGGTCCTGGAGATCGTGTCAAGATAGCTGACGCGGCCGTCGCGGTCGAGCGTGTGCAGTGCTGGCGGCGGTATGCCGTCCAGCGCCAGCCGGCCGGCGCTGTTGACCTCGATGATCGGCAGGTTCAGCGTGCGGCAGATCGCCAGCAGCCGCTCGCGCCGCGTCAGCGGCAGCGTCGTCGTCGTCGGGTTATGATACGTCGGGTTGAGCAGCACCAGGCGCAGGCCATGGCGCTGGGCCAGCGGCGCCAGCCCGTTCGGGTCGATGCCCTCATCGTCCATCGGCAGCGGCAGCAACCGGATGCCGGCCCCCTGGAACAGCGACAGGGCATACACCACCGACGGCTGCTCGATGGCAATGGTGTCGCCGGGGCGCAGCAGCGCGCGCACCAGCAGGTCGAGCGCCTGACGGCCACCGCTGGTGATCAGGACCTGCTCCGGGTCCACTCGCCGTCCATGCTGGCGCTCGTGCTCGGCGGCGAGGACCGCCCGCAGCCGGGCATCGCCGCGCGGCGCGGCGTCGCTCAGGTCGGCCGGCAGCTTGCTCGCGCGCAGGAGGTGCTGCAGCGCCTTGCGCGGGTAGAGATCGACGCCGGCCGACGACTGGCTCAGGTCGATCGCGCCCGGCAGCCGCTGCGCTGCCCGCAGCCGCTGCATCAGCGGCTGCGCTGGCTCAGGAGCGGCATCGCTCAGGTAGCGCGGCCAGTCCGGCGCCATGCCCCACCGGTCGGCGCGCACCGTCGTGCCGCTGCCCTGGCGCCGCTCGATCAGGCCGGCAGCGGCCAATTCGGCATAGGCCAGCGCCACCGTGCTGCGGTTGACGCCCAGGCTGCTGGCCAGCGCCCGCTCGGGCGGCAGCCGGGTGCCGGGCGGCAACTCGCCCCGGCCGATCCGGTCGGCGTAGTCGATGACGATGTCGCGCAGCCGCCGGCCGTCTGCATCGCGCTGCATGCTGCCAGTCTAGCACGACCGAGGTGCTGCTCAGCCACGCAGCAGCGAGATCGCGCCGTCGATCAGCACCTCGGCGCCGGTGATGTAGCGGCTGGCGTCAGAGGCCAGGAACAACACCAGGTCACCGACCTCATCGGGGTCGGCGGGACGGCCGTGCAGCGGCGGGTACGGTTCGGGCAGCTTGACGTCCCAGCGCACCTTGTCGAGGTTGCGCCGGTAGGTGCGCTCGCCGATGTTGGTGCGCACGCCGCCGGGCATGATCGCGTTGACCCGGATCGACCAGCGCGCCAGCTCCAGCGCGGCCATCTTGGTGAAGATCACCTGGCCGCCCTTGGAGGTCGAGTAGCACGAGTAGCCGGGTAGCGAGAAGATCGTGTTGCCGTTGACCGAGGCAGTGATGATGATCGACCCGCCGCCGGCTGCCCGCAGGTGCGGGATGCTGTGCTTGACCGTCAAGAAGGTGCCGGTCAGGTTGGTGTCCATCGTCGCGTGCCACTCGTCGAGCGTCATCTCCTCGATCGGGCACTGCATGCCATTGATGCCGGCGTTGGCGAAGACGACATGCAGCCCGCCCAGCGCCTCGACCGTGCGCGCGACTGCCGCCTGCACCTGGCCCTCATCGCGCACGTCGGCCGTGACCGCGATCGCCCGGCCACCGCTGGCGGCAATCGCCTCGGCCACGGCACGGGCCGGCGCCTCGCGCACGTCGACCACGGCCACCGCCGCACCGGCTCCGGCGAACGCCCGCGCCGCCGCCTCGCCAATCCCCGAGCCACCGCCCGTGACCAGGCCCACTTTGCCAACCAGCGAGTACTCTGCCATCAATATCTCCCTGCAATGATAAGCGATGAATTTCGTCAGTAAGGCATGACGCGCGCCGGGCCGTAGTCCATCGCGCGTATGGTGGCGTCATAGCTGCGGATCAGCAGCTCGGTCTTGATCGCCTGATGCGTGGGCGAGTCCCACAGGCTGTCGTGCTCGTGCGGGTCGGCGTCGAGGTCGAACAATTCGCCCAGGTTCGCGCCGTGGTAGACGTTGAGCTTCCAGCGCCGGTCGCGGTACATCGTGCCGAAGCTGTGGTTCGGCTCGTCCAGCGCGTCATAATACTCGCAGCGCACGAAGTCGCGGTGCGCGTCGGGTGGCGCGGCGCCGGTCAGCAGCGGCGCCAGCGAGCGGCCCTGCATGCGGTCCGGCACGGGCAGGCCGGCCAACTCCATCAGCGTCGGAGCGATGTCGGTTAGTTCCACGAGCGCCGGTGACGGTGCTCCGGCGGCGATGTGGCCCGGCCAGGACCAGATCATCGGCACGCGCGTCAGGCCGTCGAAGAAGCGGCAGCCTTTGTGTGTCAGGCCGTGGTCGCCGAGTGCCTCGCCGTGGTCGCTCATGTAGAGGACGATCGTGTCCTCGCGCCGGCCGGTGCGGTCGAGGAAGTCAAGCAACCGGCCAAACTGCTCGTCGACCTGCTCGATCATGGCGTAGTAGAGCGCCTGGATCGTCGTCGCGCCCATCTCCGCCGGCGTCTCGGGGCGCGACTGAAAGTCGACGTCCGCCAGCCGCGTCTGATGGGCCAGGTCACTGTCGCGGAAGTGCGGTCCCGGCAGCGTGGCCGGGTCGAAGCGGCGGTAGTACTCCCAGGGTGGATTGTAGGGCGGGTGTGGGTCGAAGACGTTGATACTCAGCACCCAGGGCTGGTCGCCGGCCCCGTCGATGAACGCCATCGCCTGCTCGGTGGCCCAGGTCGTCTGGTGCAGTGGCGGCGGCACATTGTCCTGCTCGGGCGACGGCTCCATGACGCCGACAGCTCGGTAGCCCGGTACCTGCAGCAGCGCGAACGGGTCGATACCCTGAGCGACCAGCCAGTCGTGGTAGTCGTGGCCCCTGGGCCAGTCGGGCCGCGGCGCATGGCTGTAGCGGACGAACGAGTAGCCGTCGTCGACGCGGGCCTCGCGGCCGTAGCACGCGCCGGCCAGGTGCAGCTTGCCGATCAGACCGGCGACGTAGCCGGCGTCGGCCAGACGCCGCGTCACCAGCGGCTCGTCGCGGTGGAAGTGCGTGTTGCCGTTGGTGTTGATGCGCACACCGCTCGGGTAGCGACCGGTCAGGAAGCTGGCCCGACTGGGCGTGCAGATCGGCGCCTGGCAGTAGGCGTGCGTAAAGGCGACGCCGCTGGCCACCAACCGGTCCAGGTTCGGCGTATGCACGTGGGGATTGCCCAGCGCGCCGATCGTGTCGAAACGCTGCTGATCGGCACAGTACCAGAGGATATTCGGCCGGCGGGTCGCCATGGAGCCTCCAGTGGCGGAGTAGGCGGAGTAGGCCAGTAGAACGAGGCGGGTGAGCCACGGCTCGGTCGCGGATCTTGCCTGATGCGGGCTGCCAGGTCAATCGCCTACAATCCGCGCCACCGGCCCACCGGCCCACCGGCCCACCGGCCCACCGGCCCACCGGCCCACCGGCCCACCGGCCCCCTGGGTGCCCTCGCCCTACTCGTTCTACTGGCCCTACTCCGCCTACTTGGAGGACTCATGCGCATCACGGACATCCGGACCTACACGACCTGGGGCGAGCCGCGCAACTGGGTGTTCGTCAAGGTCGTGACCGACACTGATCTGTATGGCTGGGGCGAGGCGACGCTGGAGGGCAAGGAAGAGACGGTGCGCGCCAGCGTCCACGAGCTGGGCAAGGCGCTCGTCGGGCAGGACCCGACCGCCAGCGAGCATCACTGGCAGGCGCTGTTCCGGCATGGCTTCTGGCGCGGCGGCGTCGTGCTCAACTCGGCGCTGGCGGCGCTCGACCAGGCGCTGTGGGACATCCGCGGCAAAGCCTGGGGCGTGCCGGTCTACCGGCTGCTCGGCGGGCCAACGCGGCGCACCATCCGGCTCTACACCCACGTCGGCATCTACAACCCCGACCTGCTGGAGGAGGACGCGCACCGCGATCTGGCCGACGGCTTCACGGCGGTCAAGACCGGCGCCTGGGCCGGCGACGCGGCACTGCCGGAGACCGAGGCCATCGCCGCCTTCGCCGAGCGCGTCGCCCGGCTGCGCGCGATCGTCGGCCCCACCATCGATATCATGATCGACAACCACGGCCGCAGCCGGCCGTCAACGGCGGTGCGGCTGATGCAGGCGCTCCAGCCCTACGGCCTGCTGTGGCTGGAGGAGCCGACGCAGCCGGATGATCTGGAGGCGCTGGCACGGCTGCGGGCGGCCGGCCCGACGATGGACCTGGCCACCGGCGAGCGGCTTTACTCCAAGTGGGACTACCTGCCGCTGCTGGAGCGCCGCCTGGTCGATGTCATCCAGCCGGACCTCTGCCACGCCGGCGGCCTGACTGAGGCCAAGAAGATCGCCGCGCTAGCCGAGGCCTACTACGTCCAGGTCGCGCCGCACAGCCCGCAGGGGCCGGTGTCGACGGCGGCGGCGGCGCACCTCGGCATGGCCATCCCCAACTTCCTGATCCTCGAGTTCGTCCGCTCCGCTCCCTACCGAGACCGCGTCCTGAAGGAGCCGTGGGTCGTCGAACAGGGTCACCTGACCGTGCCCGACCGCCCCGGCCTCGGCATCGATCTCGACGAGGACGCGCTGGCGGCCAGCCCAATGCGCCCGGTCGGTGTCCCGCGTGGCGCCTGGGCCGCTGACGGCAGCGTCGCGGACGTGTAGGAGAGCCAGGAGGCACGGAAGGAGCACGAGGGCCGGAGAATGCGGCGGAGGGCACAATCGGTTCACCCCGTCCACCGGCCCCACGAAGGAGACGACGATGAAAGCAGCGATCTGGTACGGTCGCGATGATGTTCGCGTCGAGGAAACGCCGGCCCCTGGCGCGCCGGGACCGGGCGAGGTGGTCCTGAAGGTCGGCGCCTGTGGCATCTGCGGCACCGATCTGGAGGAGTACCGCGCCGGTCCACTGTTCATCCCCGTCGGGCAGCCGAACCCGCTGACGGGGCGCATGGCGCCGGTCATCCTCGGCCACGAGTTCGCCGGCGAGGTCGTCGAGGTCGGCCGGGGTGTGAGCGATCTGCGCGCTGGCGACCGGGTCGCGCCGGACGTCATCATCGCCTGCGGCGTGTGCTACTGGTGTCAGCGCCACCAGCCGTCGCTGTGCGACGGCATGGCCGCGCTCGGGCTGTCCGGCGACGGCGGCCTGGCCGAGTTCTGCCGCGTGCCGGTGTCGATGTGCGTTCGGCTTCCAAACGGCATGTCCTTCGACCATGCCGCGCTGGCCGAGCCGCTGTCGGTGGCGGTGCGGGCAGTGCGCAAAGGACGGCTGGCGCTGGGCGAGCGTGTCGCCATCTTCGGTGGCGGCACGATCGGTCAGTTGGCGCTGCAGGTGGCCCGCAGCGCTGGCGCCGGCCTGGTCGCCGTGGTTGAGCCGCACGCCGGCCGACGCGAGCTAGCGCGGCAGTTGGGTGCCGACGCCGTCATCGATCCGCGCGCGACTGACCCGACCGAGGCACTGCGGGCGCTGACGCGGATCGGCCCCGATCTGGTGATCCAGGCCTCCGGCGCGCCCGAGGCCAACAACGCCGCCGTCGACGCGGCGCGCAAGGGTGGCCGCATCGTCGTCGTCGGCCTGCCGCTCGGCCCGTCCACGTTCAACTTCATGGCGCTGGTGGCGACCGAGAAGGAGGTCGTCGGCTCGCTGGCGCATGTCTACGACGAGGACTACACAGCAGCGGTGCACCTGCTGGGTGAGGGCCGGGTGGCCGTCGAGCCGCTCATCACCGAGCGCATCCCGCTGGCCGACCTGCTGGAGGGCGGCCTGCACCGCCTGGAGCGTGAGCCGACCTCGACGCTGAAGATCGTCGTCCATCCTGGTGGCTGATGGTGCGCTCAAGACCCAACCTGTGCTATGCTAGGCCGCATGAGTGATGCTACTGCCACGATCCAGCGTCTCATCGATCAACTAGTCGCCGATGGCACGGAAGTGGGGCTGCAGGTGGCAGCCCACGTTGACGGCCGGCGTGTGCTCGATGTGTGGGCTGGCACCGCCGACGATGTCACCGGCCGCCCGGTCGACGCCGACACGCTCTTCACGGTCTTCTCGGCCACCAAGGCGCTGCTGGCGACCTCGATTCACATCCTCGCTGAGCGGGGCAAGGTCGACTACGACGCACCTGTGGCCACCTACTGGCCGGCGTTTGGCGCTCATGGCAAGCAGAGCGTCACCGTGCGCCAGGCCCTCAGCCACCAGGCCGGCATTCCCCAGCTGCCGGCCCACGTCACGCCGGCGATGCGCTGCGATTGGGACACGATGTGCGCGGTCGTCGCCGACCTGGCGCTGGAGTGGGCGCCCGGCACGCGCACGGAGTACCACGGCCTGACCTTCGGCTGGATCCTGGGCGAGGTGCTGCGCCGCGTCGATGGACGCGATGCGCGCGCCTTCGTCCACGAGGAGATCGCCGCGCCTTTGGACGCGCCGGACCTGCATATCGGCGTGACCCCGGCACAGGAGACGCGCGCCGCGCGGCTGCGCAACCCGGCCGGCGAGCCGGCGACGCCACCGGCGGACGAGTGGAACCACTCCGCCACGCGACAGGCGATCATCCCGGCGGCCGGTGGCCTGGTGTCGGCGCGATCGCTGGCCCGGCACTACGCGCTGCTGGCCGGTGGCGGTCAGTTCGAGGGCGTCCGCCTGTTGTCACCTGAGCGTGTCGCGGCCGCGCATGTCCCGCAGACGGCTGCCCGTGACGCGGCGGCGATCGGCATGGTGTTCGGTCTCGGCTATCGCGTGGGCGCAACGATCTACGGTGAGGGCAGCTTGTTGAGCGCGCTGGGCCGCACACCGGCCGTCTTCGGCCACACCGGCGCCGGCGGCGCGCTCGGCTTCGCCGACGCCAACCACGGCTTCGCCTTCGCGCTGACGAAGAACCTGCTCTACCCCGGCGGCCCTGACCGCCGCTCGTCGACCGCCACGATCGTGCGGGCCGTGCGCGACGCGCTCGGCGTGCCATTCGCGCCGGACGCGTGACGCGGCCGGCCGCCGCGCCGGGGAGGACCATGGGCCGCTACTTCGAAGACTTTGTGGTCGGCGTGGTCTACGAGCACCGCCTCGGCCGGACGATCACCACGGCCGACAACCAGTGGTTCAGCTTGCTGACGATGAACACCAACCCGACCCACATCGACCACCACTACGCTGCCGCCACCGAGTTCGGCCGCCCGCTGGTCAACTCCTGCCTGACGCTGGGACTGGTGACCGGTATCTCCGTGCCGGACATCAGCGAACATGGGATGGCCAACCTCGGCTGGGATAAGGTGCGGCTGCCGGCGCCGGTGTTCGAGGGCGACACGATCCATGCCCGCAGCGAGGTGCTGGAGGCGCGGCCGTCACGCTCGCGCCCCAACGTTGGCGTGGTGCGGGTGCGGACGACCGGCTACAACCAGGACGGCGTGACCGTCATCGAATTCGAGCGCGCCGTGCTGGTCTACAAGCGCGGCCACGGGCCGCAGTGACCGCGCCGCTGGCGGGCGTGACCGTGCTGGCCGTCGAGCAGTACGGCGCCGGCCCGTGGGCGACGCTGCAACTGGCCGACCTGGGCGCCGACGTGATCAAGATCGAGGACCCGGCTGCCGGCGGCGACGTCGGCCGCTATGTGCCGCCCTACCAGACCGGCGAGGACTCGCTCTTCTTCGAGACGTTCAACCGCGGCAAGCGCAGCGTCTCGCTCGACCTGCGCCACCCGCGCGGGCGCGCCGTCTTTGAGGACCTCGTCCGCCACGTCGATGTTGTCTTCTCCAACCTGCGCGGCGATCAGCCGGCGCGGCTCGGGCTGACCTACGCGGCGCTGGCGCCCATCAACCCGACCATCGTCTGCTGCTCGCTGTCGGGCTTTGGCCAGACCGGGCCGCGCGCCGCCGAGGGCGGCTACGACTACGTGATGCAGGGGCTGGCCGGCTGGATGAGCCTGACCGGCGAGCCGGACGCGCCGCCGACCAAGAGCGGGCTGTCGCTGGTCGATCTGTCGGGCGGCTACGTCGCGGCGCTGGCGATCATGGCCGGGCTGTGGCGAGCGCGTCGCGACGGCATCGGCGGCGACTGCGACCTGTCGCTGTTCGAGACGGCGCTGGCCGAGCTGATGTACGTCGGCACCTGGGTCGCCAGCCGTGACCACGCGCCGCGCCGCCTGGCCCAGTCGGCGCACCCGTCGATGGTGCCCTTCCAGAACTTCCCCACCGCCGACGGCTGGATCGTCGTCGCCGCGCCGAAGCAGACCCTGTGGCAGGCGCTCTGTCGCGCCATCGACCGGCCGGCGCTGGCCGACGACCCACGCTTCGTCGACTTCGCCGCCCGCGACCGCCACCGGGCCGACCTGGTGGCGCTGCTGAACGACATCTTCCGTTGTCGGCCGAGCGCGGCGTGGCTGACGCGGCTGCGCGCGGCCGGCGTGCCGTGCGGGCCGGTCAACGACGTCGCCGCGGCGCTGGCCGATCCCCAGGCGGTGGCACGGTCAGCCGTAGTCGAGTATGACCACCCCACTCTTGGCACGGTGCGGCAGGTCGCCAGCCCGCTGCGAATGGATGATGCTCCCGTGCCGGCCCGCCGCGCGCCCTTCCGCGGCGAGCACACCGACCAGGTGCTGACCGAGGTGTGCGGCTACACGCCCGACCAGATCGACGAGTTGCGCCGCGACGGCGCCTTCGGCTGAGCGGGACGCACATCGCCGAGTTGGCGCGTTCGTAGGGGCGCGATGAATCGCGTCCCGCGCGCCTTGATCGACCGCCGGGCGCGATGAATCGCGCCACCTTCGAACCTGCATCACCAGTAGCTCAGCAGTGCCTCGCCTTTCCGAATCGTTCGGTGGCAGATGAATCACAGTGGGAGTATATGTGTGATGTTTAGACTAACGCGGGCCGGGTGACGCTGGTCACCCGGCCCGACGGGGTATCCTTCGCGGTGCTGACCCGGAAGGAGGCTCCCGCATGGATGCTACCACGGCCGCGTTGGCGGCCTACCGC
>JADLAZ010000279.1 GCA_020849725.1 Chloroflexota bacterium
CACCGCGGCGGCGTGGTTCCAGGCCACGACCCGGCGGCGCCCGTCGATGGCGAATGCCGCGCTGGGCAGAGCAGCGACGACGTCCCCGATCTCAGCCATGTGCGCCCCCAGGGCGACCCTCGGCGCCGAACCGCTTGACACTTGACTGTGCTGGCATCAATTGTACAGGAATCGATGGTCTGATGCACGGGGCATCATGCCACTCGATGGTCCTGGAGCATCGCGACGCCGAAGCCGGTGTCGTCTGTCACAGCCGGTCTCCTCTCTCGCTGGGAGAGGGCTGGAGTGAGGGAAGGCTAAGGTGAGCGCCGCTCCGTTGCCCCATGCCCTTCCACCAGCGCGGCCGCTATGGCGGCGCCGACGGCGGCGTTGTTGGTCAGCAGCGCGATGTTGGCCCGCAGCGTCGCGCCGCCGCTGTGCTCGGCCAGATGACGGAGCAGGAATGGTGTGACCGCGTTGCCGTGGATGCCCTGCGCGGCCAGGTCGGCCAGCGCCGCTGCCAGATGGGCCTCGGCTTCGGCCGGCGGCACGGCCACGGCCGCGGGCGGCGGCGCCGCCAGCACCAATGCCGCCCGCAGGCCGAGCGCCCGCTGTGCCGCCACGATCGCGGCGACCTCGGCCGGCGTGTCGGCCCGGGCGGCCAGGCGTAGACCGGTAGTCGGGGCGAAGAAGCCCGGCAACTCGTCGACGCCATAGCCGACGACCGGCACGCCGGCTGTCTCCAGCCACTCCAGCGTCGCCGGCAGATCCAGCACCGTCTTGGCGCCGGCGCAGACGACGACGAGCGGCGTCGTCGCCAGCACTGGCAGGTCAGCCGAGATGTCGAAGCTGCCGGCCGCGCCGCGGTGGACCCCACCGATGCCGCCGGTGGCGAAGACGTTGATGCCGGCGCGATGCGCCAGCCACGCCGTCGTCGCCACGGTCGTGCCGGCGGCCAAGCCGCGCGCCGCCACGACCGGCAGATCGCGGATGCTGGCCTTGACCGCGCCGGCGGCGTCGGCCAGTCGGTCCAGTTGCTCGTCATCCAGCCCGACGATGAAGCGGCCGTCGAGCGCGCCGACGATGGCCGGCGTCGCGCCGCCGGCCCGCACGGCCGCCGCCATTGCCCGCACCACCTCGAGGTTGAGCGGGCGCGGCAGGCCATGGGTCAGCACCGCGGTTTCCAGCGCTACGACCGGTGCGTGGTGCGCCAGCGCGGCCGTCACCGACGGAGCGATATCGACCTGAGGAGAAAAAGACAAGAGGCGCTCCTTCGTAGCGGTCGTGTCGTCAGCGCGGCGCCTCTTCGATAGTCGCTGGTGGCGCGGGCGCCGGCACGGGCGGCGCGGCGGTCAGGGGAGCCGCTGGCGTGGCCACCGGCGAGCGGCGAATGGGTAAGCGTGGGTCGCCGGTGATCAGGCGCGCGCTGCGCTGAAAGGTGATGTACGACCAGGCCCACTGGCCGAAGACGAGCAGGCGATTGTCAAAGCCGACGAGATACCAGATGTGGACGAACAGCCAGGTGGCCCAGGCCGGGAAGCCGGACAGGCGCAGCCAGCCGAAGTCGGCCACGCCGCGCGCCCGGCCGATCGTGGCGACGTTGCCTTTGTTCCAGTAGCGGAACGGCCGGGTCGGCTGGCCGCGCAACTGACGCTCGATATTGGCGGCCACGGCGCGGCCCATTTGCATCGCCGCCGGCGCGACACCGGGTACGGGCAAACTGGCCAGGTCGCCAGCGACGTAGGTGGTCGGCTCGTCGGGCAGGCGCAGGTCGGGCGCGACGATCAGCCGGCCGGCTCGGTCCACCGGCACGCCGAGCGTCGCGGCGAGCGGCACGGCCGCCACGCCGGCCGCCCACAGCACGGTCGCCGCTTCAATGCGCTCGCCGCCGGCGGTGATACCCTGCTGATCGACCTCGCTCACCGGCATGCCACTGCGCACCTCGACGCCGAGGCCGCGCAACTGACGGGCGGCACTGGCTGACAGGCTGGTCGGGAACGTGGTCAGCAGGCGTGGGCCGGCATCGACCAGCACGATCCGCGCGGTGGTCGTGTCGATGAGCCGGAAGTCGCGGTGCATGGTGTGACGGGCGATCTCGGCCAGCGCGCCAGCCAACTCGACGCCGGTCGGGCCGCCGCCGATGACGATGAAGGTCATCAAGCGGGCACGGTGAGCCGGGTCGCTCTCGCGCTCGGCCGCCTCGAACGCCATCAGCACCCGACGCCGGATTTCGAGCGCGTCCTCGACTGTTTTCAGGCCGGGCGCCGTCGCTGCCCAGGCGTCGTGGCCGAAGTAGTTCGTGCGGCTGCCGGCCGCCAGCACCAGATAGTCGTAGTCGACCGTCTCGCCGTCGGCCAGCCGTGCCCGGTGGGCGGTCAAGTCGATGGCGACGACCTCGCCCAGGAGGACCCGCACGTTGCGGTACCTGCTCAGGACGGCGCGGATCGGCGCGGCGATGTTGCCCGGCGACAACGCCGCCGTTGCGACTTGATACAGCAGCGGCTGGAACAGGAAATGGTTGCGCCGGTCGATGACGATGACGCGCGCTGGCGCACGGCGCAGCGCCTTGGCGGCTTCGAGGCCGGCGAAACCGCCGCCGACGATGACGATGGTGGGGCGACTGGCGCTTCTGGTGTCCATCGCAGCCTCCATCGGCGGGCCGCTGGCATGGTGCTAGCGGCGGCCTGGCTCGATCAGCGCGACGCCGACGATGTGGGCGCCGACGCGCTCCAGTTCGTCGCGGGCCTCGATCGCGCGCGCCCGCCGCGTGACGCCCGACCGAATGACGAGCAACACGCCGTCGACCCGCGTCGCCAGCACCGGCGCATCGGCGACAGTCCCGACCGGCGGCGCATCGAGGATGACCAGTTCAGCCGCAGTCGCCAGGTCGGCCAGGATGGCGGTCAGGCGCGTTGAGCCGAGCAGCTCCGATGGCGTGGCTGGTGTCGGCCCGGCCGGCAGCAGCGCCAGGTTCGGCACCGTCGTCGGCGTCGTGGTCGCGGCAGCGTCAGTCGTCAGCGCTGTCGCCAGCCCTTTGTCGTTGGCGAGGCCAAAGGCCAGGTGTTGCTGGGGCGCCCTCAGGTTGGCGTCGACCAGCACCGTCGCCACGCCGGCCTGGGCCGTGGCGACGGCCAGATTGGCGGCCACATCGGCGGCGGACTCACGGTCGACGCTGGCGACCAGCAGCGTGCGCACGCGTGGGGCGCCCTCGCCGCGCGCGAACAGGATGTTCGTCCGCAGGACCCGATAGGCCTCGGCCAGGGGCGACTGGGGCGCCGCCAGCATGGCAATCGGCGCGGCCTGCGACATGCCTTCTCCTCCACCCGCGCCGGCGAGCCTGGCCCCGCGACGCCCACTGCCGGCGGGCAGCCGGCCGACGAGCCGCCGGCCGAGCGCGCGCTGTAGGTCGGCCGGCGTGCGCAGCACATCGTCGAGGTATTCTAGCAGGACGGCCAGTAGTGCGCCGACCGTCAGGCCCAGCACGGCGCCGCCGAGCGCGTTCAGCCGCGGCCGCACGCCGGTCGGTTGGTCCGGCACGCCGGCCCGGTCGAGCCGGATGACCTTGACCTGCGGTGCGGCCGGCGTCACGTCGCAGACCGGACTGTTGAGGCAGGCGACGAGCGTCTCGGCCAGCGCATCGGCGGCGCGAGCGGCGAGGGCCGGGTCGGCATCGCGCACGGCCAATTGCACGGTGTTGTCGCTCGGGTTGTGGCGGGTGGCCGTGCGCGCGACCAATTCGCCAGCCGATAGCGGCAGGCCCGCCCGCTCGACGGCCGCCTGGGCGATGTCGGCGCTGGTGGCGATCTGGCGGTACGACTCGAGCCGGTTCTTGGCATACAGGTCCGTCCAGTAGACCTGATCGGGCTTCTCCGGGGCGGCGATCGCCATCACCCGCGTCGTTGCCTCGTAGACGACCGGCTGGCTGGCGGTGACGACATAGGCAACCGCCGCCGCCAGCAGCGCGCACAGCGCTGGCAGCCACCAGCGCCGCCGCGCGATGGCGGCGTACTCCTCCGGCCTCATCGGCCGCGCGGCAGCGCCGCCGGCAGCCGGCCAAGCAGCGGCAGGCCGAGCGCCTCCGCGTCGTCGGCATCGCGCACGCGGTCATCCAGGTAATCGAGCAGGAAGGCTAGCCCGAGCGCCAGCAGCAGCGCCAGCAGCAGCTCGACCGCGTAGATCAGCAGCAGACGCGTCAGGTTCGAGTGGGCGACCGGATCGCGGTGGATGGTGACCATCGACACGCGCGAGCCATCGGCCGGCTGCGCGGCCGGCTGCTCGTTGAGCAACACCTCCTCGACAGCCTGAGTCAGTGCCAGCGCCTGCTCGCGGGTCGTGCCGGTCGCCTCGACGGTTAGAATTCGATGCGCGCGCTCGGATTTGAGCGACCGCTGCACCTGCTCGTCGGTGATCGCGGTCCACCCGCGCGGGTGGAGGCGCTCGAGCACCTTCAGGGCGAAGACATTGCCGCCCACCTGCTCGACCAGATCGTCGAGAACGTACTCAGTCGTCAGGAAGCGATAGTAGTCGTCGAAGCGGAAATCGGCCGTAGACCCCGGCGCCTGGTTCGGGATGCGCGTGATCAACAGGCGCACCTCGGCGGTGTACTGGCGCGGGCCGAGCAGCAACAGCGCGCCGCCGCCGACGGCGGCCACCAGCACGACGGCAACGATCACCAGCCAGCGTCGTCGCAGAATCACGCCATAGCGTCTCACCTGCATCCGGGTTCCTCCGGTGACGGCCGCAGCCGCTGGACCTCGTCCCGCATGCGTCGCTCGAAGGCGGCAGTGTCGAACTGCAGAGCATGGGTACGGATCGCGGCCGGGTTGACCGTCATGGCCTCGAAGGCGCGCACGGCGCGGGCGAGCGCGGCCGGCGTCTGCTCGTCAAAGAAGATGCCGGTCTGGCCGGGCACGACGGTATCCAGCACTCCGCCAGCGCCGTAGGCGATCACCGGCCGGCCGGCGGCCTGGGCCTCGACCGGCGCGATGGCGAAATCTTCCTCGCCGGGCACGATGTAGGCGCGGCAGCGGGCAAACGCCTCGGCCAGCGCGTCGTCGGACAGCCGGCCGGCGAACTGGATGGTCGGGCCGGC
>JADLAZ010000280.1 GCA_020849725.1 Chloroflexota bacterium
GTGCACTGCGAGAGGATGTTGCCGCCCTCGGCGGTGAACGTCACCGCGGTGCCATCCGGCACCGGGTTCTGGAAGCGATCGCCAAGGCGAGCCGTGACGTCCGTGGTCACGCCATCGACGTTCCATCCCTCGATGTTGAAGCAACCCACCGCCAGCGAGAAGCTGGCGTCGGTGGGGATGCCGGTCGTGACAGTCAGCTGGCTCGACTGAGTGGAGATGTTGGGCGTGACGCTGGTGACGGTCGCGGTGACCTTCACGGACGTCGCCACGGTGCCGGCGCTGACCACGGTCTGCACCTGGCCATTGGCACCGCTCGTGGCCGTGGCCGGCGTGAGCGAGATGCCGCCGACCTGCGTATTGAGCGCGAACGACACCGCGGCGCCCGACACCGGGCCGCCGGTCGAGTCCACGACGCGGAAGACCACGGTCGAGCTCTCGGGTCGGCTCGCATCACCGGTCCCTTCCAGCGCGATGTTGGTCGGCGTCGCCGACACGAAGATGATCGAGCCCACTGCTGCCGCGGCAACGTTCACCGTGCCGCTGGCCGACAGGCCGCCGCCGGTGGTGGTGGTCGCCGTGATCACGTCGGCGCCGCTGCAGCCCTGGGCGACGTAGTTGACGGTGGCAATGCCGGTACTGGTGCTGGCCGTGGCCGACGGCTGGATCTGCGCCGTCCCGGAGGCTACGCAGTTGGAGCTGAAGATGATGTCGGCATCCTGCGTGTAGAGCGTTCCGTCCGACTGCACCAGCGAGACGCTCAGGGTCGTGCTGCCGCCGGCAGACAGATTCGCGTTGGAAATGCCGATCACGCCGGCCTGGAAGGCCGCACCGGTACCGGTGCCCAGCTGAACGGTGTTGCCACCGGTGGCCGCGGCCACCTGCACCGCCACCGTTGCCGGCGCCAGGCCGGACACGGTGGCCGTGACGGTGATCGTGCGCAGCGAGGAGTCGCCGGCGGTGCTCAGCGTCGTCGTGGCCGCACCGCTGGCATTGGTCGTCGCGGTCGAGGGGGCGACGCCACCCGAGGTCGCGCTGAAGGTGACCGAAACGTCGCGCAGCAGTGCATTGTTCGCATCGCGCACATAGGCGGTGATCGTCGCGTCGCTGGAACCATCGGAGGGGATCGACTGGGCACTGGAAACGACCGTCAGCGTGGCCGGCGCTGCTCCGCCGCCCGAGCTGCCGCCGCCGCCCGAGCTGCTCCCGCCAGCGAAGTCGCTACCATCGCCGCCGCCGCCGCAACCCGCGAGCGCCAGCGCCACCAGAGCCGTAAACCATCCGAGTTTTCGCATCTTGATCACCTGCAAGTCACCTTTGCCTGCCGACACCCACGTCACCGGGGCGTGGCTCAGTAGACGCTGACCCCTTCGCGCAGGATCTTCGGTGTCACGAAGATCAACAGCTCGTCCTTGTTGTTGACCTTGCTCGTGGTCTTGAACAGGTGGCCGAACACCGGGATGTCCCCGAGCAGCGGCACCTTGGTCTCGGAATCGCGGCGTTCGGTCTCGAGGATGCCGCCGAGCACGACCGTCTGGCCGTCGTTGACCAGCACCTGCGTGCTGATGGCGCGCGTGTCGATGGCCGGCACGTTCACGCCGCCGGAGGTCACGATCACCGAGCCGACGCTGTCCTTGGTCACGGCCAGGTCGAGGATGATGCGGTTGTCCGGCGTGATCAGCGGCTTGACCTTCAGCGACAGCACCGCCTTCTTGAACTGGACCGTGGTCGCGCCCGAGGACGCCGACTGCTGGTAGGGGATCTCGACGCCCTGCTCGATGGTCGCTTCCTTCTGGTTCGCCGTGATGACGCGCGGCGAGGAGACGATTTCGCCGCGACCCTCGGCCTGCGCGGCGGAGAGCTCCAGGTCGACGATGTAGTCGGAGCCGAGCAGCATGAACGCCAGGCTCCCGGCCGGGCTGGCGACCGGCAGGTTGACGTTGTAGCGGTTGGCCGCACTCGCGCCCGTGGGCACACCGACCGGGTAGACCGTGCCGTTGTTCTGCAGGTTGCCCAGGGCCGAGCTCAGGCCCAGGTCGGTGGCGGCGGCGGTACCGCTGGTCTCGAACAGGCCGTCATCGCCGTTGCGACCGGTCGCGGTGAGGCCGGCGCGCACGCCGAGATCGCGCTCGAAGTCGTCGTTGACGATGACGATGCGCGACTCGATCAGTACCTGGCGCACCGGGATGTCGAGCGTGCCGACCAGCTTGCGCACCTGGGAAATCGTGTCCGCCGTGTCGGTGAGCAGCAGCGTGTTGGTGCGCTCGTCCACGGCGACGCTGCCGCGCGAGGTCAGCACCGAGTTGGAGCTGCCGCTCTTGAGCAGCGCGGCGATGTCGCTCGCCTTGGCGTAGTTGACCTGCAGGTACTCGGTGCGCAGCGGCGCCAGCTCCTGCATGTCCTTCTTGGCCTCGAGATCGGCCTTCTCGCGCGAAGCGAGCTCCTCGGCCGGTGCGACGATGATGACGTTGCCCTGCTGGCGCTTGTCCAGGCCCTTGGTGCGCAGCACGATGTCCAGCGCCTGGTCCCAGGGCACGCTCTGCAGGCGCAGCGTGACGCTGCCGCCGACCGAGTCACTGACCACGATGTTCTGCCCGCTGGCGTCCGCCAGCAGCTGCAGCACCGCGCGCGTCTCGATGTCCTGGAAGTTCAGCGAGAGCTTCTCGCCCTTGTATTCCTTCTTGTCCTCGGCCGCGGCGGCGGCCGCCTTGCGCGACGGCTGCACCTCGACGATGTACTGGTCGTCGGTCTGGTAGGCGAGCTGCTCGAAGTCGCCCGTGGCGTTGATGACGATGCGCGTATCCCGGCCGGCGCGCACCGCGTCGAAACCGGACACAGGCGTGCCGAAGTCCAGCGTGTCGTAGCGGCGCGTCAGGTTCTTGGGCAGATCCGTGCCGGCGAAGTCCACCATGACCTGCGAACCTTGCTGCGACACGCTGATCGGCGTGCGCGGGTCGGTCAGCCTGACGATGAGCCGGCCGCTGCCATCGGCGCCGCGGCGGAAATCGATGCTGCTGATCGCGCGCGCCCCGGCGGGCGCCGCCGCGGCCGACTCGCTGCTCACCGCGGCAACTGCCGCACTGGCCGCCCCTGCCGGGCCGGCGCCGACCGTGACCACGAGATCATTGCCGTCGACGCGCGTCTGGTAGGGCTGCATCTGGTCGAGGTTCAGCACGATGCGCGTACGGCCGTTGGCCTCCGCCGCGAGCAGTGTGTCGATGCCGCCCGAACCGATGTCGATGCGGCGCGAGGGCAGTGCCAGGCCGGTATTCGGCAGGTCGAGCGAGATGCGCGCCGGCTTGTCGATCGTGAACGACAGCGGCTCGGGCGCCGGACCGGTGAGGTGCAGCGTGAGCTGGACCTGCTTGCCGTCGAGCTTCTGCACGTCGATCGACTGCAGCTGGTTCGCGGGGGCGACGTCCTGTGCGGCGGCTACGGCGACGTAGCAGCTCAGTGCCAGGCCGAGGGCGCCCCGCAGCAGGTTGACGGCGATTGATCGATTCATTCGCATCTACTCCCTAGCCGGTCACTCGTTCAGCGCCAGCGCCGCGGGTCGCTCGATGTACCCGCCGAGGCCGTCCGGAACGACTTCAGTCAGCGTGATCTTGGAAGGCGTGATCTCGGAGATCTTGCCCTCATTCTGGCCCATGTGGCTGCCGACGAGGACACGCTGCACGCGCCCGTCTTTGACCTGCACCAGTCCGTAATTGTGCCCACCGAGCCTGAGCGTGCCGACCATGCGCAGCGTATCGAGCGAGAACTGCTCGAGGAACTCGCGGTTGCGGCGCAGCTCGGGACGGATGCCCGGCGCACTGGAAGCTCCCGATCCGCCCGGCACGAACGGCGAGCGCATGCTGGAGCTCGTGTACGTGAAGGTGTCGTAGGGCTTGATCTCCGGCAGCGGCTCGACGCGCCCGCCGGGCTCCTTCTTGGTCGCCTCGATGAAGCGATCCAGGTCCGCGTCGCGACCCGAGCACCCGGCCAGCGCGCCGGCCGCCAGCAGAGCCAGCAGGCCAATGGTGTGCAGTTTGTGGCGATTGTCCGGTTTCATCCGTTGCTTCCACCCATGGCGCTGCGGGGCCTAGCGGCGCGCCGACGCCGGCGCGCGACGCTTGCTGCCGGTCTCGGACTTGCGTTTCTCGGCCTCGGCGGCCGCCACTTCCTCGTCGTCGAGGTAGCGATAGGTCTTGGCCGTCAGGTCCATCTGCAGCTGGTCGAACACCTTGCTCTTGTCGGCCGACTTGATCTGGATGTCGTGCAGCGTGACGATGCGCGGCAGCGCCGCGATGCCGCCGATGAACTCGCCGAACTGGTGATAGCTGCCCGTCAGGCGGATCTTGATCGGCCGCTCGGCGTAGAAATCCTTCTTGATCTCGGCCTGCGGCTGGAAGAGCTTCTCGTCCAGCGCCGCGGCCAGGCCGGTCTGCGAGATGTCGACCAGCAGGTTGTCGACCTCGGTCTTGCTCGGCAGCTGCCGCAGCATCGCGCCGAAGGACTTCTCGATGTCGGCGAGCTGCTGCTTGTAGACCTCGAGGTTCACCGCCTTCTGGTGCTTGGTGCGCAACTCGCTGCGCAGCTGCAGCTCCTGCTTCTCGAGCGTCGCCAGCTCGGGCTCGCGCGATTGCCAGACGAACAGGTAGAAGCCGGCGATCGACAGCACCACGAAGCAGGTTGCGACGACGCCGGCACGGATCGGGAATGGCCAGCGGCCCGGGTCGCGCCAGTCGAGTGTGCGCAGTTCCTCGAGCAGGTTCATTTGGCACCCCCGGCGCTCGCGGTGCGCTTGCCCTTCTTGGCCGGCGGCGCCGCGGCCGGCGCGCTCTCATCGTCGCCCGGCAGGGGGTTCTGCTCGGCGTGCAGCACGAAGCTGTTGCCGAGCGTGCTCTCCTTGCGCGCCTCGACCACCTCGAGCTCCGGGTTGCGCAGCCACTGCGAGCCGGCGATGGCGCGCATGAACGAGGAGACGCGCGTCGAGGACTGCGCCACGCCCTCGAGCTTGAGCTTGCGGCTGGTCTGCGTCACCGCCGTCAGGTACGTGCCGTCGGGGACGATCTTCGCGATCTCGTCGAACACGTGCACGATCTCCGAGCGCGAGCGCTGCAGCTTGTCGATCACCTGCATGCGGGAAATGAAGCGCTGCTTCTGCGACTCGAGATCGTTGATCTCCTCGTTCTGGCGGTCCAGGACGCGGATCTCGGCCTTGAGGCGATCGTTGCGCGCGGTCTGTGCATCGATCATCGAGCTCATCCACAGGTAGCCTGCGCCGGTGACCAGGGCCGCGCCGATCAGCGCGAACAGCAGCCAGACATACAGCGCCAGCTTGCGCTCACGGCGTTGCTGGTCACGCCACGGAAGTAGGTTGATGCGAGGCATTTAGTCGAAGCTCCGCAGGGCGAGACCGCAGGCCGTCAGCAGGGCCGTGGCGTCGCGCTGCACGGCCTGGGCGCGCGCCCGCGACGAGAGTTTCATCTGGCCGAGCGGGTCGCCCTTCTCGGCGGCGATGCCCACGCGGCTCTGGATCACGTCGGCGACGCCGGGCACGTTGCCGCAACCGCCGCACACCAGGATCTTGTCGGGCTGCTCGCGACCGCTGCCCGAGGCGAGGTAGAACTGCAGCGAGCGGCTGACCTGCTGGGTCATGTCGTCGATGAACGGGTCGAGCACCTCGGCCTGGTAGTTGGCCGGCAGGCCGCCTTCCTTCTTGGCGCGCCCGGCCTCCTCCATCGTGAGGCCGTAGGTACGCATGATCTCCTCGGTGAGCTGCTGCCCGCCGAAGGAGAAGTCGCGCGTGTAGGTGACCTTGAGGTTGTGCAGCAC
>JADLAZ010000281.1 GCA_020849725.1 Chloroflexota bacterium
GAACGGCTCGCGCGTGGTCGGCCCGTCACTCGCCGGCATCATCATGGGCTGGACGAGCGCGGCCGGCTGCTTCGCGCTGCAGGCGGTCGGCTTCGCCTGGGCGCTGGTCATGTCGTTTCAACTGAAGTTGCCGCCGCGCCCGGAGCCGGTGCGGCGCACGTCGCCACTGCAGTCGCTGCTGGAAGGCTTCGACTACATCCGCGCCAATGCCGAGGTCACGGCGCTGCTCGGGCTGGCGGCGATCCCAACGATCTTTGCCATGCCCTACATGCAGATGCTGCCGGTAATGGCCCGAAACGAGCTGGGCACCGGGCCGGAAGGCGCGGGATTGCTGCTGGCGGCCTCCGGCGCCGGTGCCCTGTGCGGCTCGCTGATGATCGCCTACCTCGGATCGATTCGTCGCAAGGGCGCCTGGCTGCTGTCGGCGGCGACGGCTTTCGGGCTGCTGCTGGTCCTCTTCTCTACCGCCCGCACCCTGCCGATGGCGATGGGGCTGCTGGCGCTGGCCGGCGCGGCGCAGTCGGTGTACATGTCGCTCAACAACACGCTGCTACAGACGATCGTGCCCGATCAGTTCCGGGGTCGGGTGATGAGTGTCTACATGCTGTGCTGGGGGCTGATGCCGCTGGGCACGCTGCCGGTCGGTCTCATCGCCCAGACGCACGGCGCACCGGTCGCGGTCGCGCTGGGCGGCGCCATCTGCGCGCTCTTCTCGCTGCTGACGGCGGCCAAGCGGCCGATCCTGCGCGGCCTGGCCTGAGCGTGCGGGAGGGCTGGACGTGAGTCGCCCTGCGCGCTTGGCTCGCAGCGGCCCGCGGCCCGCGGCCGCGCCAGACGTGCCGCTCACTCGCGGTCACCGCCGCGCGCTCGACCATGGGCAGGCCGTGGCGCAACTGGCGACGCTGCTCGAGAGTGCCCGCGTGCCCATCTGGGCGGTCGACCGCGATCACCGGCTGCTGCGCTTCAACGCGGTGTTCGCCCGGGGGTTTGAAGAGACCATCGGGGTCTCGCCGGAGCCGGGACGGCCGTTCGAGGCGTCGCTTCCGTCCTCGCTCGCCGTGGCGTGGCATGATCGACTGGAGTGCGTCCTTAGCGGCGAGAGCATGAGCTTTACGATGCCGTTCCGTCGTGCCGGCGTCAAGCAGCACTACGAGTTCACCCTCAGCCCCATCCGCAGCGGGCCGGTCATCATCGGCGCGCTGGGCATCGCGCGCGACGTGACCTGGCAGCACACCACGGAGGCACGGTTGCAGGCGCAGCAGGCCACGCTTGCCGTGGCTCTCGCGGCCGAGCAGCGCGCCCGAGAGGCCAGCGACCGCACCGCAGCGCGCACGGCACGCCTGCTGGGCGTGGCGGCAGCACTGAGCGCAGCGCTCACGCCGGCGGATGTCTGCACCGTTATCACCGAGCGCGGGCTGGCCGCCTATGATGCGGCCGCCGGCAGCATCTTTCTGCTAGATGCGACCGCCGGCGCCCTGATCACGCACCTCAGCGTGTCGCTGACCGGACCCGAGAGCGCCGTGGTGCCACCTACCTACCCGTTGACACGCACCTTGCCGGCCTGTGACGTGGCGCGGCATGGCCGGCCCCTGTGGTTTCCCTCGGTCGTCGAGATGTGCGCCGCCTATCCACTGGAGGGCGATTTCATCAAGCGCTTTGGCGCCGGCGCGCGCGCCTACCTACCACTCACCGCCGGTGAGCGCCTGCTCGGCGTGCTTGGCATGCGCTTCGCTGACCGGCGCGACTTCGACGACGACGACCGGGCGTTTCACCGGGCGCTGGCGCAGCAGGCGGCGCTGGCGCTGGAGCGCGCCCGCTTGTATGAGGCGGCCGAGCGCGCCAACCAACTCAAGTCCGACTTCGTGGCCATGGTGAGCCATGAAGTGCGTGCGCCACTGCAGGGCATCCTCGGCCTGGCCGACGTGCTGCTGGCGACGCCGCTGGACGCGGAGCAGGTGGGCCTGGTCGAGACCGTGCGCCGTGCCGGCCAGTCCATGCTCACCATCGTCGACGACATCCTCGACTACTCGCGCATCGAGGCCGACCGACTGACGCTCGACACCGGGGACCTGGACGTAGCCCAGGTCATCGGCTCGGTGCTGGAGGTGCTGGCGGAGTCGGCCGAGCGCAAGGGGCTGGAGATCGTCGCGCTCGTCGACCCCACGATTCCAACGCCCCTGGTGGGCGACGCCCAGCGGCTGCGCCAGGTGCTGACCAACCTCGTCAGCAACGCGATCGCCTTCACCGAGCGCGGCAGCGTCGTGGTGCGGGCGATGGCCACGCCGCAGGGGGACGACACCGTCGTCGTGCGGCTGGTGGTCAGCGACACCGGGCCGGGCATTCCGTCCGCAGCCCAGGGGCGCCTGTTCGACGCCTACACCCAGGCGGCCGGGACGGTGGCGCGGCAGCACGGCGGCGCCGGCCTGGGCCTGGCGATCTGTCAGCGCTTGATCGCGCTGATGGGCGGCGAGATCGGGGTCGTGAGCGAGCCGGGTCACGGCAGCCTCTTCTGGTGCACGGTCCCACTCGGGCGCCCAACCGGCAGTCGGCCCATCAATGACCCGACCGTCCTTGCTGGCCGTGCCGTCCTGGTCGTCAGTCCCAGCGCGCTGACGCTCGAATCCGTGCGCTGGCCACTGACCGCGGCCGGGGCCAGCGTGACCGGCATCGCCGACGCCGCAGCCGCGATCGACTGGCTGGCAGATGCCGCCGCGTCCAGCGCGCTGCCGGACACCATCATCCTCGACGTCGCCGTGAATGCTGAGCCGGCGCTTCTGGCGCTGGCGCAGGCCGCAGCGGTGGCCGGCGTGCGGGCCGTCGCGCTGACACCAGTCGGGAAGTGGGCGCGGGACCGGGTCGCGGCGGCGCCGGTCGTTGATGTATCGCTGCCGCGACCGGTGCAAGCGGTGCGGCTGGTCCAAGCGCTGTTGGGCCTGACCGCGCACCGGCCAGGCCAACGCCAGGTGCGTGAGGTCCGACCGGCTGGCGGGCGCGTGCTGGTGGCCGAGGATGACCCGGTCAGCCAGCAGGTCTTCGTGCACTACCTGGCCGATCTGGGCCACCCGGCCGATGTTGTGGCCAGCGGCACGGCCGCCGTTGAGGCGGCGCTCAGCGGCGCCTACGCCCTGGTGCTGATGGACTGGCGATTGGAGGCGATGGATGGCGGCGAGGCCGCGATGGCGATCCGTCGCGCCGAAGCGCTGGGCCGGCGCGTGCCGATCGTCGCCGTCAGCGCCGCGACCGCGCCAGATCAGCGGTCGCACTGTCTGGCAGCTGGGATGGACGACCTGCTGGTGAAGCCCGTCACGCGCGAGCAACTCGCCACCGCGCTGGAGCGCTGGCTGCCGGCCGCGATGCGCGCGGCGTGGCCCGGCCAGGACCCGGCCGTCGTCCAGCGCCTGCGCCGGCTCCAGCCACCTGGCGAACCGGACGTGGTCGCGGCCCTGCTGAGCGTGTTCCAGGAGTCGGCCCGTGGCCTGGTGGCCGCGCTGCGTGCCGCCAGCGCGACGGGCGATGCCGGTGCGTTCCGCTGGGCGGCGCACACCCTGCGTGGCAGCAGTGCCAGCCTTGGTCTGACCGCCATCACGGCCCTGGCCGAGCAGTTGCATGCCCTGGGTGAAGCGGAGCGTCTCGACCAGGCGGCCACCGCCATCGACGCGCTGGAGGCAGCCGTCGCTGGCCTTTCAACCGCCCACGCCGCCGATTCGCCGGTGCAGTAGTCCGAGGTGGGTGGAGGGCGCTCGCTGTGGGCGAACGATCACCCATATACTGTGCCGGTCGCCGCCGGGCGCCGACACGCCGCCGGGTGAGGAGGGGATGAATGTCGCTGGCAGGTCTCAGTGGTGTGCAGCGCTTCCAGGCGGCGCTGACCGCCGCCGGCTGGCCGCACCAGCCCCAGGAGTTGCCAGCGACGACGCGGCGCGCGTCGGATGCGGCCGTGGCGGTCGGGTGCGAAGTCGCCCAGATTGCCAAGTCACTCGTCTTCCGAGGCACGCGCTCCGATCAGCCCGTGCTGGTCGTCGCCAGCGGCGCCAACCGGGTCGATGAGGCGCGCCTGGGGGCCTTGACCGGTGAGCCGGTCGACAAGCCGGACGCCGACTATGTGCGCCAGGTGACCGGTTACGCGATTGGCGGCGTCCCGCCGCTTGGCCATGACAAGCCATTGCTCACCTTCATCGACGACGATTTGCTGCGCTTTGACTACATCTGGGCCGCGGCCGGCAGCTCGAATGCCGTCTTCCGCCTGACGCCGACGGAGCTGGTCGCGATGACCGCCGGCACGGTGGTGCGGGTCCGCCCCGACTGATCCCGCGTCCCCGGCGGCCGGAGTGCGACGGCATGCGGCTCATGGGTCGTGGCGTCGCGCATCGCGCCGACCGCTTGCGCGCGGCGGCGCGGAGCCGTATGCTCGGTCACACAGCATCTGGCATGGGTTCGCAACGGTCGACGTGGTGGGCGTTCGGTGTGAACCCGCGAGATATCAGGAGTGTCGTTCATCGTCGGCCGGGGGTGTCGTGTGGCTGGTTCGGTCCCACCATCGCGGTTCGCGCGACGTCGCGGTCTGCCAGCGCGCTGGCAGCGCCGCTGGCGTGATGTCCAGCGCCGGCCGGTCGCGCGCTGGCTGGTGCTGGCGGCGCCGGTGCTGGTGGTGCTGCTGGCGCTGTCGGTGCTGGCGCCCACCGGCCCAACGGCGCGCGATCTAAGCCTGGCCTGGGAGCTGACTGGCCGGGTCGGCGTGGTCGTCGTCACGGCTCTGATCGGGCGGGCCATGCTCAATCACGGGCGGTAGGTCGATGCCGGCCGAGCCGATGCAACCTAATCCGACGCTAAACCGGGCCGCGCAGCTTGGCCTGCCGACCGAGGACCGGCTGCTGCTGCGCTGGACCGAGGAGGACCGCCGCCGCGCTGCCGCGTTCACCCACAGCGACCCCTGGCGGGTGCTGCGCATCACTGGCGAGTTCGTCGAGGGATTCGACGCCCTGGCGCAAGTCGGACCGGCGGTGTCGGTGTTCGGGTCGGCGCGCGTGGGCAGCGACGATCCCATGTATGCGCTGGCACGGGCGGTCGGCGCCGGTCTGGCGCGCGCTGGCTTCGCGACCATCACCGGCGGTGGACCTGGCATTATGGAGGCGGCCAACCGAGGCGCCATCGACGCGGGCGGCCTGTCGATCGGGGCGAACATCGAGTTGCCGCGCGAGCAAGGGCTGAACGCCTACGTCACGCTGCCGCTCAACTTTCGCTACTTTTTCGTACGCAAAACGATGTTTGTCAAGTACTCCGAAGGCTACATCATCTTCCCTGGCGGCTACGGCACGCTCGACGAGTTGTTCGAGGCACTGACGCTAATCCAGACCGGCAAGGTCGGTCTGTTTCCGGTGGTGCTGATGGGGCAGGCCTACTGGCAGGGGCTTATCGAGTGGCTGGACCGTGTCGTCGTGGCCGAAGGCAAGGTCAGCCTGTCGGAGCGGAAGCTAGTTCGCATCACGGACGACCCGGAGGAGGCGGTGCGGTCGATGGTCGATTGCTACCAGCAGAACTGCGCCGACGCCGTGCCCGGCCCCGAGGCAACGGCACGGGTCGAGACATGAGTGGTCGCCGGGTGATGGTGGCCGCCGCGCGGCGCGCGCGCGGCGCGGCTGGGGATGCGACAGGTGATTGAGATCGACCTCATGATCGCCCACCCGGCCGGGCTGCATGCCCGGCCCGCGGCGCTATTCGTGCGCACCGCCGCCCGCTACGACGCCCGAGTCACGGTGGCCAATATCACCCGTGACCCGGCGCGCGCCGCCGATGGGGCCAGCATCCTGGGGCTGATGACGCTGGGCGTGGCCGCCGGGCAGACAGTGCGTCTGCGCGCGACCGGACCAGAGGCGGCCGACGCGGTGGCGGCGCTGACGGCGCTCGTGACTGGCGGCTTTCAGGCCGAGGAGGATGCGACCCCGCCGCGCACTGGCCCGTGATGACAAAGCGGGTGTATAGTCACCTTGAAGCCCCGTCGCATCGATCCGGTGGTCGCGGACGAGAGACGGCGCTGCAGAGCGAGGAGGCGACCATGGCCGCGGAGCTTGTCGCTGACCGCACGGTGGACCTGGCGATTGGCGCGGTGCGCCTGACCGTTGCCCGGCACGACGACGGGCACTACTCGGGGGGCGCGGCGCTGGTGGGCACCGGCCAGCGCATCGGGATGCTAGCCACGCGGCCGGTGGTGGATGGGCCGGTTGTGACCGAGGATTGCCTGGTGGACGAAGCGCTGGCCGGCCCGGACGTTGCCGCGGCGCTGACCTGGCTCGTAACGGACGCCAGCATGTCGGACTTGGCTACATTGCACGAGTAAGCCCGGCGCGACCGGCGATCTGCGCTCGTCGCCGGCCCGCCTATTCTTATGCGATGTGCACAAGATGGGCATTATTTCTCGTGCCGAACCCACCTAGCCGCCGGCTGGGGTCGTTGGTAGGATGGCGTCACGCGCAGGGACCATGCTGGTGCCCCGAGGCGAGCGCCGCGCCGATGATGGCCGCCGGTTGGCAGTGCCGGCATTGCGGCATCTGGCCAGGGTCTCAAGGCCGCTCGCTCGACGAGCGGCGAACCGACACTGGCAGCCACATCCACGCGGCGACAGAGGCGGCATGATGGCTGCGGCCGGATGCACTGGGCGCCTTGGTCGCGTCATCCCAGTCTGCTTGGCGACGCTGCTTCTTGCTCGGCCTGAAGGCCGATTGTCCGGCAATAGTTAGCGACCGTGCCTGTCGCGCATTCTGCGCGCTGGTGCGCAGTGCCCGTGCCCACGGATTCGGTGCAATTCAGTCTAATCGAGGAGTGTATGCGTGCCTGAGTTGACGATCGACACCGGCGATACTGCCTGGTTGCTCATGAGCGCGGCGCTGGTGATGCTGATGACCCCCGCGCTCGGCTTCTTTTATGGTGGCCTGGTGCGCCGCAAGAATGTTCTGTCGACGATCATGCATTCATTCTTCGTCCTGGCGCTGGTCAGCGTCGTCTGGGTGCTGTGGGGCTACTCGCTGGCGTTCTCGCCCGGCAACGCCTTCATCGGTGGGCTGGACTGGGTCGGACTGGCCGGCGTTGGGCAGGAGCCAAACGGCGACTACTCCAAGACGGTGCCGCATATCGCGTTCATGGCTTTCCAGATGATGTTCGCCGTCATCACGCCAGCGCTGATCACCGGCGCCTTTGCCGAGCGAAAGCGATTCAAGGCATTCGTCCTGTTCTCGGTCCTGTGGGTGACGCTTGTCTACGCGCCGGTGGCACACTGGGTCTGGAGCACAACTGGCTGGCTGTCGGCCCTCAACCCGAACGGGACGATGGGCGCGCTTGACTTCGCCGGCGGCACAGTCGTCCACATTACCTCCGGCGCATCAGCACTGGTGGCGGCCATCGTTATCGGCAAGCGCCTGCCCTCGACCGAGCCAATCGACCCGCACGACTCGACCATGACGGTGCTGGGCGCCGGGCTGCTCTGGTTCGGCTGGTTCGGCTTCAATGCCGGCAGCGCTCTGGGCGCCAACGGGCTGGCGGCGCAGGCATTCGTCACCACCAACACCGCCGCGGCGATGGCGGCCCTGGCCTGGATGACCGTCTCCTGGATGCACCACAGCCGGCCGAGCGTGCTCGGACTTGCGATCGGCGCGGTAGCCGGACTGGTGGCGATCACCCCGGCGGCGGGTTTCGTGACCGTGCCGGCGGCGATCCTCATCGGCCTCATTGCCGGCACCGTCTGCTACTTCGCGGTCGACGTCGTCAAGAAACGGCTGGGCGTGGACGACGCGCTCGATGTCGTCGGAGTGCATGGCGTCGGCGGCACCATCGGCGCGCTGGCGACCGGCCTGTTTGCGACCACGGCGGTCAACGCGGCGGGCAAGGATGGCCTCTTCTACGGCCATGCGAACCAGGTGCTGGTGCAACTGGCAGCCATCGCCATCGTCTGGACCTACTCCCTGGCGATCTCCTGGATCATCCTCAAAGTGATCGATCTCGTCGTCGGCCTGCGCGTGCAGGAGCAAGACGAAGTGCTTGGGCTGGACACCAGTCAGCACGGCGAGGCCGCCTACACCGTTTAGGCGCCGTCGTCTCCTCGCGTCGGCGCTGGGCCGGTCGACCTACCATCGACCGGCCCAGCACCGACCTGGCCGTCACTCCCCGAGAATGGCCCGCGCGAACGGCTCCGAGTCGTCCTCCGGGACGTAGCCAAGCTCGGCGATAGTGTTGGTGATGTCCCAGCGTCGGCGCGTGTTGCGCGAAATGGCGTAGTAGATGCCGTAGCGCCGGTCGGTCTCGATCGCCCGCCAGACGACCTGCGCGCAGTCACGCGGGCTGAGCCACATCCACAGTCCGATCTCGTCGCGCGGCTCCGGCAGGAACCAGCCGATGCGCAGGCAGATGACCGACAGGCCGAACTGGTCGGCATAGTGGCGGCCGAGCGTCTCGCCGAAGGCCTTCGAGACGCCGTAGAGCGAGTCGGGCCGCACCGGCTGGCTGGTATAGATCGGCCACTGCGCGTCGCGGTCGTACATGCCCATGACGTGATTGGTGCTGGCGAAGATGAGCTTCGGCACGCCGGCGGCGCGCGCAGCCTCGATCACGTTGTACATGCCGACGATGTTGGCCTCGTGGATAGCCGCCCAGGGCGCGCCAACGCTCGGCTCGCCGGCCATGTGGACGACCGCGTCGATGCCCGCCATCAGCGGCATGACCTGATCGTAATGAGCGATATCGGCCTGGAC
>JADLAZ010000282.1 GCA_020849725.1 Chloroflexota bacterium
CATGACGAGTTGCCTGTGCGCAGCTACCCCACGGCCGCCGCGTTGCAGGCGGCGGTCGATCACGCCTTGGACCAGCATGTGATTGCACCCATTCATAGTACGCAAAACTTACCCGAAGCTGCTTAGCGCGGTGGTGGGCTGAGCGGCATGATGAGATGCAGGAAGACATCCTCGGCGCCGACCGGGCGGAGCGTGGCCGTGTCGAGCGCGCCGCGGAACTCGAGCGCGACCTGCTCGGCCCGCATGACGGCCAGAACCTCGATCAGGTAGCGGGCGTCGAAGGCGATCGCCAGCTCGACGCCGTCGAGGGCCGCGACCGCCACCGACGTCTCGCCGGCGCCGCGCTCGGCCGCCTGGGCGCTGACGGTGAGCGCGCCCTGCTGACGGCTGACCGCCAGGTGGATGCGCTGGGTCGTGTCGGTGAACGTCCTGGCCAGCTCGATCGCGCGCCGGAGCTCGGCCGTCGTGAGCACGACGCGGGTGTCGACGGTGGTCGGGAGGAGCTGCCGGTAGGCGACGTAGGCCTCGCCGAGCAGCCGCGTGTGCAGCTGGACCCGCCCGCACTGGACGATCGCGCGGTGGCCGTCGGCGCTGACCCAGAACTCGACCGGCTCCCGGCGATCGCCGAGCAGTCGGACCAGCTCGGCCATCGACCGCGCCGGCGCCAGCAGCGTGGTCGCGGCCACCGGCTGGCCGAGCGCCACCAGCCGGCACGAGAGGCGGACGCCGTCGGCGGCCACCAGCGTCAGGCGCCCGTCGGCGAACTCCCAGCAGACGCCGGTGAGCAGCGGCCGGCGATCGTCGGTCGCCGCCGCGAAGACGACCTGGCCGAGCGCCTGGCGCAGGTCGGCCGCCGCGAAGCGCGCGAGCGGGGGCGCGGCGCCCACGCCCGGCAGCTGGGGATAGTCGTCGGCGTCATGCCCCTTGATGGTCGCGCGCACGCGCGCGCAACGGACCTGGAGCGCCAGCGCCGTCGGGTCGGCGGCGAGCGTCACCGGCGCCTCGGGCAAGCTGGCGACCAGTTCGCTCAGCAAGCGGGCCGGCACCGTGATGGCGCCGGCCACGGCGACGACGGCGTCGACCTCGGCGATCAGGGCGACCTGCAGATCGGTCGCCACGAGCGTCAGCCGGGCGCCGTCGGCGCGCAGCAGCACGTCGGCCAGCTGTGGCAGCCCGCCGGGCCTGGTCGCGACGGCCCGGATGACGTCGAGCAGCGCCCCATGCAGCATCGCGCGGGGGATCTCGACGCGCATGCCCGCGGCGCCAGCGAGGAGCGCATCGGGCGCGGGCGCGGCCGCCGCAGTGGGAGTCGTCGGTACAGTCAGAACCATGGTGGTCGTCCTCCTTGTTCAGGGAGACGTCGGAGACCTACCCCAACGTCAGGTGGTTCGATCGACACGCCGGCGAGTCGAGCGGGTCATCGCGCACGGGTGGCGCGCGTTCCCCATCCACCGGCGCGTGGCGGGCCGGGCGCGGGGGCGGGTAGCGGCGCCGGCAAGGCCGGCGGGTCACCGGACGCCCACGCCGCGCTGATGGCGGCGCCGCCCGTGCGCCGACCGGTCGGGCATCATCCGGCCGCCTCGGCCGTCGCGCCGCGCGACGGCGCCGCGCCACCAGCCGCGGTCTGACGCGCCTCCTGTGCCCGGCAGATCGGGCACAGCTGCCGGCTCTTCTTCCAGCGCTTCAGCCGCCGTTCCTGTCCGTACAGGCCGGGCCAGACGCGGGCGACTCGCACGCCGATGCCCGCCGCCACGACGGCCGCGACCAGCTTGCTCCCGTGCCGGTAGCCGGCGAGATGCTCGGTGAGGCGGACACCGAGCCGGCGCGTGGTGGCGCCCAGGTAGTGCTGGGCGTGGCTCAGCCGGTGGTCAAAGTGCAGCAGGTACACCACCCCGCGCTGGTCTAGATCGATGCCCGTCGCGAGGGCGTGCTGAACGAGCTGCCCCATGATGCGCGACGTTTCCGGTGTCATGTCTACTCCTATCTCCGCACCATCAGCGGGCGGGCGCTGGCACGCCCGCGCCTGGCTCGGCGCCGGCCACAGCCGGACGGTGCGGGCATGGGTGTGGCCATTCGTGCGGCGGATGGGTGGCATCCGCGCGCGCTGGCCGCGGCCAAGGTCGTCATCGCCGATCGCGACGTACCGCCGCGCGCCGGTCGGCGTCGCCTCGATGCCGGCGCTGACCGAGAGCCCGGAGGCGCCGCTCCAGGGGCACACTGGTCCCTCGACGAGGAGCGTGGGCTACGTCCCGCCGCCCGGATGCTGGGCGCCGGCTGGGACGCGGCGGTGGCGCCGGTGGCGCCGGTGCGTGACGCTTACGGCGCACCACCCACGGGAGCAGAGGCGGTGACCGTGGTCAGCTCGACGGTGGTGACGACCTCACGATACTGGTGGTGGTCGATGTCGGGCGGCTGGCGCATCTCCAGGGCCAATCGCCGGCTCGACGGCCGAATCCAGAAGCGGAGCGCCCGCCGGCGCCGCTGCCCCGGCAGGAACCGCCGCGTGTAGTCGCGGAGTGCCTCAGTCGTGACCCCGTGGTCGGCCAGGACCTGTTCGAACCAGTGTCCGTCGCCCGGCGCCAGGGGCTCGTCGAACCAGCGCGGCGCCTCCTGGTAGCGATGCCGCTCGTCGAGCGCCCGCAACCGGTACGTCAACTCCCGCGGCGTATTGGACGCGCCGTGATGCTCCTCGTCGACGACCACCACCACCCAGTCGCCGGTCTGGTCGGCGCTGGGAGACGTGTCGGCCTGACGGACGGCGGCCACGACGGTCACCGCCCACTCCGCGAACGGCGCCCGCTCATGCATTGCAGCGTGGCATGCCGGCTGCACCGCTGCCGACGCCGTCGGCCGCCGCTCACGCCACCGGCGCCACAACAGGTCGACGAGGATGACCAGCCCGATGCCGCCCGCGTTGGCCAGCATCGCCAGGCCGACGAACGCGACACCCTGGCGCGCCCGCATGGGCGCCAGCGCCAGGCGCCGTTCCTGAGGCGTCTCATGGTATTCCATCGCTCGTATCCTTTCCGAAGGTGCGTGGGCGCCCGCCTGGCGCTTACGGCTCACGGATCACGGCGCGCGGGCGCGTCGCCGCCGGCCGCGCCGTGGTGGGATCGATGGCGGCGACGACCCGTCTGAATTCCTCCCGCGCCCGAAAGAGCATGCTCTTGACGGCCGACCGGGACAGGCTCATGACCTGGCCGATCTCCGCGCACGAGAGCCCCTCGTACTCGCGCAGGATGAGCGCTAGCCGGTGGCGGTGCGTCATGCGGTCCAGCACCCGCTGGACCGTCACGCGCGTTTCATGGCTGATGGCCGACCGCTCCGGGTCGTCCGCCGGCGCGCTCTGCAGCAAATGGTCGTGCTTCGGCCCTTCCCAGGGTAGCCAGCGCAGACGCTGGCGGCGCCGCAGCACGTCCAAGCAGGCGTTCGACGCAATCCGGTGCAGCCAGGCGGAGAGGTTCAGGTCCTGGCTCGTCTTGCCTAGCGCCTTGTAGGCCTTGACGAAACAGTCCTGGGTCAAGTCATAGGCGTCGTCAGCATCACCCATCATCCGGTAGATGAAGGAGTAGATCTGCCGCTCGTAGCGCTGGAAGATGGCCTCGAAGGCCGCCTGGTCCCCCTGCTTGGCTCGCTCGATCCAGCCTCGCTCGTCGGCCGTCGTGAGACGCGTGGCGTCATCCATTGCGACCATGGTCACATCCCTCCGTTCTGATGAGGCACCCACATTACGGGAGCGGGGCGCCAGCCAGCGCCCCGCCCGACCCCCCGATGGGAACCCTGCCGACCGCGGTCACGGTCGGCAGGGTTGCTTCATGGGCGTCGCCGCCGCGCTCGCCTCACCGGCCGGCCCGGTCCGCCAGTCCGGGCAGCGGCAGCGGCAAGGTGCTGGTGTCGCCGCGCGTTCGGGGCGCGTCGTCCAGGCCGACATGCTTGGTGACGATGCGCGCGGCCTGCGCGGTCAGCTCGTGCAGGCCGGCGACGATCGCCTCCTGCTGCATGCCGAGCAGGTCGGCGTAGGTCTCGACCCGCTGCCGGAGCTGCCGGTAGGCCGTCAGCCGCTCGGCGACCGTCTTCGGCAGCACCGTGCCGTCGGGCTTCTGGCTGAAGGCGGCCAGGTCAGCCCTGGCAGCGTCGAGCTGGCGCAGGAAGTCCTGGTGGGCCGCCAGCGCCAGTTGCCGCCGGGTGGCGCGGCTGTCGAGCTGGCCGAGCATCAAGGTGACCGGCCGCGTGACGCTGGCCATCGGCAGTTCGGTGATCAGGTCGCGCAGGCGGGTGAGGCCGGCCACCTGGGTGAGCGGCACGAAGTAGAAGCCCGAGCCCTCCTGGATGCCCACCGCGCCCAGCGCGTGGCGCAGCACCGCGCGCGTCATCAGGCCGAGATCCCCCGCCGTATGCCGTCGCTGGCAGCGCTCCCAATGCGGACGCAGCTCCAGGGCGATCTGGCGCGCGCCGGGCGGGGCATCCTCCTGGCGCTCGATCGTGCCGGCGGCCTCGGTGGTGACGATGAGCGTCCCGTCCTTCTTGTGGACGAGGACGCGCAGCTCGGTGCTGTAATCCATGCCGAGCCGGCGCAGGTCGATGCTCTCCGCGATGACCGCGAAGAGGATCCAGGCGCTGGCGCTGGTGCGGGCCACCCGGACCAGGGAGCGCATGGCTGCGCCGCTGCCGGCCGCCAGCTCGGCGACGAGCCCGCTGTGATTCCCCAGGCTCGCGCCGGCGCCGCTGGCCGCGCGCTCGGTGATCCAGCCGCGCAGCGCGCGGCCAAGGCTCACCTGGTAGGAGATCTCCGGCGGGGCGCAGGCGGCGAAGCCGGCGGCGCGCAGGCAGTCGACCAGGAGCGGGCGCTCCACCTGCGCCCCGTTCCAGTCGCAGCTGAAGAGGTGGCCGATCAGCGGGAGATCCTCGGTGGCCTGCTCGAGGGCCTGGGCCGAGATGGTGGTCGCCATGATGCTTCTCCTCTCGGATGAGGTGCGTGGCGGTCGACGCGCCGTCGACCGTGGCGAGCCTGAGCGACGCGCTCAGGCGACGAGCGCCTGCTGGACGGCCGACCGGGCGCCGGCCAGCGCGGCGGCCAGGACGGTCCGGTCGTCCCCATCCAGCGGCGCGTGATCGAGCAGCAGCTCCGCCTTGAGCCGCGTCTGCGCGAAGGCGAAGATGACCTCGGGCAGGTCGCCCCGCGCCCGACCAAGCGCGCGCGGGACGGCCGCCAGTTCGGCCAGCACGCCGGCCAGCGTGATGCGCGGGCCGGCGCCGCCGGTGACTGTCCCGGCGACGGCGCTGCCGAAGCTGGGGATGTTGCCGTGCCGGCGGTCGCCGAAGCGCACGGCGTCGTAGCCCTTGCGGACCTTCTCGGCCACCTTGGCGTCGAACCAGGCGGCCGCGGCGCGCTGGCTGCCGAAGTGCTTGGACTGCTCCCGGTAGGCGGTCCCGCGTCTGCCCCAGACGCAAAGGTAGGTCCCGTTATCGGTATAGGCGGAGGCCCAGATCTTGTCCGAGTTGATCCGGATGTCGGTTTTGTGTCCGGCCCACTCGGCGATGATCTGGAAGCCGCCGGCTGACGTCGTTGGCATGGTGCGTTCCTTTCTGGGCATGGCGTCTGGGCATGGCGACGGCCGGCGCGTGGTAGCCGGCCGGCATGCCAACCATCCCCCGGTGTGGGGGCGCTACATCCCCCAGCGTTGGGGCCCTAGATGGAGAAGATGGTCTGGAGCACCTCGCCGTCGGCGGCGAGGCTGTCGAGGCAGAGCAGGGCGTCGGCGATGCTGGCCAGCACGCCGGCGCCGGCCTCGCCGCCGATGAGGATGGCGAAGACGCGCATCCCGCGCGCCTGGCGCCGCTGCTGCCAGGCCGCCCGGGCGGCCGGGTCGATGGCGACCTCGCCGTCCGAGACGAAGATCACGTCAGCGCGGTCGAAGGTCGCCTCGTCGATCAGCCGCAGCGCCGCGGCCATCCAGGGTTCGTAGGCCGTGCCGCCGCCGTACCAGTGGCCGCAGCAGGCGAGGGTCTCGGACGGCGACGCCTGGCCCTTCGGGAAGCGGAAGAGCTTCAGCTCGCGCGCATCGCCGCCGAAGTGGATGACGGCCATGTCGCGCCGCTGCCGGCCGGCGATCGCCAGCAGTGCCAGCGCCACCGCCTTGCTCCAGACCTCGCGCGGCCCGCTCATGCTGCCCGAGTTATCGACCGCCAATATCACTGGACCACGGCCCTGCGGCTCGTGGCCGATCAGGTCGTAGACGGCCAGCCGCCGATCGAGGTAGCGCGCCCAGAAGAGCTCCTCCAGGTCGGGCTCGGCCAGCAGCACCGTCTCGCTCGGCAGCACGCGGGTGAGGTCGGCCCCCAGGCCGATCGCGGTCACCTCGTCGGGCGGATGGTCGACGCGGCTGGCCTGGACTTGCATGGCGATCCGGGTCAGCCGGCCGGCCAGCCGGGCGATCTCCAGCAGCTTGGGGTTGCTCATGACGCGCTGGGCCAGCGCCAGCTTCTCCTTGACGGTCAGCGGCGCCGGCGCGGCGCCGGCGCCGCCCGGCCCGACGCCATAGCCGCCGCCGAAGGCCTTGATGGCCGCCAGGGTCACGTCGATCTGCCGCTCGACCTGGGGCAGCACCTGGCGCGCGGCGCGCCGGACGGCGTCCGCCCGCTCCTCGCTGGTGGCCGCCAGCTCCTGGGCGACGGCCGCGTAGCGGGCGGCGGCCGCCTCCGCCTGCTGGCGGGCGCTGGCGGCCTGGCGGAAGAGCTCGTCGGCCCGCGCGGGGTCGGCGCCGGCGCCCTCCGTCAACACGTCAGCCTGGGCCACCAGGCCGCGAATCTGGCCCTCGAGCGCGTGCAACTCGGTGTAGCGCGCCACGGTCGCCTCATCGAGGCTGCCGAGGATCTGCTCCACTGAGGCCAGCGCCGCCATGGCGCTGATGGCCGGATCGTCGACGGTGCCGGCCAGCCGCACGTGCGCCCACTCGCGCGTGCTCATGAGCTGTTCCAGCACCAGCCGATTGAGTTCGTGCGCCGGCGTCAGCGGCGCGGGCGGCGCGATCCGGGGCGCCGGCTTGTGGAAGCTCCACCAGACGTCGCGCTGGAGCGCCGGTGCGGTCGGGAGCCGCTCGCCGGCGCGCTGCGCCGCTTCCCGCAGGCGCGGCATCTCGCGGGCCACCCGGGCGTAGGCGTCGACATCGTAGCCATCGTGCCCAAGCACCTGGGTGCCGTCGCGAATGGCCCCGATGGCGACGGCGCGATCATCCTCCGGTGGAGCGGTCAACTGGGCGAGCACCATCAGGCCATCGCCCGGGCTCGCCGCCTCCGATGCCGGCGCGGCCGGCGTGCTGTGGTCCTGCATGGGACTCTCTCTCCTGTCATCGTGAAGTCCACTCGGCGGGTAGCCGCCTCAGCCGAGGATGAGTTGGGCCACCTCCTGCTGCATGGCGCGGACTTGGCCGCGCACCCGCTCGATCTTGGCCGTCGGCTTGCCCTGAGCCGTGGCCTCGTCGCACACCTGCTGGAGTTGCTGGGCGACCTGCTTGAGCTTGGCGGCCGCCTCGCCGACCGCCTGCATCTTGGCGCCGTCGCTCAGGCTGCTGTCGCGCTGCGCCGTGCTCACCTCCTGGTGAATCGAGGCGGCCTGATCGCCGAGCTCGACCGCGCGCGCCGTCAGCGGGTTGCCGAGGCGCGCGATGACGCGGCGGATCTCCTGGCGCTGCTCCGGCAGCTGCCAGAGCGCGTCGGCCAGGATGACCAGGTCGTCCGGCTCCGGCTGGACGCGCCCGTCGACCAGCGCGTGGGCGACGATCAGGGTGTGCGCCCAGACGAAGCGGCGGTCGCTCGCGACGATGCCCTTCGCCGCCAGGTCCTTGCGCAGCTGCTCCAGCGCCCCGGCGACGCTCCCCGGCAGCGGCAGCGCGGCGACGACCTCCTGCAGCAGGCGCAGGTCGTCGGCCGGCAGCGCCGGTGGCGGCGGCACGACCGGCGCCGCCGCCGGCTGGCCGTGCAGGCGCGCGACCAGGCTGGCCAGCTGGTGCTGGCGGCGCCGCTCGACCAGCGCCAGCAGCTGGTTGAAGCCGGCGTCGCTGGTGTAGCCGACCAGGCTGCGCAGCGCGAACCGATCCCAGAGCGCGGCTAGATCCTCGCCCTGGGGCAGCTCGTTGGCGGCGCCGAAGAGCGAGATGAGCGGCACGGGCTGGCGCCGGCCGTCGTTGTCGAACTCGCGCTCGTTCATCACGGTCAACAGGCTGTTGAGCACCGAACTCGAGGCTTTGAATACCTCGTCGAGGAAGCCCAGCTCGGCCTCCGGCAGCCGGCCGGTCGTCAGGCGCAGGTAACGGTCTTGCTTGAGGCCCTGGACCGAGAAGGGGCCGAACAGCTCGTCGGGCGTGGTGAACTTGGTTAATAGGTAGGTGAAGGTGCGCAGGGTCTGGCCGCCGTCGCTGACCAACTGGCCGAGCTGGGCGATCAGCTCGGTCTTGGCCGCGCCGGGCAGGCCGACCAGGACGGCGTGCTGGCGGGCCAGCAGCGCGACCAGGATGAGGCGGATGACCTCGCCGCGCTCGATGAAGCGGCCGTTGAGGGCGGTCTCCACCGCGCGGAGGTTCTGGAGCGGGCCGGCCAGGAGCGGGCCAAGCTGGGTGGTCGCCAACCCGTTGGCCGCGGTGGGTGTGGTCGATGCCGAAACAGTACTCATGGAAATCCTCCCTGATAGGCCCATCGCGTCCCACGATGGGCTCCAACACACCAATGCCCGTCGATGCTGGCGCCGATGGGGCGGCGCCATGGCCGGGGCGAGACGGCGCTGCTCAGCGTCACTCGCCGGACCGGGCCGGGTGACCTCGCCCGTGCTGGCTGCTGGCCGGCGTCCAGTTACGCCCGCGTCATCTCCGACCAGCCAGCTCATCGGTCGCGGTGGCGCAATCCGAGGCCGCGCCGGGCTATTCGACGGGCAGGCCCGTCCGGGCCGCCCAGGAGCGATCCGGCCGCGCGTCGATGAGCCGCCCGACCTCGCGCCAGGTCGCCACCAGCGCCACGCTGGCGGCGAGCAGCAGCCCCGGCGCCAGCAACACCAGCCCGGTTAGCAGCAGCGCCAGGCTCAGGCTCGCGCTGCACCAGGCGATGACCGGCGCCGCCCGGGCGTCCGTGCAACCCGTCAGGAGCGCCCGCAGGATGCGGCCGCCGTCGAACGGGAGCACCGGCACAAGGTTGAGCGCCGCGATGGCGAGATTGGCCAGCGCCAGCGTGTCCAGCCAGCCGGCCGCCGCGGCATGGCCGACCAGCGACCCGAGTGACCGGAGCACCGCGGCCAGGCCCAGGCTCACCGCCGGGCCGCCGAGCGCCAGCAGCACCTCCTGCCCCGGCCGCAACCGGCCCGGCCAGAGCTTGGCGCTGGTCAGGAGGCCGCCGGCGGCCGTCAGCGTGATCTCCCAGCCACCGATACCGGCGCGGCGGCCGACCCAGGCATGCCCGAGTTCGTGCGCCACGATGCCGGCGCCGAAGGCGATAGCCAGCGCCAGGGTGGTGGCGATTTCGGCCGGCGCCCAGGTCGCCGGCCGCCCCAGGCGCGCCCAGATGAGCAGGAGCGGGACGAGCGCCCAGCTCCAGTGGAGGCGGATCGGGATGGCGCCGACACGAGCGATCTGCCAGCGGGCCATCCCCGCGCAGAGTAACCAGTTCCTCATCGCGTGCTGCTCCTCGTTTGCTTCCGGATAATCGATGGACCATGGGGAGACGGTGATCCGCGACCGCCGGCGACAGAGGCCGGAGCCGTGCTGGATGCCGCGTACCCCCTACCGCATCGTAGGCGGCGCGGCTGACCGATGGCTGACACGGTGACTCGATGTCAGCGGGCGACAGACGTGGTTGGCCGCGCCGGCGCCGGCCGTTGGGCCTGCCGCCGAGCAGCCCGGAGCGCCCTCCACAGCCGCTGGCGCAGCCAGGCGGGCGTCAGCGGCCGGTCGACCTCCGCGCTCAGGATCGTCAGGATCTCCTCCCGCGCGTGGTCGTCGCGGATCAGTTCCAGCAGCCGGCGATCGACCGGACGCAGGCCGGCGAGGATGGCCTCGAGCAGCGCCTGGTCCGTCGCCTGGTCGGCGACATCGCCGTCATCGCGCAGGCGGCCGGCCAGCGCGTCGAGCGCCAGCTGCGTGCGGCGGCGGCGCAGCAGGTCGATGGCCAGGCGGCCGACGATGATGCCCAGCCAGGCGCCGAACTGGGCCGGCAACCCGAACTGAGAGCGCTCCACCGCCTGCCAGGCCTTGATCCAACCCTCTTGCACCGCATCCTCGCTCGCCATCGGGTCATGGAGGATGGCCTGGGCGACCCGCAGCAGGCGGGGCCGGTGGGCCTCGAAGAGCGCCGTGAAGGCCTCACCGTCACCGGTCCGCGCCCGCTCCAGGAGCGCCCGGAAACGCCGCAACGCCTCCAGATCGGCCGGTGGATCGGCCGCTGGCCAGGGGGCCGGGACGCCGGCCGGATCCGAGCCGACGCCGCAACCGTCGCCGCTCCTCGGGCCACGCTGCGGGAACGGTGTCATTGCACGTCGCATGGGAAGCACCTCCTTTCTGGCATGAAGCAGACCGGGCAGAGACATGCCTCGGCCGGCCGGCGGCGGTCGTGGTGACTGGTCACGCCGCCTGGTGAGTCACCTGGCCCGCCCCGGCGCCGCTGGGCAGACCGGGGACGCCTCAGCGGGCACCGGCCGGGCGTGGGAGATGGTGCGGCGCTAGCCGCAGCGGATCGGGTTGCTGGTGCTGCTCCCAGGCCGGCCGGAACCAGCGCGCGATCTCGAGCAGTGCGCGCACGACCTCCCGGCCGAGGTCCGGCTCGGTCCGGAAGGCCGCCATGAGGCCGGCCGGATCGCCCAGGACCAGGTCATCGGCCAGCGCGGCGGCGTCGATCGCGGCGACCAGCCGCGGCAGCCGCTCGCCGAGCTCCCGGACGTGGCGCCGCTCCCTGGTGCTGATCATTCGATCGCCGGCGAGGTCGCGGCACCGCGCGACCAGCCAGGCGAGGTAGTGGCGGAGCCGCCGCACCGTCGGCGGGATGAGGACCGGGCTGACCCGCTCGCCGTGGGCGCGCAGGAAGGCGCGCCGCGCCCGCAGGCCGGCCTGGTCAAGATCGAAGAAGAGGTAGAGCCGCTCGAAGGCGGCGAAGAGCGCCAGGAGGGCGGAATTGCCGGCGATCGCCGCCCCGTTGAGGCCGGCGCCAGGCAGGCCGAGGACGGCCAGCGCCAGCTCGTCCATCTGGCCCTCGGTCACGCCGATGATCGCCGCCCCCTGGACCGCTTCCCAGTTGACCAGCGGCTTGCGCCGGTCCCCGGGCAGCGGCAGCCCCCGGTATTTGGCGTCCCCCGCCGGCGGGCGGCGGAAGGCCCGGCCGTTCGCCCAGATGCAGGCGCCGCTGCGGCGCTCGGGGAAGGTGATGCGGCCGGCGAAGAACTCACGGCCGTGCCCGTCGAGCAGGCCGATGCGCCGGGCAACGTCGAGCCCGATGCCGTGGTACGCCAGGACGACGGCCAGGCGCTCGTACGGACCCGGCGCCAGCGGGCAGACGCCGACCTGCCGGGCCGCCAGCAGCTCGCGCGTCAGCCCGCGACCGAGGAGGTAGGCGAGGGCCTCCCGGTCCTCCCACAGCAGCGCGTGGTAGTGGCCCAGCGCGACGGTCAGGCAGGCCACCGCCGCGTCGTCGCCGAGGTAGCCCTCGGGGCGCTCGGCGAAGGCAGCCGGTTGGGCGATGGGCGCCGCCGGCGCCGAGGGGGGGCGCGCGTGGTGGAGCAGCGCCGCGTCATGGCGGCCGGCGCGCGACGGGAGGTAGCGGGCGACCACGGCCGGATCGATCCGCTCGACGACGGCGACGAAGTCGTCGGGCAGCCGCAGCCCGTCGCGCCAGGCCACCCAGTCGAAGATGGTGCCGTGCCAGCCGCAGCCGAAGCAATGGTAGCCGGGCGGCAGCGACGGCCCGCGCCGCGCGGGGAAGACGTGAAAGGACGGCGTCTGCTCGGCGTGCTTCGGGCAGCAGGCCGTGTGGCTGCGCCCCGCCTTCCGGAGCGGGACTGTCCGGCCGATCTCGTCGAGCACCAGGCGCCGCAGCCGCTCCAGCTCGGCCTCCGGGATCCGTTCGTCCTGTAGATCATGATTCACCAGGCATTTCCTTTCCATGATCCATCGCTGCCATCAGGGTCGGCCGCCTCGGGCGGCGCGCCACCCGGGCGCGGCGCGCTACAGGCGGACCGGCGGCCGCCCCTCGCGGTCCCAGGTCCGCACCACCCAGCCGTCGGGCGGCAGCCGGTCGAGCAGTGACGTCGGCTCCAGCGCGACCGGGCGAGCGCCGTCATCGCGCGAGGCGGCGTAGGAGAGGTAGAGGCGGTCGCGCGGCCGGCTGATCGCCACGTAGAGGAGCCTGCGCAGGGCCTCGATCTCCCGGTCGCGCGCCGGGTCGGGCGCCAGTGCCAGTGCCCGCCGCGGCCTGCTCTGCGCCCCCCAGGTGGCGGCATCCAGACCGGGGACGAAGACGACCGGCCACTCGCCGCCCTTCGCCCCATGGACGGTGGTCACGACGACGCCCTGGCCCGGCCGGTCGGCCGGCTCCTGGTGCTCCTCGAGCCACATGTCGACCGGCACGCGGCGCCGGGCCAGCGCGCGGCGGATGAGCCACCCCTGCCGCCGGTAGCGCATCAGGATCGCCACCTCCGGCGCCCGCGCCAGGTCACGATGGCGCAGGAGCGCGATCTCGGCGGCGATCCAGTCGGCCTCGTCATGGGCATCGCGCGCGACGAGCAACTGCGGGAGCGGGCCGGCGGGCCGCAGCGAGCGGGAGCGGCGGTCCATCAGGGCGTTGCCGAGCCGCACGATCTCCGGCGTCGACCGCCGGTTCTCGACCAGCCAGCAGGTCCGGGCACGCGGATACCGCTCGACGACCCAGCCCAAGCCGACGGCGGGCGCCTCGCGCAAGGTCGCATAAATTGTCTGGGCGTCGTCGCCGACGGCGGTCAGCCGGCACGGTCCCTGGGCGAGCCAGCCGATGAAGTCGACCATGACCTGGCTGAGGTCCTGATAGGGTAGGCCACCAGCGAGGTTCCTCGCGGTCCTTTTCCGATGGCCCCCCTCCGAACCGGACGTGCCCATTTCTGGGCATCCGGCTCTCCAGTGTCCAACCACTCCACTGTTGCGCTCAGGAAGGAGCTTCCTTCCTGGGTGCTGCCGGTCGTGTTGGCCGTCCGGCATGGATGGCCACATGACAGGCGCGGCAGACGACGAGGGTCTTCCGTTGGCGGGCGGCCATCGTTCGGACCCACAGTGGTTTTTCACCCTGTCCTGGCCGCCGCAGGTCACTCAGGCGGCGAACGTGATGCACCTGGACCTGGTCCTGTGAGCCGCACAGCTCACATTCACTTGCCAGGAGCCGTTGTTCGAGTTCCGCCCGAGGACTGTAGCGGAGGTTGGCGACGTCGTCCTTCAAGATGGCATGCGGTGTTCGCTTGAGCGATACGCCGCCCCATATGGCCACCAGTGGCTGCTTCTGCGGCCGCTCCACGGTCACCCGCAGGCCCTTGTACCGGCCATTGGGCGTTTGCAGCACGGCGCCGAAGCGATCGTAGACCTGAGGGACGCTGAGGTTCAGTTTGGACGCCAGCGTCTTGGTCAACGACTGTTCCATCACCCACTTCAAGCGGTTGAAGCGGTGGATGTTGTAGGCCAACCGGTAATATTCCACGATTCCACGATACTCCGCCTGGTAGAGCGCCACGATGCTGAAGACGCTTTCGTGGAGCAGTTCCGCGCGGTGTATCGGTGTCCCGTGTGCCGTGTAGAGCGCGCATTTCTGGCCGACCACGTCCACCGGGACCGTCAGCCCGATGCTGCCGTTGAGGCGGCGGCGGCCGGACTGGGTGAGGACCCGGTTGTCCTGGAAGACTTCGAGCTGGTAGCCGAGGAAGCGTGCCGAAGCGGTCCGCGCATGGGTGATGAGCGTCTTCGCCTCGTTGAGTTCCAGCTTGAGGGTGTCGCGCAGGAATCCCGCAATCTGTCGCTTGATCTCCTCAGCTTCGGCTCGTGGACCCGCGAAACCCAAGAGCCAGTCATCGGCGTAGCGGGCGAATCGGAGGCGACGGTAGTCCGGGTCGAACGGGTCATACGTTGGCAGTTGGCGCGCCTGCTTTTGCAGGGCGGCCACCTGGCCGTGCTGACCCGCCTTGCGGTGGTCCCGTATCCGTTCGATCAACCGGCGATTCGGCCGATAGTCCCGGCGTCGGTCTGCGCGGTTGTGGGCGGGGAGGAGCGTCGTTTCGACCCACCTGTCAAACCGATCAAGGCAGATATTGGCGAGGATGGGGCTCACCACGCCACCTTGTGGGCTGCCACTCAGCGTCGCGTGATACCGCCAGTCTTCCAGATATCCGGCCTTGAGCAGGCCATCGATGAGGGCGAGGAAGCGCCCATCGTGGATGGATTCGGCCAAGATGCCTCGCAGGACCCCGTGGTCGAGGCGATCGAAGCATTGGCTGATATCTCCCTCGATGAACCAGACTGTTCCGGTCCAGGTTCGGCGAATCTCCCCGAGCGCGGTGTGACAGCCGCGGCTGGGGCGGAAGCCGTGGGAATGCTCGGAGAACTGGGGCTCGTAGTAGGCCTCCAGGATGAGCCGGATGGCCTCCTGTACCAGCTTATCCGACCACGTCGGCAGGCCGAGCGGGCGCATTTTCGTCGAGTTAGGCTTCTCGATGTAGACGCGCCGTACTGGCGTCCAGCGATACCGTTCGTCGCGGAGTGCCGCGATGATGGCATCGATCTTGGCCAGGGACATGCCGTCCACGGTCTCCACCGTGGCGCCGGGTGTTAAGGCCCCGGCGTTCCGGTAGATCCGACCATAGGCCTTGAGGAACAAGTCGCGGTTGAATAGGAGCCGATAGACGCGCTCAAGCGGCAACCTCTTGATGCCGCGATCGTGGATGACGGCGAGGATGGTGTCGGCGTTTCGCATCACGCGTACCTCTACTGTGCTCGCGTCAGTGGACACCTGCCCTGCCGGTCGCTGCCAAGCGATCGGCTCTGGCCTCCTTTCGGAGGTTGCCCCTTCGCCCTGTGGACGGCTTTCCCGTCCGCCGCGGCGGGTCGTGACACCCGCGACTACTACGGGGGCTCTGTTACCCTAGGACTCGCGTCCCGTAGGCAATCCCATGGTTACGCCAGACAGACGTGTCGAGCGCGAGGGAGGTGGCCCGTTCGTTCCCTTGAATGGACTCATTGTCCATCGCTGCGCCGGGCGGAAGGTCACGCCGACGAAAGCCACATCGGCGTGTCCCGGCGCCCCCGCGTTGGAGGCGTTGTGATCGGGGGGTGGTCGATTGCACCGCTGGGAACTGGGCTTGAGGCAATCCAGCCTTCACCGTATCGCGCGGGTCTGGCAGGGCCGACGCCTAAACGCCTTCGGCGTCGCCCCGCTTCGACGGCATGCTCATGTCCCCTTTGGGTTTCCCCGCCAGGTAAGCCGTTGACCCGAGGGTAATCTTCCGAACCCTCCCCTCCTGCGGAGGGAATCTGTCAGGCGCCGACATGGCGCACGCACTCGTCGACGCAGACGTGCCGGACGTGCCGGCGCAGGAAGGCGCCGAGGGGATGACCGGCCCGCAGAGCGCGCAGCGGGACGGCGATCATCTCGTCGGGCGCCAGCGTCCCGCTGGTGAGGTGGAACTGGTTGGCGAGCTTATTGCCGAAGGCGTGCAGCGTGCCAGTCATCACCAGGTCGCCGCGCTGGCCGAGCACGGCGCGCAGGTGCTCGGCCAGCTGGCGCACCGCCTCGTTGGTGAAGCTGACGGCGACCAGCGCCTGCGGCGGCAGGCCGCCGGCGCTGATGAGATGGGCGATCCGGTAGGTCATGGTGAGCGTCTTGCCGGCGCCCGGCCCCGCGTTGACCAGCAGGTCGACGTCGGCGGCGGCCGTGGCGGCGGCGCGTTGCTCGGCGGAGAGGCGGGCGAGGTCGACCACCTCACTCCTCCGCCGGGTAGGACAGCGCTTCCGGCGGCGCCGATGTTGTCAACGGCGTCGCGATCTCGCCGCTCGCCGCGGCGAGCGGCCCGCCGCCGTCCGGCGCCAGGCCGCCGTCCGGAGGTACGCCGTGGGACTGGCCGTTGAGGGCGACAGCCGCCATGGGTCGGTGATCCGCTGACGCGGCAGCCCGGCCATGCCCGGCCGTCCCGGTCCCCTCCTCTCGGCGCGGGTGACCGGTCGCCCCGATCGGGCGGCTCGTGCGGGGCGGGCCGGCCGGACTCGGCGCGCCGCCCAGGGTATCCGGCGACCGGACGGACACCACCGGCGCGGCGGCGACGGTCACGCCCGGCATGGGCAGGGCTGCCAGGCGCGGCTGGCTCTCCTCCCAGGTGACCAGACACAGCAATGCCCAGGTCAGGCCGGCGGCGAGCCAATCGTCGGCCCGCTGCGCGGCGGCCGCGGGCTGGAGCGCACCGAGCCAGATGACCGCGCGGCGGCCGGTCGGCCCGTCGGTGACCCGGTAGGCGGCGCGCACCCCGCCCAGGTCGTGGCTGCCGGGCAGGCCCGCCTCCGCGGTGACGATGACCCGGATGGGCATGGGGGGAGCGCACTGGGCGTCGAAGACGGCGCGGCAGGTCTGCTCGAGCCAGCCGGTCATCGCCGGTCGGCGGACGATGAGCGCCTCACTGACCTGCACCAACACGCGCACCGGGCGGTCGCGGCGCAGGCGTCGACGGAGGCCGCCCAGCCAGTCGCCGGCGCGAAGGAGCCAGAGCCACCAGGTGGCCGCGATCACGACGGGACGCGGCGGTTGAGTCGTGGGTGTCATAGTAGGGCTTCTCCTTTCAGTTGCCTGCTGGTCTGTGCATGCGTGCCCGGTCCGAGGGCTCCATCCCCGCACGCGGCCGGGCACGAAAAAGCGCCCTGGTCGGCGCGAGACCAGGGCGCAGGGGGTGCGGCCCTCGGAGCTGCGGGCGAGGGGTCGGTCGGTCGGCGGCGGATGCGTTGGTGGGAGCGCGAGGGGCCGTTCGTCAGGCGCTGGGCGCGGCGGCCGACCCATGGCGTGCTTACGGGCCGCGCTGCTGGAGCCAGTGCAGGAAGCGGCGCATGCCGTCCCAGTCGTCCGTCCAGAGGCCGGGGTCTTCGAGCGCCCAGTCGCGCAGGTTGGTGGCTTCGCGCAGCAGCGCCCGCTCGACCTCGCCGAACCGACGCACGAACTGCCGCAACGGGATAAGGGCTGTCAGCGGTTCGTCGCCCAGATCCTCCGCGATGACCCGCTCGACCTCGACCAGGACGCCGGCCGCTTGCACGCCGAGCTGGACGGTCAGCAGGCGCTCGTCGCGGTAGAGCGGTCGGCGACGCCCCGGGGGATGGACCCGCCGCCGGAGGTGGATGGTCAAGCCACCCTCGCTGGTCGCCGTGAAGCGGAGCGGCTGATCCCCACCTTTATAGGTCAGCGTCACCGACCCGATCGAGCCCGGCCGCGCGCTGCCCTGCAACGTCCAGGTTGCCATCCATTGATAGGCTTCGCCGACGATGACGCCGCGGAGATAGCTCAGGTCGGCCGGAAGATCGGCGGCCGGGTCATAGGGCAGGCGCCGCACGGCCAGCCAGAGGGCGACCAGGTCGGCCGGCGGCGGTGCCTGACCGACCAGCTGGCCGGCCGGGTCGCCGGTGATCGCCAGGAGTTCGAGGAACATCGTGACGAGGCGCTGTTCGGTTTGGTCTGACTCCACGGTACTGTCCTCCTCGGTATCGCTTCACGTTTCCAGTGTCTTGGCGCTGCCTTGGTGGGTCACGATCACGGGCGCCTTAACGACAGCGAGGCCAGACAGCCCCCAGTCCCCCGAGCGCAGCCCATGGGGATTGGCCATCTGGCCTCAGCGTCCGCACGCGGCTGAGCGGGCGAGCCGGCCAGGCGTCCGCGTGACACCAGCCTGGTCGATCGCTCACTCAGCCCGAGGTACGGGCTCGGGACCACGGTCTCCCGGCGCCGGCGGTGTGCCGCGGCGAGGCCGGTGCCCTGGTCGCTGGTCACGAGGGCGAGCGTGACCATCTCGCTGCGCTTGGGGTGCGCAGTCAACCCGTATCCAGACACCATAGTATAGGCGTGGCCACTGACGACTGGCTGACAGCGCCCCGGTGCGGCGACGCCTCGGCCTGGGCCGCGCGCCAAGGCATCGGAGGGGTGTCGCAGTGCGACACCCCCAGTCGAGCGACCCAGCGATGGTGGCGGCGCCAGTCGGCCACCCGACATCATTCCGGGAACTCTGTCGGCTACCGCCGCGGCCATGAGGCTCGGCGCTCGCGAACGGCCTGCCACTCCTCTGGTCGGCTGAGGCGTGCGGTCGACAGTGCCCGATTGGCGAGGCGAATTGGCCGCGGCCGCGTTGGCGAGCCGCGGCGGCGGGCATCGGGGCCGGGCCCCGACTTGCCGCCGGAGCCAGCTCGTCGGGCGATATGAGCGGCGCGCGCGGTTGCGCGGCGACCGGAGCGAATCCGCCCGCCAGCACGGGAAACGGTCCGTCGCCCACCTCCATGGGGTACAGAACTGCCGGGATGGTGGCGGGTGGCCGTCGAGCGCTTCCGCGTCCGCTGGTGGAGAGGATGCATGGCTCCGCGTCGGCGAAGGCGCGGCGGGCGCCGCACTGGAGAGTGGCCAGGGCGCGGTCGTCGAAGTGGAGCAGTTTCAGCGCCACCGCCAGGGCGGTCAGCGCCGGCGTCAGCACCGCCCAGCGCAGCGTGTCGTCGACCGGGGAGTAGGCGGCCGGCAACGCCCGCACCAATTCGTCGTCGATCTCGTCCAACGTGCCCTTCCGGGTGCGGGCGATGGCCGGCTCAGGCGCGGGCCGGCGCGGCCAGCAGCACGTGGAGGATGTGGGCGAGCGCCGGCCGGCAGTGGACGCGCACGAGGTCCGATTGCCCTGCCATCTGGTGCGCGGTGTAGTTGCGCACGATCAGCGCGACGAGCAGGCCCTTCCAGAACCGCGTGTCAGCGTCTGGCGCGGCGAGCGCTAAGGCGGCGCGCAGCCGGTCGTCGGCCGGCGTCGTCGAGCCGCGCTCCTCGCCGACGGCGGCGCGGGCCTGCTGATAGGCGGGCCACCACGTCTTCCCCTGGTAGAGCCGCCGCACCACCCCACCGAAGGTGTCGCCCATGGCGCCGGCGATCGTCTTCAGCTCGACCTCCAGCAGGGCGCAGAGGTTGCGCAGCGCGCTGAAGACCTGCATCTGGCTGAACTCGTTGGCGTACTCGGCGTCGGCCGCCGCGCTCGCGAGCAGTGCCCGGGCGTAGGCCAGCAGCGTCAGGCCGTGCTCGCCGAGGCGCCCGCACAGGCCCTCGATGTCGGCCCGCGTCGCGCCGCCGTCCACCAGACGGGTGATCGCGGCCAACTCCTCCTGGACCGGCGCGCTGAACTGCTCGCGCATCAGGTCGGTTAGGGCGAAGCTACGCTCGCGGGTCACGCCATAGGTGGCCACGTCATCGTCGGCGGCGCGCAGGAAGGCGACCACGGCCTCGTCGACACGCCCCTGGAGGAGGCAGACCGTGCCGATGTTGGCATGCAGGGCGCCGACGTGGCGGCCGACCTGCCGCTCCTGGCGATTGGCGAGCGCGTCCGCGAGCAGGGCGCGATAGAGCGCCTCGGCCCCGGCGAACAGGCCGGCGTCGACGAGCGCCAGGCCGATCTGGTTGGCCCGCAGCATGTAGACGTCGGGGTGCGCCGCCGGCGTGTTCAGCTCCGGCAGGTCGATGTCGTGGGCGAGCAGTTGCCGCGCGTCGCGCACGGCGGCGTCGATGGCCTCGCCGCGCAGGCCGGCGAGGCGGTCCCGGTAGTGCCGCCGGATGGCGGCCAGGTGCATCCATCCCAGCGCCGACGGCAGTTCCATCGTCCATCCCTCCCGCGTCGCGCCCCGCCGCCTAACAGCCGGTATGGAAATCCCGATGGATAGAATCAGCGGCAGCTTGGGGGCTTGATCCAGAGCGAAAGGAAGCTGCTGTGCCCGCCACCGCGTCCCCGGTCTCCTCCGTCGATGTGCGCCGGAAGCGCTACGCCAGCGATCTCTCGCGCAAGGAATGGCGGGCCATCCGGCCTCACTTGGCCCAGTCGCCCGGCCCCGGCCGGCCGCGCACCGTCGATATCCGCTTCGTCGTCAACGCCATCTTCTATGTCGTGCGCGCCGGCTGCCGGTGGCGCATGCTGCCGCGCGACTATCCGAACTGGAGCACTGTCTACTATTACTTCCGCAAGTGGGCGCCTGATGGCACATGGGAGCGCCTCAATGATGTGCTGCGCGACAGCATCCGCCGGTTGGCCGGCAAGGAAGTCAGCCCGAGCGCGGCCATCATCGACAGTCAGAGCGTGAAGACGACCGAAGCGGGCGGGCCGCGTGGCTTCGACGCCTTCACGCGCGTCATGGGGCGCAAACGCCACATCGTCGTCGATACGCTGGGCTTGCTGCTGGTCGTCGTCGTCCATATCGCCTCCGTGCAGGACCCGGCGGGGGCCAAGCTGGTCTTGCGCGAGATCGCCGGCCGTTTCCCGCGCTTGGCGCTCATTTGGGCCGACGGGATCTACGCCTCGATCATCGGCTGGGTGGCAGAACAGTACGGCTGGGTGCTGGCGGTCGTGGCGCGCGAGCCGGGGGCGACGGGCTTCCGGGTGCTGCCGAGGCGCTGGATCGTGGAGCGCACCTTCGGCTGGTTCAATCGGTCGCGGCGGTTGAGCAAGGATTACGAGCAGGATCCGCGCATGAGCGAGGCGTTTGTCTACCTGGCCTCCATCCGGCTGATGCTGCGACGCCTTGATCGACACAAGCGCTTCATTCCGGCCGCCTGATTTCCACACGGGCAGTAAGCTCGACTTTCGCCATTCACCCTCTGCCACCCTGAGCGACCCGAGAACCCATCCGCACCTTAAGGATTTGTCAAGGAGGCGATTGATCCCTGTCCATGCCGCCATCTCCGCTGCCGCCAACGTGATCCTGTTCCATGTCCCTGACCGGCCGCCGGCCGCCCGACCATTTCCGGATGTCGGGGTTAGCAGCGGACATCGAGAAAGTCCGGGCGCGGCCCATGGCGCGACAGGGAACGGCGCTTGCTGCCCCGGATGATCGTGAGACGCTTCGCGCGCTCACACCGGTCATCCCCGATCAAATGGCGAAAGTCGAGGTAAGGAACGGCGATGCGGGCGATCGGGCCGCGCCGGCCACCGGGTGGCCGGCGCTCGTCGCCGCCGCTCTACTGGGAGCGACCTCGGCAATTCTTGGTGGCGGCCACGGCCGGCGCCGCAGCGGGCAGCGCGGCCCGGACGACGAGACGGCGGGAGGCGGCTCATGGCGACCTGGCTGGTCTTCGACGGCGACGACGCGACCTATCTCCAGCACCTAGGGGCGCACCCGGCCTCCTTCGTCCTCAACTCGTATCGGTACCCCAAGGCGACGTACCTGCCCCTCCACACGGCCGAGTGCGCGCTCATCAGGAAGTACACCACGGCCATGAAGCCGGGCGCGTTCACCGAGCGCGAGTTCATCAAGGTCTGGGGGCCGACGCCGGACGCCCTGCGGGCGTGGATCGCCCAGGGGGCCAAGCTGGTCGGCGGCGACTTCACGAGCGTCGACTGCTCCTGCCTAGCCGGGGTCGTCGTCTAGGCCGTCGTCGCCAGCAGACGCCGTGGGAGGGTACTGAAGGATCAGTACGTCGGCGACGAGAGCGACTACCGCAAGTACGCCGTGCTGCGCCTACTCACCGACGCCGGGAAGCTGCGCCTCGGCGTCTGCTGGTTGCTGACGGCCGACGACGACCGCGCCGACGGTGGCTTCGTGCGCTACCTCGCCGACCCGGCCCGCTGGCGCGCCCACGACCCGCCACTCTTCGACGGACTGCAGGCGATGGTGGCCGCGCCGGGCGGGCGTGACGTCCGGCGCGTTGAGCAGGCTGGCCTCCTGCCCGACACCCGCTTCTGAACGGAGGCAGAACTACGCGGTCGCGGGTGGGATTGTCAGCGTGTCAGTCGCTCACGATGGCTGTAGCCGTGCGACACGCCTGGCCCAGCGCCACGGCGTCGCCGTCAATGGCAGCCACTCGACTGGGTGTCGCGGTGCGACACCCACCCTGCTGTCAGCGTCAATCGCCCGGAGGGGTGTCGCAATGCGACATCACTTGCTCAGGATCACGGCCCTCGTGTCAGCGTCGGGCTCGGCACCAGGTGTGATTCAGTCAGGTCGGTCGGTTCCGGAGTGGGTACATTCGATTATCGCGCCGCCGGCGCCGGGCGCAGGTCAGATTCGCCCGCGCCGCGCCGAAGATGCCGCCCTGAGAGCCGCGCGCCCTTGTTACGTTCCCACCCAGTTCTCTGTCTCCCACTGGCTCCTCGTTCCGCACCGGTCGGGCCAGCGCTGACGAGCGCCGCCTGATCGTGCCACGGCGCGTCGTCCCTGGTCGCGACGTGCTCGTGCCTCCCACCACCAACGAGCTGGCTCACGCGCCGAGCGGGCCGCGGAACCGGCCGGTGCCTGGTCAGTGCGCGGCTTCGGCTGGCGCCTCGTCATCGGCCAGTCCCTGGCGCCAGGCCTCGGCCAGCGCGTAGCCCTCGGCCGCCAGCACCATCGCCAGCGCGGCGAACTGACGCCGGATCGGGCGCTGCACCGGGAGCGGGTCGGCGCCGAAGATCTCCGGATACCGCGCGAGCGCCCGCTGCCGGAGCTCCCGGACCTGCTCGACCAGGGCGCGCACGTCCGTGCCGAAGTAGTCCATCCGCTCGTTGACGGCCGGGTCGATGGTCGGCAGCGCGCCTGGTGATGTGTGCAGCCAGCCCGGCAGTCCCAAGCCGGTCCCGCCCGTCTGATCGGTGGGCGGTGCGTCCGGCGCTCCTGGCTCTGCCACCGTCGGAACGGTGTGGCCCGGCGGTGGCTCACCGGTCGGCGCTGCTCCAGCCGCACCCGTCAGTCCGCCACCCGGCCCGGGACCATCCCGCTCCCCATCGCCCAGGCCGTGGCCGGTCGCAGGACCGGCTGCGGACCGATCGGCGCTCGCGGTTCCGGTCGCCGGCACGGGAGGCGCGCCGGCGTATCCCGGCGCCGACGCGGCGGCGGGAGTCGCCGATCGGGCGCCCGAGCGCGCCCGGACGGTGGTGAGCGAGAGCGTGCCGCCGCGGCGCGCCTCGGCCAGCAACGCCCGCCGCTGGTCCGGGTCGTCGATCAGCCGGCGCATCGCGCGCGCCACGCTGAAGGCGATGAGCCCCTCGTGGACCGCGTGCTTGAGGTCGGGGTCCTCGCCCAACTGGAGCCGCTCGATGACGTAGGGCCGGCTCTTGCCGATGCGCCGGGCCAGTTCGGCCTGCGACCAGTTGGTCGCAGCCAGCAGCTGACTGAACGCCTCCGCCTCGTCCGCCGGCGTCAGGTTCTCCCGCTGGCTGTTCTCGACGTAGGCAAGCAGCCGCATCTGCACGTCGTCGGCCTCGCGGCTCAGCGCAGCGATCGTCTCCCAGCTCAGCAGTTGGGCCGCCCGCCAGCGCCGTTCGCCGGCGATCAGCTGATGGGCGCCGGGTCTGGTCGGGTGGGGCCGCACCGTGATGGGCTGCACCAGCCCCTCCGCCGCCATCGACGCGGCCAGCTCCCGCAGCTGCACCTCGCCGATGCCGGTGCGCGGCTGGAAGGGGTTGGGCTCGATGGACGCGACCGGGATCGCCGCGACCGCCTGGCCGGACGCCGCCGGACGACGGGAGCCCGGGCGGCTCGGGGCGGGCGGTTGCTCATTGACGGTCATCGCCCGCCCTCCTCCTGCCGATCGCGGCATGCGCGCTGGCGCGCACGGCGCAACGGCGGCGCGGCGCGACCTGTCAGCGATCTGTCAGTGGAAATCCGCATACTACAGGAGAGGCGGACGCCACCACGGGCGCGGCCGCCGCGTCGTTGGTCCCCGTGGCCGGCGTGGCGGTCAGGGTTGCGCGCGTGCCCGCGCCGACGACGGTGAAGGTCAGGCCGATCGACGAGGGGGAGGCTCCCGCTCCCCGCCGAGACGGCCGGACACACCATGCATCCGGCGGACGCGGGCGCCCCGGCCGGCTCGGTCAGCGGTGCGCACCTGGGTACGACCGGACTGCTCATGCCGTACCCCCCACCACCGCAGCGCCCGTCGCGGCGTCCGCCGACGGCGCCACCGGCCGTCCGGAGGCCACCAGGGCGGCGGCCACCTCCTCATAGCCGGTCGGGATGTCACCCTGAGTCAGCCACCGCCCGGCCGCCGGCGACCACGGGATCGCCGGTGCTGTCGGCAGCAGCGGCGCCATGGCCTCGGTCAGCGTCGCGGCCGGGGTCGTGTCTAGGTCGTCGCCACGCTGCACCCGCGTCCAGACGACACTGAGCAGGGCCAGCTGGCTGGTCAGTGGCTGCCGCCGGACGTCCGCCACCAAGGCCGCCAACTGCGCCACTCCCCACCGATCGCTCGGCGTGGCCGGGACGAGCAGCCAGTCGGCCGCCACCAGCGCGCTCAGCGTCAGCGGGCCGAGATTGGGCGGGCAATCGAGCAAGATGACGTCATAGTCCCGTGCCAGGTCATCCACCACGCCAGCCAGACACCGCAGGGCCTCCCGGCTCGTCGCCAGCGCCAGGCGCGCCTCGGCCTGGGCGAGCCACGCGCCGCCCGTCAACAGCGCCGGGCGATCGCCCGACCCGGCGCGGACCGCCACCGGCAGCGCCCGCGCCTCCGGGGGCTCGACCAGCAACACCTCGGCCAGGGTCGGACCGGGCGGCGGGGCGTCGGCGCCGAGCAAGCGCGTCACCGCCGCGGCCGGGTCGAGGTCGACGACCAGGACGCGGCACTGGTGACGCCGCTGCAAGACCTGAGCCAGCACGGCGGTGGTCAACGTCTTGCCGCTGCCGGGGTGCGGGTTGGCGATGGCGACGACGTGGGCGGTGTGGGACGACGGCGCGAGGATGTCGCGCACGACTTGGGCCAGCACCGCCCGCTGGCTGACGCCGGCCGTGACCGCGAACATCCGCAACGCCAGATGGAGCGGCGCCGGCAGGGTGATGCACACCCGCACGCCCTGGCGCGGCGCTATCTCGCGGGGACGCCGCCGGCCGGCCGAGCCGAGCAGGTGCTCGAGCGCGGCCTCGACCAGCTGCGACACCGACGTCGACTGTCTGACCGCCAGCACCTTGAGCGCCGTCGCGTCGGCGGGTTCCGCCACCAGCATCGCCTGGACGCGCGGCTCGTGTGTCGTCCCGGTCGAGTGGCCCATGGCGCCTCCCGGCGCGCCCGTCCGAGCGCGCCTCCTGCTGGCAAAGGTAGTCTGACTCTCAGCATGTCTTTGACATATACAACTATGATCTATCTTGACATATAGACACATTAGTCTCTATACTAGGCGCGTAACCGCGCCGTGTCAATCCCTCGCCGCCACGCTGCCGCTCCGCTCCGTGACAACCACCATGGTGGACAGGTCAGCGACCACGGCGTCACCGTCCGGTGCGATCGGGCGCGGTCCCCGGCCTGACCGCGTCGATTGATCAGCCGCCGGGCGGCGCCGGCGACCGGCCCACCAGGGGCGAAAGGACGGACCATGGCCGTGATCGCGGCGCCCGCGCACCGACCCTGGACGCGCCACCTCAACCGGAGCGTCGTCGCCGGCCTCCTGTGCGGCCTGCTGCTGGCGGCCGCCGTGGTGCGCCTGGCCACGCTCTGGATCGAACCCAAGGTCAGCCTTCTCGTCGCGACCGCCGACCTGCCGGTGGGCGCCGTCGTCCAGGAGGCCCACCTGGCGACCACGGAGGCGACCCTCGAGGCGACGCTGGCCGCCGGTTACCTCCCGCGCGGCGAGCTGGCGGCCGTGGTCGGCCAGCCCCTGCGCCAGGCCGTCCGGCGCGGGACGCTGCTGCCCCGCGCCGCCGTCAGCGGGCCGGCGCCCTTCGCCGGCGGCGAGCGGCTGAGCCAGCCGGTGCGCGCCGAGTACGCCGTCGGCGGCGCGCTCACGGTCGGCGATGTCGTCCGCGTCGTGCAGGTGCGCGGCGAGCGCGCCGAGACGGTGCTCGAGCGGGCGCCGGTGGTGGCCGTCCAGCCGGGGCTGGTCGTCACCTTCGTCCTGCCGCCCGCCGACGCCGATCGCCTGATGGTCGCCCGCGCGCGCGGCGAGCTCCAGCTGGTACTGCTGCCGCCGGGAGGTCAGCCGTGAGCGCCGGCGGCGGGCGCCGCCGCGTCGTCCTGTGCCTGACCGGCGCGCCGGAGCGGGCGCGCGGCCTGCGCACCGCCATCAACGCGCACCCGTCGCTGGCGGTGGTCGCGGCGCCGCGCTCGCTGGCCGAGCTGCAGCAGCGCCTGGCCGACGAGCCGGCCGACGTCGCCGTCGTCGCCGGCCATCTGACCGGCCTGGACGACTGGCTGCGCGCCGGGCGGGCGGGCGACCTGCCCCTGCTGGTGCTCGCCGACACCCCCGCCGGCCCCTGGCTCGGCCGGCCCGGCGTCGCCGTCGCGCCGGCCGACACGCCCAGCCCGCGCCTAGTCGAGGCCATCCTGGCGCTGGCCGAGGGCCGCCTGCCGGCCACCGCCGCGCCGCCGGCACAAGCCGTGCCGGCCGTCGCGGGCGCGCTCCCCGACCCGGCCGCCGCGCGCGGTCGCCTGCTCGCCGTCGCCGGCGTGGGCGGCTCGGGCGCCAGCCGCGCGACGATCGAGACCGGCCTGGCCCTGGCCGAGGCCGGCCCGACCCTGCTGATCGACCTCAACCTGCGCCACCCCGGCCTGCACGCCCTGCTGAACCAGCCCCTCCAGCGCAACATCGCCGCCGTGGCCGGCGCCGCCGGCGCCGACGCGCCCGCCGACCGCTGGGCGGCCGCCCTCGACCGCGTCGTGGCGCCCATCGGGCCGGCGCGCGCCGGCCTGGCCGTCCTGGGCGGCCTGCCCCACCGGCAGTTGGCGGTACGCCGGCTCGTGGGCGCCGCCTTCGTCGACCGCCTGCTCGACGAGGCGCTGGCCCGCTACCGCCACGTCGTCGTCGACCTGGGCGCGGTCGACCTGACCGAGCGCGATCTGGTCGCCCAGGCCCACCGCACCGTGCTGGTGCGCGCCGATCGGATCGTGCTGACGGTCGCGCCGCGCTATGAGCAGGGTGCGCGGCTGCACGACCTGCTGGGCTCGCTCATCCGCGCCGAGGAGGCGGTCGACACGCTCGGCCTGCCGCCCGACCGCCTGGAGCTGCTGGTGTGCGGCCTCGGCGGCGGCAGCGTCATCGCGCGCGACGAGCTGGCGGAAGCCTTCGGCGGGCTGGGCTGCCCATTGACGGTCATCCCCTTCGATCGGGCGGGGGTGGAGGAGGCCCAGCGCCAGCAGCGACCGCTGTTGCTGACCGACGCGCGCTCGCCGGCCGCGCGCGCCTACCGGCAGTACGGCCGGGTGCTGGCCGAGCGGCTCGGCACCGCCGCCCCGGCGGGCCGGCGCCGCTGGTGGCCGTGGCCGGCCGGGCGCGACCGGGCAGCGCCGGCGGCGTTACCCGGCGCGCTCGTCCAGCGCGTTGTCGATGAGGGGGGATGAGTCCGATGACGGCGGTGACGATGACGACCTCCGCCCACGACGCGTCGGTCGCCCCCCTGCGCCGCGCACTGGAGACCTGGTGGCGGGCGGTGCTCGACCCCGACAGCCACGCCCGCTTCTGCGCCCTGGTCGACGCGGCGGTGACGGCCGCCTTCCCCGACGCGTGGCAGGCGCTGTGGTGGACGGACGTCGACGCGGCCGCCGCCGTCCTGGCCAGCATCCACCACTGCCTGGAGATCGTCATCCGCGAGCGCCAGAACCTGCCGGACTTCGCGCTGCCGGCCGGCATCCCGCCGGCGGCGATCGTCCAGCGGCGCCACGACGAGCTGCTCCACCTGGGCCGGCTGGCGCCGCTCTGGCGCCACCCGCGCGTCGAGGATGTCTACCTGAACGGCACCGAGCTGTACGCGCGCATCGACGGCGAGCTCTCTCACCTGGACCTGCCCGACCCGCTCTTCGCCGACGAGGCGTCGGTGGTGACCTGGATCACGCCCATCCTCAACCGGCTGGGCGAGGCGATCGGCGGCGCCGACACCGAGCTGATCACCACCCTGCCCGACCACTCGCGCCTGACGGTGGTGCTGCCGCCCACTTCGCTCTCCGGCCCGACCATCGCCGTCCGGCTGCACACCATGCCGGTCGTCAGCCTCGACCAGCTGGTCGGCGAGCGGACGCTGACGCGCGGGGCGGCCCGCTTCCTGGCCGACGCCATGCGCGGGCGGCTCAACGTCATCTTCAGCGGCCACGGCGGCAGCGGCAAGACGACGGTGGCGCGGGCCACGGCGCGCGAGTATGAGACGGCGCCGGTCGAGGTGCGGGTGCTGACCATCGAGGAGGCGGTCGAGCTGCTGCTGCACCAGCTACTGCCGCACTGCATCGCCTGGCGCGGGCGGCGCGCCAACGTCGAAGGCCGCGGCGGCCGGACGCTGGGCGAGCTGGTCGAGATCGCGCTGACGATGGGGGTCGAGGTGATCATCCTGGGCGAGTGCCGCGGCAAGGAGGCGCTGGCGGTGCTCAAGGCGATGAACACCGGCCACTCGGGCGCCGTCACCACCATGCACGCCAACGGCGCGCGCGACACCATCCCGCGCTTCGCCGGCATGGTGCTGGAGGCGGGCGAGGGCATCCCGCTGGACGAGATCTACGCCATGATCGGCAGCAACGTCCACCTGATCGTCTACCTGGGCCGCCACCCGGCCACCCGCCGCCGGGCAGTGCTGGAGATCCTGGAGGTGCAGGGGGTCAACGAGCAGCGGCAGGTGGTCGGCCAGCTGCTGTGGGAGGTCCGCGACGGGGCGCTGCGGCGCACGGCCACCACGGCCGACGTGACGATCGACCGGCTGCGGGCCAAGGGGGTGGCGGTCGACCCGCGCGCCTGGGAGGACGAGGGCGATGGCGCCGCCGACTGAGGGCACGCTGCTGTGGCTGGTGGCGGCGCTGCTGGCGGCCGGCGCCGGCTACTTCCTCACCACCGGGCTGCTGCAGGCGGTCGGGGACGCCGGCGTGGGCCGCCGGGGCCGGCGGGCGCCGTCGGCGCTGCGACGGGCGCTGGGCGAGGCCGGGCTGGCTGCCTACCCGACCGGCCGGGTGCTGCTGGCCGCCCTCGCCGCGGGGCTCCTGTCGGCGCTGGTCGTCTACTACGCCGGCCGCGACGTGCCGGTGCTGACGGCCGGCGCGGCCGGAGCCGGCCCGTTCCTGCTCTGGCTGCTGCTGCGGCGCCATCACCGGCGGCTGCGCGAGGAACGCCACGACGCCCTGATCGACGCGGCCGACCTGGTGGGGCGGGCGCTGACGGCCGGGCTGAGCATGCAGGACGCCATCGGGCTGGTGCGCACCGACGGGCCGGCGGCGCTGCAGGCGGAGATCGGGCGCGTCATCCAGGCGGTCGGCCACGGCCGCCAGACCTGGCCGGCGGCGCTGCGGCAGCTGCGCCAGCGGCTCGACGACCGCTTCGCCGACGACATGATCGACCTGCTGATCCAGGGCGTCACCGAGGGGGCGACCGGCGTCGGGCCGAGCCTGACCAGCCTGGTGGCGCAGGAGGTGACGGCCGACGGGCTGCGGCGGGAGATCCTGGCCGACCAGGCCGGCACGCATACCGGCGTGCTGATGGTCGTCGGGATGATCGTCGCGCTGTTCGTGGCGCTGCGCTGGCTCAACCCGGACTACCTGCGCCCCTACGACACGCCCGAGGGGCAGGTGGTGCTGGCGCTGGTCGGGCTGGCCGTGGCGCTGATCTACCTGGCGATGCGCCGGCTCGGCCGGCTCGACGACGACCCGTTGGCGCCAGCGACCGAGGAGCTCGAGCGGGGGGAGGGACGGCCATGACGCCGCCGAGCTGGGCGACCCGCCTGCTGGTCCCCGAGGTGGTGCTGATCCCGGTGCTGGCCGGGCTGATGGTCTACTTCCTGCTGCAGGCGCACCCGCGGCTGCGCGCCTATCCGCGCCTGGCCGACCGGCTGCGCGCGCTGGAACGCGCCCGGCGCTCCTGGGCGGCGGCGGCCGACCCGGCGCCGGCGCCGCCGTCGCTGCTGGCTGCCATCGGCGGGCCGCTGCTGACGGAGGTGGGGCGGGCGGCGCAGCGCATCCTGCCGATGCGCGGGCCCGGCCAGGGCGTGCCGCTGGCCACCCGGCTGGCGCTGGTCAGCCCGGGGGCGACGGTGGAGTGGTTCACCGGGCTCCGGCTGCTCGGCCTCGGCGTCGGCCTGGTGCTGGCGGGCCTGCTGGCGAGCCTGCCGGGGCCGTGGTCGGGCTGGGCGCCGACCTGGCCGCTGCCGCTCTTCCTGGGCCTGGGCCTGCTCGGCCTGCGGCTGCCCCGCTGCTGGCTCGACGGCCGCTGGGCGGCCCGCCAGACGCAGATCCGCCGGGCGCTGGCGCCGGTGCTGGGCAGCCTGGCCGGCGTACTGGAGAGCGGGCAGAGCGTGCCGACGGCGATCGAGGAGCTGCCGCGGCGGCGGCCGGGCCTGCTGGCGCGCGAGTTCACCTGGGCGCTGGAGGAGGCGCGCAGCGGCCGGCAGCCGACGCTGGCCGACGCGCTGCGGGCGATGGCGCGGCGCAACGACGTGCCGGAGCTGAGCAAGGCGGTGACGGTGCTGCGGCAGAGTCTCACCCACAACCTGGCGGCGGCGGCGACGTTGCGCCACCAGGTCGAGGCCTTCCACCTCCGGGTGCGGGCCGAGCGGCGCCGGCGCGCCAGCGTGATGCGGCAGTGGCAGGTGGCGGTGACGGCGCCGCTGGTGCTGGTCCTGATCGTCTTCCTGCTCTACCCGGCCTGGCCCCGTCTGGCGGCCGCCCTCGGCCTGACGGGGTCGTGAGGGCGACCTGATACGATAGCGACACGAGAGATCAGATCACCATGTGGTGACGGCGAGCCGCAAGCACAGCAAGGCGGCGTTGGTCGACCCGGCGGCGGAAAGCGAGACACGGATGCAGATCGATCCGCGGACCCGCAATGAAGTAGGCGAGGACGGAGCGGCCGGGCGGCAGCCGGCGGGGGGCAGGGCGCCGCGCTTCGCCGGCGCCGGCGAGCGCCTGGGGGCGTGGTGGCACCGCTGGTGGCTGTGGCTGGTGGTGGTCGGCGGGCTCGTGCTGCTCGTCCTCGGCGCGCTCCTCCTCATTGAGGTGGGGCGCACCGGTCGGCTGCCGTGGCAGGGGAGTGTCACGCCGACCGCAGTGGTCGCGTCGCCACCGGCCGGCACGACGGCGCCGACGCCGGTGACGACAGCCACCGGGGGGGCGACTCTCCCGGCCGTGGCGGCGACGGCCGTCCCGTCCCCAACGCCGCCACCGGCGACGGCGACGCCCGTGCCGCCGACACCCACACCGCGGCCGGCCAGCGCGACTCCCGTGCCGGCGACGCCGACAGCGGCGGCGACCTTCGACCCGACGGCCAGGCAGGGCATGGGTGAGGGGCTGCGTGAGATCAAGGAGGCCGGCGCGCCGGGTGTCGATGTCGGCGATGGCGGCCGGGGCGACGCGCTCAAGGCCCGCTTCCTCGAGGCGATGCAAGTCATCGATGTGGACATCAAGAATGGGGATGGCAGCAAGATCGATGAGTACTTTACCGGCGAGGCTCGCGATGATGTGCTGAGCCGCCTGAAGCGCAACCAGGAACAGACTCCTGGGCAGACTACCCAGATCCTGAAGATCCAGCATCGAGTCATGGATTTCATTCAAGGGGACGGTAGTAAGTACTTAATCTATGACTCACAGACCCGCACTGAGCAGTGGTACAAGCGAGGCGCAGATGGTCGCCTGGGTGAATTGGTCAGGGAGGGAGAGAGCGAAAAAACCTGCGCTACGTGGACGTTAGCGCTAGTCGGCGACGTGTACAAGATCGCGCGGGAGGGAGCCCTTTCCGGCACAGCAGCCCGAGGTTGCCTGCCTGAGTATCGCTAGCTTGCGTGGCAGGGATGGTGATGATGGCATTCATGGCGGCGATTGCTAACCTGGTGCGCGTGATTGTAATCACGGTAGTGTCAGTTCTGCTGCTGCCGCAGTACGCTACGCAGCCGGTCCTTGCGCTCGGCGAGGAGCGGGGGAAGTGCCAAGAAGAGGAAGTTGGCAAGGAGCGCCTCAAGTACCTGCGCCATGAATTCCATTCGCCACCAGGGGCAAGTGGGTACGACAACTTCGACATTTCAGTCTACGTCGAACAACACGAGTGCAAGAAGATCAAGACCAGGGACGCCGACCCTGGCACCTGCAAGCTAGACCCGCCGCCCGATCCCTGTGAGCCGTCCAGGGATGCTGAGTACAAGTTCGTCTGGGAGGTGGTCCCGCGCACACTGCCGCTGCCGCAGGGGCAGACATGGTTAGCCAAACCGTCGATCAACTGGGTCAATATGGTCGATGGCTCCGGCACGCTCTTCCTGTGCCCGCCGCCGTGGCAGAGCACCCGCAGCTGGTGGAACTGGGACTCCCAGGCGCGCGTCCTGTTCGGCGATGTCTTCCGGGGTGGCTCCGGTGTGGTCGGCGGCGGCGACGAGGTCGATGCCCGCCTCTACCAGTACCTCGTCAATCACTGGTTCGACTACGAGGATGCTGGCGCGGCGGTGCGGGCGAAGGCGCTGTGCTCGCCGACGGATGGCAGCCGGCTCAAGGTCATCATCTACACCGGCGACGGGGCCGGCCGGAGCCAGGATAAGGTCTGGGAGAACGATGACTATCAGCTGCGGTCGGCGGTGCTGGCGGCCGCCGGCGGCGCCAACGTGACGACGGCGCTCAGCATGGACGCCAACCCGAAATCCACCCTGACCGGCGGCGGCCTCCCGGGCATGCGGACCTACTTCTGGCTGAACGGCGACCTGGGCGCGCCGCCCTTCCAGCGCAACGGCGCCGTCTGTCGGGGCAGTGGCAGCCGGCAGGTGTGCGCCAACTGGGTGATCGTGCCCCGGAGCATGCAGTGGAACTACGGCGATGGGGCCTCCCATCCGATCACCTGGCCGGAGGGGGCGCTGGGCGTGCCGTATCCGCAGGCGCAGCCGGACGGCGAGGCCGGGCCGCCGCACCCGGCCGCCATCTGGGCGGTCTTCGACGCCGAGAGCGGCGCGACGCCGTACACGGTGACGGCGACCATCCGTTGGGAGATCGCCTGGGGCTATCAGGAGGATGTGACGGTGACGCCGGGCGGCATCCCGGTGCAGACGACGCTCTGGCTCTATCGCGAGCCGGGGCCGACCGTCAGCTACACGCTCAGTTACCCGGTGACGGCCGTGCCGAGCCTGTTGCGGCCGCCGCCGTCGACGCCGTAGGGCGACGACCAGGGAGGGGGATCGGCATGCGTCAGCCCCAGCGCCGGTTGGCCCATCTCAGCGGGCGACCGTCGGTGGCCTGGCGGGCAGTCGCGGTCCGACCCGGCCAGAAGATGGTGGAGTTCGCGCTCACCGTCGTGATCGTGCTGGCCCTGCTGCTCGGCACGGCGCAGGTCCTCCTGGTCGCCTACGCGCAGGGGGTGGTGCTGGCCGCCGCACAGGACGGCGCCCGCCAGGCCGCCGAGTTGCCGCGCACCGCCGACCCCCTCCAGGCGCCGGCGGCGCGGCAGGCGGCCGGCGCCGCGCGGGCCGACGCGGTGCTGCGCTCGGGGCTCGGCCGCCTGGTGGGCGCCACCATCACCGTCGATGTCAGCGCTGCGGAGACGGTCACGGTGATCGTCGCCGGCCGGCTGCCGGCCCTCATCGGCGGCGGCGACCTGCCCCTGACCGGCCGCTCGACGACGCGCAAGGAGCTCGGCGGTGGCGGGCTGTAGGCGGGCGGGCCGGTTGGGACAGAGTGCGGTGGAGCTGGCGCTCTGGCTGCCGCTGCTGCTGGTGCTGCTGCTGGGGGCGATCGAGGTCGGCTCGCTCATCCGCGCCCAGACGCAGCTGCACGCCGTGGCGCGCGAAGCCGCGCGGGCGGCCGCGCTGGCGCCGGATGCCACCCGGGCGCTCACCGCCGGAGAGGCGGCCGGCCGTCTGGTCGCCGATGAGTACGGCCTGCCGCCGGCGCCGGAGCTGACGATCGCCGTGACGCTGGTCGATGGGGTCTTCGGCTGGGGGACGACGGTGGAGACGACGGTGCTGCTCCGGCGCCCGCTCCTGACCCAGCGCAGCACGCAGCGGGAGCGGGTCGACTGCTACCGCACCTTCGCCGGCGTCGCCGGCCCCGTGCCGAATGCCTGCCTGGCGCCGTGAGGCACGCCCACCCGGGAGGAGACCGCCCATGACCTCGCGCAGCGGGCAATCGCTCGTCCTGATGGCCGGCGTGATGCTCGGCCTGGTCGCGCTGGCCGGGCTGGCCGTCGACGGCAACCAGCTCTTCCAGCACCGCCGCGCGCTGCAGAACCTGGCCGATCGGGCGGCGCGGGCCGGGGCGATGGAGATCGACCGGCCGCGCTTCCGCCAGACGGGCGAGCTGGTGCTCGATCCCCTCCGGGCGCGGGCCCAGGTCGCGGCGGCGCTGGCGCCCGAGGGCGCGACGCCGCCGGGGCCGGTGCTGACGGCCACCACCGTGACCGTGACCGTCAGCCGGCCGGTCGAGACGGCCTTCATCCGGATCGTCGGCATCCGGTCGGTGACGGTGAGCGCCACGGCCACCGGCGAAGCCTGCCCCACCGCCGTCTGTTGAGCCGCGCCGCGCGCCCGGCAGGAAAGGACACCACCATGGCACACCGGCCCGTCCCATCCGAACCCGCCCCGGCGGCGCCGCGCCCGGCCGCCCTGCTCGGCTGGATCATCGGCGTCGCGGTCGCGGGCGGGCTGCTGATCGTCGTCTGCGGCCCGCCGGCGCTGCCGCGCGCCCTGCCCAGCTGGGAGGCGATCGCGGCGGCGGCCGGCGCGCCGTCCTTGCCCGGCGACCGCCCGCCGCTGGCCCTGCTGCTCCTGGGGCTGAACTGGGCGCTGTGGGGCCTCTTCGCCGTCCTGGCGCTGTCGGTGGCGGTGAGCATCGCCGAGGTGCTGGTCGAGCGTTTCTTCCCGGCGCTGGCGCCGCTGATGGGCGGGCTGGCCCGTCGCCTGGCGCTGCCGGTGGTGCGCCAGGCCGTGCGCGCCAGTTTGGCGGCGTCGCTGGTGGTGGCGACGGTGCCGAGCGCCGCGGCCGCCGGGCCAGGGCCGCTGCCGGCCGCCATCGTCCGCGTCGCCGATCCCCGGCCGGCGGGGATCGATCAGGCCTGGGCGGCCGATCATGGGCCGCCGATGGAGGCGCGCGATGTGTCGACGCCGGCGGCGGCAGCCGACACCGTCTGGCACGAGGTGCGCGCGGGCGACGTGCTGACCGCCATCGCCGATTGGTACGCCGCCGACCCGCTCGCCTACGGCCGCATCGCCGCCGACAACGGCCTCGGCGATCCCAACCTGCTCCACATGGGGCAGGTGCTGACCATTCACGGCGCGGTTCGGACGGCGCCGCTGCCGCGCGACGTGGCGCCGCCCGGCCCCGGCGAGCGCCTCTACACCGTGCAAGCGGGCGACTGGCTGAGCACGATCGCGCGCGCGGCCTACGGCGACATGACGCGGTGGCCGGCGATCCGCGAGCGCAACTGGGCCAGCATCGCCAACCCCGATCTGATCCGGCCCGGCCAGCGGTTCGTCCTGCCGGTGGTCGACGGGCAGCCGCCGCGGATCGGAGCGGCGCCGCGCCGCGCGGTCGTGCCGGCGCCGCCAGCCAGTGCGGAGCCACCGGCCAGGACGGAGCCGCCGGCGCCGCCGGTTGAGCCGGTCGCGGCGCCCCCGCCGATCGTCGTCGGTCCGAACCCGGTCGCCGCCGGCCTGGCCGAGGCAGAGCAGCAGCGCCCACTGCCGCCCCGTCCCGAACCGGTCGCCGCGGTCGCTGCGGTCGCCGTCGCGCCGGCCACCGCGACGCCGACGGCGGCCCGCGTCGAGGTCGCGCCCGCGCCGGCGGCGACCCCGGCCCCGTGCGCGGACAGCGAGCCAGCCGCACTGGCGACGCCCATCGCCGCGCCCGTTGCGGCCGGCGGCCACGGGTCCCAGTCGGCGTCCGGGGCGGCGGTCGCTCCGACGCCGTTGCCGGTCGACCCGCTGGTGGCGGTGCTGGGCATCGGCGGCCTGGGCGCCGTCATCAGCGGCCTGGCCGTGGCGCGCCTCCGCCGCCGCCAGCGCCTGGCGGTCGGCACCGATCGCGAGCTGCCCGTCGTCATGAGCGCGCCGACGCGGCCGGATCCGGACGGCGAGTCGGGCGCCCTCGTGCGCGACCTCGCCGCCCAGACCCGCCAGCGGCAGGCGGGCGTCGAGACCGACAACCGGGTGGTCGCCACCGCGCGCTGCCTCGCCACCCTGAGGGAAGAGCTGCGGATCCCCTACGTCGCCATCCTGAGCCTGGTCGATCGCGCTAGCTGGCTGCAGTTCCGGCTCATCCTCGGTGGGCCGCAGCCGCTCGACCTGGCGGCCATCGAGGAGGCCCTGCAAGGCGCCCTCTGCTCGCCGGTCGAGGCGACGCTGGTCCACCAGTGGCCCACCGGCGCTGGCCACCTGTCCCGGCTGGTCGTCACCTGCGGCGAGGTCGCCCCCGATCGGCGCCTGACGGCCGGGCTGGCGCCGCCGACGCCGCTAGTCGAGCTGGGCACGACGCGCGAGGGCCGTCTCTCGGTCGGCCTGGCCGGGCTGGCCGGCGGCCTGCTCGTCGCCGGCCGCCAGGCGCTGGTGGCGCTGGAGAGCGCCATCTTTAGCCTGGCCGTCGTCTACCGGCCCGAGCAGCTGGCGGTGGTGCTGCTGGCCGACGAGCCGTTCACGGCGGCGTTCGTCGAGCCGGCACCCTTGCCGCACCTCGCCGAGCCGCCACGGGCGGCGACGAGTCCGGCGGCCGCGGACGTGCTGGCGGCCCTCCATGACGAGGTGCGTCGCCGGGAGAGCCGCACCTCGTCCGACACGCGCCAGTGGCTGCTGATCGTCGACCGGCCGGCGGCGCTGGACGGGCCGCGGCTGCGGACCATCCTGCGCGATGGCCCGGCCGTCGGCATCTACGGGCTGATCGCCCTGCCCGCCGATCTGCCGCCCGACCCCGCCCTGCTCGACGCCTGCCAGGGCCGGGTCATCACCCCGCTGCCGGATGCCGACGCCCAGGCCCTCCTGTTTGGCGGGACGCCGCCGGCGGATGCGGCGGCGCCGGGGCAGGCCTGGCTGGTCCTCGAGGAGGTCGAGCCGGTGGCGCTGCAACTCTATCGCATGGCCGCCGACGATCGGCGCCAGCTCCTGGCCCTGCTCGCCGCCGGCACGCCGGAGCTCGACCAGGCCGACGCGGCTGGCGTGCCGGCCCCAGCGGCGCCCTCCCCGGCGACCACCAATGAGCGTCAGGCGGCGGCGCCAGCCGGCGCCGCCGAAGACCTGCTCGCTCCGGTCGTGCCCAGCACCACGTCCGGCGCCGCGGCGGTCACGGACCCGACAGCGAACGCCGCGGCGGCGATCGAGGAGGTCGCTGAGGATGGTGCGGCGGAGGCAGCCCGGTCGGCGCCGCCGCCGCTCGCGACCGACCCGGCCGAGTGGACCGGCCCGCCGCCGGGCTGGCTGGGCATCCGGATGCTGGGGGCGCCTCAGATCATGTACCAGGATGAGTTGCTGAACCTGGCCGGCAAGCCGCTCGAATTCGTCCTCTACCTGGCGGCCCACCGCTGCCGGCCGGTCGGCGCCGAGACGATCGTCACCGCCCTGTGGCCGAATGAGGGCAGTCTCGATACCCTGCGCGGCCGGCTGCAGGCGGCCGTCAGCCGGGCGCGCGAGGCGCTGCGGGTGCAGATGGCGCGCATCGGCGGCGCGGCCGACCCCCGGCGGCTGCCGGACTGCATCCTGACCGATCGCGGCGGCTATCGCCTCAATCCCGAGGCGGTCTGGGTCGATCTGGTGGCCGTGACCGCCCGGCTGGAACGCCAGCAGCACCTGACAGACGAGCAGGCGGTCGTCGTCCTCAGCGAACTGCTGGCGCTCTTCCGGCCGGCGGCCGGGCAGGACCCCGGCGCGCCGGCGGCGGAGGCGGGCTACCCGCGGCAGCTCTTCTGCGCCGGGCATAGCTACGACTGGTGCGTCGAATACCAGGAGGTGTACGAGGGGATCAACTATCAGAGCGCGCTGTGGCTGGCGGCGGCCTATGCACGGCGCCGGGAGTACCGCGCGGCGATCGCCCTCTACCGGCGGCTGCGCGAGCTCAACCCGATCGACGAGCGGGTGGCCGAGTTCGAGATGCTCTGCCACGCGCTGACGGCCAACCGGCGCGGCGTGCGCGAGGTGATGACCGCGCTGCACGAGGCGCTGACGAGGGAACTCGATGGGGAGAGCGTGACGCCGGAGACGATGGCGCTGTATCAGGGGCTGGTCTCGGGCGAGGTCCGGCCGGACCCGGCCGCGATCGTGGCGCAGTCGCCCCGGCCGGTCTATCATTGATCGTGCCGGGGGACGGCGCACCTTGACCGGGCAGATGGCCGACGCGAGCCGCCTGCCGCCACGCGCGGCCGACCGGCCGGGCCTCAGCGTTCGGGTGGAACGGAGGTCGGCCGCGACCGCGCCTCCCGCTGACACCGAACGCGTCAGCGGCTGGCCCGGTCCTCACAGGAACACCCGACGTCCGCCCGCTTCGGGAGGTCACTGACTGGCATGAAGCTGCAGAAATCGGACCAGCAGCAGCAGCTCTGGGCGGAGGCGCAGCGGCGCTGCCGCCTCTCGGATGAGGCGGTGCGGATGGCCAAGGAGCTGGGCAGCGGTCCGCGGAGCCTCATCAAGAACATCCCTGCGCCCACGCGGCCGTGGAAGGCGCCGCTCGCGGACTGGGTGCGCGACCGAGATGAGCAGCGCCGGCGGAAGGCGGCGCGCAGGCAACACGGCGGGACCGGCAGTGCAACGCCACCGGCCGGGGAGGCATCGTGAGCGAGGAGGAGCTGCGCGCGCTGATTGCCCGCGGGGAGGGCCAGCGGACCGAGTTCAAGGCGGCCGAGGCCGACGCCGCCGACCTCGCGCGGGCGATCGTCGCCTTCGCCAACAGCGGCGGCGGCACGCTGCTGCTCGGCGTCGGCGACGACGGCGGCGTGCTCGGCCTGTGGTACGCCCAGCCGCCGCACATCGGGCGGAACGTGCGGACGATGCCGGACCTCGCGGCCTGGCGCCAGTTCGTGGTCAACGTCTCGCGCCACAACTGCGAGCCGGCGGCGCCGATCGCGGTGGAGCACGTCGAGGTGCAGGGGCGCGACGTGCTGGCGGTGCACGTGCCCGACGGGCAGGACAAGCCCTACCGCGCCAACGGGCGCGTCTACGTGCGCGTCGACGCCGACAGCCACGAGGCGACGCGGGAGGAGGTCGCCCGGCTGATGGTCGAGTCGGGCCGCGTGCAGTACGAGCGGCTGCCGGTGCCCGAGGCGGAGCTGTCGGAACTGGACGACGCGCTGGTGCGGCAGTACTTCGCCGATGTGCGGGGCCTGCCGTACCCGGACGACGCGGCCGAGCGCGCCCGGCTGCTGGTCAACCTCGGCTTCGCCACGCGGCACGCCGGCCGCGTCGTGCCCACCGTCGCCGGGCTGCTGCTGTTCGGCGCGCGCCCGCAGGATCGCCTCGAGGCGGCGACGCTCAAGTGCGCCTTCTTCTACGGGCCGCACCAGGGGAGCCAGCTCCGCGACCGGGCCGACGTCGTCGGGCCGCTGCCTCGGGTGATCGACGACGGGGCGGCCTTCGTTGCCCGCAACCGCCGGCTGGCGCCCCGGATGGAGGGGATCCGGCGGCTCGACATCCCGGAGTACCCCGACGACAGCGTCCGCGAGGCGCTGGCCAACGCCCTCGCCCACCGGGACTGGTCGCTCGAGGGCGCCAAGGTGCGCCTGTTCATGTTCGACGACCGGCTGGAGATCTGGAGCCCCGGGCGGCTGCCGCCGCCCATCACCTTGGAACGGCTGGGCTACGACCAATTCTCCCGGAACCGGCTCATCGCCCGCGTCCTGGTCGAGCGGGGCTACATCGAGGAGGTCGGCCTGGGCATCCGCCGCATGCGCGCGGAGATGGCCGGCCTGGGCCTGCCGGCGCCGGAGTTCCGCGAGGACGGCTTCAGCTTCGTCATCACCTTCCGCAGCATCACCCCACGCGAGGGAGTCGCGCCCGCCGGTCCGGCCGCCGACCCGTTCCGGGCGCTGCTGGAGCGAGGCGAGATCAACGAGCGGCAGCACCGAGGGCTGCTCTACCTGCGCGAACGCGGCGCGATACAGCGGCGCGAGTACGTGCAGCTCGCCGGCGTGTCGGAGCGCACGGCGGCACGCGACCTGGCAGACCTCGTGGCGAGGAACCTCCTCGAGCCGAGCAGGGGACGCGGTCGGAGCACAGCCTATCGCCTGCGGGAGCACGGCGGCGCCTAATCGTGCCACTATTCGTGCCACCGATGGCACGATTACGGCGCGATCGTGGCTCGATTGTGAGGGGCCGAAGCCCAGGGGTGTCGCACTGCGACACCCCTCAGGAAGCGAGCCTGATCGTCAGGGCGCTCCCGTAGCCGCCGTCCGTAAGCCAATCGCCTGACAGGTCAGGGATCCGTCAGCGGCGCGACCTACACTGAGGTAGGCCACCGCGCCAGGGGAGCCCGGTGGCCCGGCCGTGCGGCGCCCGCTCCCGCGTTGGGCGTCCGAAGAGCAACGGAGGTGGTCATGATGCTCCGAACCGGCTGGATGCCGCCGCCGCCGGCGCACCAGGTGGCGGCGATCGTCGGCGACGCGCTCCTGCGCCTGGACGGCGGCCTCGTGGCGATCCTGGGGATGGAGGCGCCGGACCACTCCGACGGGCGCCATCCAGCCTTCCTTGCCTATGTGGGCCACGCGCTCGCCGTGCTGGATGAGGACGTGACCTGCGCGATCGAATGCGGCGACGAACCACTTACCCTCGGCCCCTGGTGCGCGATCCACGAGACTGCGACGGTCGGTGAGGCGCACCCGCAGCTCCGGCGGCTCGCTGCCTGCCTGCGCGGTTTCCTCCGGATGCACGCCGACGAGGGCCTGATGCGGCGGCGCAGCCTCATCAGTTTGGCCGTGCCGGGCGGGCCGAGCCGGCGGCGCCAGCGACGCTCCATCGAGCTCCCAGCGTCGGTGGTGGCGCGCCTGGATGCACAGGTGGAGGGCCTGACCCAGCAGATGCAGCCAGCCGGCATCCGGCTCACGCGCCTCGATGGCACCGAGCTGGCCCTCCTCCTGACCATGCGTCTGCACCCCGGCCGGACGATCCGCGCCCACCACCGGGTCAGTCACCTGGGCTGGCGACATGTGCCAGCCGCCGCCGCCAGCGAGTGATCGTCGCCCTGAGCAGCGCGGCACCCGTCCGGCACCGCACCACAGCATTGCCCACGATCGCCACCGGGCCAGCCGGGCGCCCAGTCCCGCCGGACGTCCCATCGCAGCGCTCAGCCGTCACGGGCGTGCCGCGACACGGCCGGCCGCTCGGTCGGTGATCGAGCCGGCGTCCGCCGGGCTCGCCCCACTGAGCGGTGACTGCCGGTGCGCTGACGGAGGGCGACGTCGTCCAGCTTCCGACCATTCGCCGACGCACGGCGGCACCCGGGTGGTGTGACCCCGCGCCGAGCCGGCTCGGCATCTTTGTGAAGGAGAGATCGATGCGACCGCGCGCCGTTCGCCCGCTCGCGCGCGCCAGCCTGACGCTGGTCCTGGTAGCGCAACTCGGCCTGGCCACCGCCGAGGTGGCCCACGCGCAGAGCCCGGATCCGACCGCGACCCCACGCCCGGCGGCGACTGCCACGCCACCACCAGGCCAGCTGCGGCCACCGGCACCCTGCCCGCCGGGCCAGCGCACCTGCACGCCCGAGGAGCCCGGCATCCCGTTCGAGCCGCCCGGCTTCGGCGGCGTCGACGTCCTGATGGGCCGCGCCACCAATGACGCCCTCGACCATCTGGTGCGCCAGGGTCTCCTTTCACCGCTGGCGGCCGAGGCGCGCCGGATGCAGGACCTGGGCACGCTCTTCACCCGGACGCCGATCCTCGCCCCGCACACGGCCGCCTATCAGGCCATGCGGCAGGCGACCGGCGCCGCCCTGGCGCTCGTCCTCCTGCTCATCGCCCTCAACGCCCTCCTCCGACCCGCCCTGGGCTACGCCCCGCGCCGCCTGGGCAATCAGCTGTCCACCGTCCTGGCGGCGCTGGTCCTGGCGGCGAGCTTCGACTGGTGGGCCACCCTGCTGGTGCGCGTCAACGACGCCGTCGCCGCCTTCGCCATCAGCCGCGTCACCCTGGATCGGCTCTTTGCCGGCGCGACCGGCTCCGGTCTCTTCGGCGCCCTGGTCGGCGTGGCGATCATCCTCGTCTTCTGCTGGCTCGTCCTCTCGCTACTGGTCCGCCGCGTCTGGCTCAACGCCCTCTGGGTGCTCGGGCCGTTCGCGATCATCATGGGCGCGGCCCCGCAGACTCGCCTGCTCAGCGCCTGGTGGGGCCGCCAGTTCGTCACCACCGTCTTCGCGCACAGCCTGCAGATGTGGGCGCTGGGGTTGGCAGCCACCAGCACCAATCCGCTCGGCGCCCTGGCGCTGCTCTGGCTGGCGATCCGCCTGCCGGCGGTGCTGGCCTATGCGGTCGATAACTTGCATGGCAGCCCCGTGCTGCTGCTGCTGACCAGCATCACCCTCACGCTGGGGAAGGCCCGCCGAACGGTGCGGAGCACGGCACACGCGACCGTCGCCGATTCCGGCCGCCGGCCCGGCCCCGACCACCGCCTGGTCAGCCGGACCCTCGTGCCGGGGCTGGTGACCTGGCGCCACTGGGCCCGCCCGCCGGAGGATGCCCGGCGCGCCGAGCGGGGCGACCAGGTCAGGCCGGCCCGGCCGCTGGCGCCCGACGAGCGGGCCGTCCTCGACGACCACGCCGGGCGGCGCTCCTTCCTCATCGCCACCCCCGACTGGCTCGTCGACCACGACCGCCGCCTGGTCGTCCCGCGCCCGACCGACGTGCCACGCCACCTGACCCACGCCGTCGGCGCGACCTGGTGGGCGGCGACGCCGGAGGCCGTTGCCCGGTTGGCCGGCCAGCTTCGGGGCTACCGCACCGTCTGGCAGGTGTCGCCCAGCCCGGCGGACGAGCCGGTCGCGCTCCTGGCCTACCCGGCGCACGTGACGCCTCGCCAGGGTCAGGATGGCCGGTGGGGCTTCTTCCAGCTGCCGGCGGGGTTGCCCAATGTGTCGATCAACGAGGCCGACGGGCCACGCCAGGGCTGGGGCGTCCGCCTGGCGGAGCCGTTCGATCGCCTGACGCGCGACGGCCGGTTGCTCCAGGTCCAGGACTGGGATCGCGTCCAGGCCGAGGAGGGGACGCAGGTTCGCTTCGTGCCCGACTACGTCCGGCTGGTACTCTACCGGCTCCAGCCTGGTGACCAGTTGGAGCGCGGACCGCACGGCCAGATCGCGCGCATCCGCGCCGTCGACGCCGACCAGCCGCGGCGGGACGACCCGACCGCCCCGCCGTCCGGGGTGGCCGTGATGGCGGCCACGCTCCGGGACGTGACGGCGCTCCGGCGCGTGGCCGCGTTCACGGCCACCCGCGTCGAGGACCTGCCCCTCCACCTGGTCGTGCCCCCGGAGCAGTTCGTCCCGGCCGACCCGGCGGCGATCATCGCGCTGCCGGTGGTGGCGCGGCCGGCCGAGGGCGTCCCCTTCGCGCGCGCGCCGCTGACGCGCGTCGGCGCGGTGCCGGCACGCCCCGACATGCCGACGATGGGCGCCCTGTCGGCCTTCCTCGATCAGGTCGACCCGGACGCCGCCTCACGGTCGACCCCATCGCCGCCGTCCTGACTCCTCCCCACCGGAGAGCAAGCGGCGGTGTGCGGGGCGCTTCCCCACCGACATCGGCCGACCCGGTACGTCATCGCGATGGAGGACCATCATGCTTCGCTCACTCCTGCGCCGGGTCGTCGGCACCCTCGACGCCCGCCCGGACCTGGAGGGGGCCACCCTCCTGGCGGCGGTCCTGGGGCTCCAGACCGGCTGGCTCTGGCGCCACCTCGTCTGGCCGGGCGAGGTCGGCCTGCTCGTGCTCGGCGCCGGCGGCGTCGCGCTTGGGCTGGCGGTCGGCGCACTGGGCGGGCTTGCCGCCCAGCGCCAGCCCCGGGTTGGTCGCCTCCAGGTGCTCGGGCTCCCCGGCCTGGTGGTGGGCCTGGCGACCACCTACGCCGCCCTGCAGCTGGTCCTCACCGATCTCGCGGCGCGCGGCGCGCCGCCGGGCCTCGCGCCGGCGAGCGCCCCCGGACCCTGGTGGCCAGGGGGCGACTGGGTGGTGGCCCTCGTGCTGGCCGCCGGCTGGGGCGGAGCGCTGATCCGTCTCGCCCGGCTGGCAGCCTCGCCCGGCATCGTCGTGCCGGATGTGGCGTCTTCACGGGTGGAGCAGCGGGCGATCGTGGCCATGCGCGCCCGGCTCGAGCGCCACGTCCGCCAGCAGCCGCGGGGCGTGCTCGCCCGTGCCGTCGCTCATCTCCGGGAGGCGACCCGGCCAGGCCGCCGGCCTGCGGTCGATGATTGGCCGGGCCCGGGCCGGCGCCGCTGGTGGGTCGTCGTGCTTGGCTTGCTCATCGGCTGGCCCCGGCTGACGCGCCCCGGCCGCCGCGGACCGCGCCGCGGCGCGCCGGCGCCGCGGTCAGGCCCTCGTTGGTCCGGCGTCGCAGTCTCCGCCCGGAAAGGGGATCGTCATGCTGCCCAACCCGTTCGAGATCGGCGACTGGTTCGAGCACCTGCTCGCCAATGCCCTCAGCTTCCTGCTGCTCAGTCTGGTCGATGGCATCTTCCGCTGGCTGGCCGACAGTCCCTTCATCTGGACGACGGCGGCCGAGGACACCTACGCCGCGCCCGCCCTCGCGCCCTGGCTCCTGGCCGGCCGCCTGGCCGCCGGCGCCCTGCTCCCGCTGCTGCTCGCCTGGGGCGGCCTGAAGGTGCTCGCCAAAGAGGTGACCGTCACCATGGTGGTCAGCCGCCTGCTGGTCGCGCTGGTGCTGGCGGCCTCGTCCACCTTCTGGGTGGGGCAGGCGATCGCCATCAACAATGGCCTGGCCCAGCTCTTCGGCCCGGACCTGGTCGGGCCGCCCGGCACCGAGGCGGCCCAGCGCTTCAACCGCGTGCTGGCCTTGGCCGGCGTCCCGGACGCGGAGCGGACGCGGCTGGTCCTGGAGCTGACGCCCTGCCTGGGGTCGAGCCTGGCCGGTCAGTGCCAGGACAACCCGATCGGCCGCCTGCTGGTGGCCAGCCTCGCCGGACAGGCCGACCTGGGCCAGACCGTGCTGCTGATGCCGCTGCTGGTCCTCAGCCTGGGCGGCGGCATGGTGCTGGTGGCCCTGCTGCTCATGGTCCGCCTGGCGGCCCTCCAGCTGCTGTGCGTCCTCGCGCCGGTGTGCCTGATCTGCTTCGGCCTGCCCGGCTTCGACCGGGTCGGGCGCATCTGGGTCAACCTGTTCCTGCCCACCGTGTTCGTGCAGTGCGTCATGGTCCTGCTGCTGGCCCAGAGCCGGCAGTGGATGCAGGTCGGCGCCGAGCACGGCAGCCTGCTGCTGAGCCTCAGTTCGCTGGCGGCCATCTATCTCGTCCTCAAGGTGCCCGGCCTGGTCGGCGCGGCCGTCCTCGGCCAGCAGAGCTGGAGCGGCGCCGGCCGCGGCGCGCTGGCGGCGGTCAGCGCCGCCCGCACGCTCATCCGTCGCTGACCGGCCTGGCGACGACGCCGGTCCCCCGGCCGGCGGCCGCCAGGTGTGGCAGCAGCGGGCGCTCGTGACCGCGCCGGAATGGCACGCCGGCGCCGGGGCAAGCCGACCGGTCGGTGTCGGCGCGGCAAGGGGGCGGCCGCGCTCGGGGTATCCCTGGCCGATTGGGCCGGTGCGGCACGCCGGATCAGGCCGGCGGCGGGGGCGTGCCCGGTCGCCCGGAAGGAGGAGGTCATGCCCGGTGTCGTGGTCGTGGCGGCCCGCTGGCTGCTGGCCACCTTCATCAGCGATATGCTGCGCGTGTTCGCCCCGATGCTGGTCGGCCTGGTCATCCTCATCCTGGTCGCCGGCCAGAGCCTGGGCGTGAGCAGCATGTCCTCGCCGCATGCGCGCGGGGAGTTCTACCGGCCGCTGGTGACGACGGTGGCGTTGCGCACCGCCCTGGAGGTCCAGCGGGACGCCACCGGGCGGCCCGTCCTCGACCAGGACGGCGACCTCATCCTGCTGCCGGTGCCAGCGGAGCAACTGACCGATCCGGCGGGCATGATCCCGCCGGCCTTCCTGATGGCGCTGGCCGATGTCCTCACCGGCTTCAACCCACTGCACGCCTGCGCCTCCCCGGCGGATGCGACCCGGCCGCGGGCCGATCCGACGGCGCGGCGCGGGCTGCTGGCGGCCGACCCGTTGCGGTTCCGTTCGATCCCCCATCCCGACACCGCCCGCGCCAAGTGGCGGCTGGCCCTGGCCTTCGCCCGGCGCGACCAGGCCGACGGCGCGCCGGCGCCACCGCCGCCGACGCCGGAGGCCCAGCCGCCGGAGCGGGTGCTGTGCGACGCCGAGGTCAACGCCTACGCCGCCGCCGTCCTGATCGGCGGCTATCGCTGGGGCGCCGAAAACGAGGTGGAAGGCGTCAACGGCGCCTACCGGCTGCTGGTCGAGGCCTACTGGCGGGCGGTCGAGCGCTATCAGGCCGACCGGCGCGACTGGGAGCGCTGCCGGGACGGCCAACGGGAGGATGAGGCGGCCGGGGCGCCGCCGCGCGCCTGCGGCGACCGTCCGACCGAGCCGGAGCCGCCCCTGCCGCCCGCGCCGAGCTGCGTCCAGCCCGAGCTGCGGACGGTGGACACCCCGACCGTGCCGTCCGAATGGGACGAGGAGGAGATGATCTGCCAGGTCATGCGCCGCTGGTGGCGCCGGCCGGGCCAGCCGCCGCGCCGCGACTATCTCGGCGTCTGGTACGCCTTCCAGGCCTGGAAGAGCGCGCTGGCGCGGCCGATCACCGTGCCGGGCCAGGCCATCCCGCCCGACGGCGACCCGCTGGACGCGCCGGTCGGCAGCGCGCCCTACAACGTCACCGAGGCGATCCGCTACGCGCGCGGCCAGCTCGGCAAGCCCTACGTCTACGGCGCGCCGGTCGAGCCCACCAACCCCAATCCGCCCGCCTTCGACTGTAGCGGGCTGGTCCAATGGGCATATCACCAGGCCGGCTTCCACCTCCCACGCGTGGCGGCCGACCAGTTCGCCGCCACGACCGGCCGCGGGGCGCGCGTCCTGCCACGGGCCGCCCTGCAGCCCGGCGACCTTGTCTTCTTCGGCACGACCACCGCGCGCGCCGACGGGATCACCCACGTGGGCATCTACCTCGGCGGCGGCCAGATGATCGACGCGCCGGACTGGAACCAGCCGGTCCGCGTCACGCCGCTCTACGCGAGCTTCCTGGGCGGCGGGCGCGTCGTCAGCGCCGCCGCGCCGGCGCCGGCCCGCGTCTCGGTCTGGGCGTGGACGGGCGGGCGGCGCTTCCCGGTCACCCAGGAGTTCGGCGCCTGGGACTGCACGAACTATGCGAGTTGCCGCCATCCGGGCCTGGACCTGGGGCTGCCGACCGGCACGCCGGTGACGGCCGCCCTGCCGGGACGCGTCACGCTAGCCGGCTCGTATGGCGGCTACGGGCAGGCGGTTGTCGTCGAGACGAGCATCGGCGCCGTCGTGCTGGGACACCTGAGCCGGGTGCTGGTGACGCCGGGGCAGTTGGTCCAGCCCGGCCAGCCGCTCGGGCTCTCCGGCGCCACCGGCGTCTCGACGGGACCGCACCTGCACCTGGAGACCCGCAATGCCAGCAGCCAGCCGTTCAGCCCGCTGCTGGTCTTCGATCGCTAGACCGGGGGTGACGTCGGCACGGCCGCCGCTGCCAGTCGGTGGACGGGCGGGACCACACCCTCGCGCCACGATGTGGAGGAACGCTATGGATTGCACCCGTGCGCCACCAGGGTGACACGATCAGACGCCGGGCGCGCCGGCCTGCACGCGCCTGTTTCGTGGGATGGCTGGCGGAGTGCCAGCCAACGTCGAGGAGGCTTTTCAATGGTCATGGTGATGATTCTCGCAATGATGGTCGTCCAGCTGGGGGCGGTGCTGCTCGCCGGGGTGGGCGGCGGGGCGGTCGGCGATGTCGGGACGGTCGTCCGCTTCCAGGCGCCGCCGCCCACCGCCCCGCTGATCGAGGCGGTCATGCAGATCGTGCGCTGGATGGCCGCCTTTGTCGGCGTGGCCATCGCCTTCCGGGCGGTGACGATGGGCCTGAGCCTGGTGGCCATCGGCGGCCCGCGGGCCGTCCTAGCCTCCAAGGAGACGATCATGGAGATCGCCGGCGCGCTGCTGCTGATCGGCTTCGCCCTCTCCGGCGGCGGCCCCTGGTTGCAGGGGCTCTTCCAGATCACACCTGGCGGCGCTGGCCCGGCCCCGAAGCCGGGCGGCTAGGGCGCGGGAGGCCCGGCGGCGCCAGGGCGGCGCCAGGCGCACACGTCATGCCGGCGGCCGGGCCCACCTCCCGGCTGTCCGGCGGAACGGAGGGTATCATGCCGCGATCCTCGGCGGCGACCGGGCCGCGCTACCCGGTCCCGACCCACCTCCACGCGGCGCGCGGCACGATCACGCTGCCACTGCTCGGGCGCTTCACCTGGCCCCAGTTCTGGTGGCTGGTGGGTGCCGCCGTCCTGATCGGCCTCCCCTGGTGGCTGCTCCAGCTCGCGCCGCTGGTCGCCGCGCTGTGGAGCACTCCCGTCGGCCTGCTGGCGCTCGTCTGCGCCTTCGTGCCGGTCAACACCCGGCCCTTCCCGGTCTGGCTGGCCGTCTACGCCCGCTACCGGCGCCGCCCGCGCCGGGCCGTCTGGCGGCCAGCCACCCGGCCCACGGCCGGTGCGACGAGCGGCGCCTTCGTGCGCTATGCCCCGCACGTGCAATGGCTGGCTACCACGCCGGAGTCGCCGGCGGCGCGCGCCGACGATGGTCGCGCAACGTGAACGGACGTGATTGGAGGAACCACCCATGCCCACGTCGCCGTCGCCCGTGCCCACGCTGGACTATCTGCACCCCATCGTCGCCGTCGAGGACGAGGCGCTGATCCTGCGGGATGGGACGCTGCTGGCCCTGCTCCGCTGCCGCAGCAGCGGGCTGGCCCTGCGCACCGACGACGAGGCGGACGCGCTGGTCCAGGCGCTCAAGCGCCAGTTGCTGGCGCTGCGCGGCCTCACCCAGGTCGTGATCGACGTCGCCCCGGTCGATGTGCGCCGCTTCCTGGCCGGCCACCAGCGCGCCACGCGCGACGAGCCGGACCCGCGGCTGGCCCGCCTGGCGGCCCACCAGCGGCAGTACATCGCCCAGTTGGGCACGACGCGGCGCATCCTGGCGCACCAGTCCTACCTGGTGGTGGCGGTGCCGCCACCGCTCCTGGCCCGGCGGCGCGGCGCCTGGCGGCAACCAGCTACCGGACCGCCCCCCGAGACCCCGGCGCAGCGGCACGAACGGCGGCGCGAGCTGACCCAGCAGGCCGGGCGGGTGGTCCACCTGTTCGCCGGCCTGGGCATCGAGGCGGCGCGCCTCACCACGCGCCAGCTGGGGGAGGTGGTCCAGTGCTGGGCCGATCCCGAGCGCGGCGCCCGCCGGCCCAGCCCGGTCGTGGCCGCCGACCTGGCGACCGGACCCGTCGTGCTCGCCGGCCAGGGGTCGGTCACTACCTAAACCCTGGCTCCCCCGGTGGCCTACCCACGCTGATGGCGATCACCACCCGGGGGGCCGCCCCGATGCGCTTCCGGCGGCTGCTCGTCAGCCCCTTCAGAAAGGAGCCCATGAAGCCATGCCACGTCCTTCACTGCCACGTCCTTCACTCGCCCACCTCCGCCGCTGGGGCCGCGCGGCTCGGCCCACGCCGGCGGCCACCGCCGCCACCATGCGCGGCGTGCGCGATCTGCTGTTGCCGGGCAGCATCCGCGAGCATCCCCGGTATCTCGAAGTCGGCGGCCGCTTTCAGGCGACGCTGGCCATCCGCACCTACCCGCGCGAGGTCGGGCCCAACTGGCTCGAACCGCTCTGGACCTGCGGCGTACCCTGCCGCGTGGTGATCCATCCGCACGCCCTCGACCGGGTCAGCGCCCGCGCCTGGCTCCAGGACCGGCAGCGCTGGCTGCGCGCCGAGCGCCTGGAGAGCGCGGCGGAGGGCGATGAGGCCCGCGCCGAGACCACGCTGGGCCTGGAAGACGCCGACGGGCTGGAGCTGGCGATCGAGCAGCGCGCGGACCTCCTCTACGAGTGCTCGCTCTACGTGGCCATCGAGGGCGGCACGCCCGCGGAGCTGGAGGAGCGCGTCCAGCACGTCCAGGAGCAGCTGGACGGCCTGGGCCTGGGCAGTATCCGGCTCCTCCATGAGGCGGTGCCCGGCTACCAGGCCACCCTGCCGATCGCGCTGGACGCGCCCCGGCTGACCCACCCGCTGACCGCCAGCGTGCTGGCGGCCGCCTACCCCTTCGCCGGCGGCGACCAGGGGCGGGGCCACGTCTTCATCGGCCTCGGCCTCCACGGCGGCCAGCTGGTCGTCTTCGACCCGTTCGACCGCGACGAGCCGAACCCGCACACCGTCATCGGCGCGCCGTCGGGCGCCGGCAAGTCGTTCCTGATGAAGCTGCTGGTGCTGCGGACGCTGCCGCTAAGCCCCGACGGCGCCGGCAGCGGCTGCGACGCCTGGCTGGTCGACCCCGAGGGCGAGTGCGTCGAGCTGGCGACCTATCTGGGCGGGCGCATCATCTCACTGTCGCTCGGCGAGCACGGCGTGGGCCTCAACCCGCTCGACCTGCCGCCGGCCGATCCCAACCCCGACCCGCGCACCCCGCCGCCGCCGCCGGTGGCCGAGCGGGTGGCGGCGGTGACGACCCTACTCGGCCTGCTGATCGGCTCGGGCGGCGAGCTGGACCAGGACGAGCGCGTCCTGGCCAGCCATGCCACCCGGCTGGCCTACGCCCGGCGCGGCATCACCGACGACCCGGCCACCCATGGGCGGCCCGCGCCGACGCTGGCCGATGTCCAGGCGGTCCTGGCGACCGGGCTGACGCTCCAGGAGTTGCTCGACGCGCCCGCCACCGTCGACCCGGCGGCGATCTGGGCGGCGCACGCCGCCGGGTTGACGCTCGATCCGGCCGGCCCGCTGGATGGCCCGCTGATCGGCCTGGCCCGGCGCCTGGCCTTCCGCCTGCGCCTGTATACCCACGGCGAATACCGGGGGCTGTTCAACCGCCGCACCGAGGGCGACTTCACCGGCCGCGTCGTGGTCTGGAACCTGCGCCACCTGGATGGCCTGACGCCGGAGCTCAAGCGGGCGGCGCTGTACCTCCTGACCGACGCGGTCTGGACCCAGCTCCGGCGGCGCCGCCGCAACCGGATCCTGGTCGTCGACGAGGCGCACCACCTCAGCGAGACGCGGGCCGGTGGCCAGCTGCTAGCCAGCCTGGTCCAGCGCGGCCGCAAGTGGAACGTGGCGCTCTTCGTCGTCTGCCAGGATCTGGTCAAGCTGTTCGCCAGCGAGTATGGCCGGGATATCGGCGTCAACGCGGCGCGCGTCCTGCTCGGCTTCCACGCCCCGCAGCACGCCCCGGAGGTGGCGCGCCTGTACCGGCTGGGCGCCGGCGAGGCGCAGTGGCTGAGCCAGGCCCAGCGCGGCCAGGTGCTGGTCATCACCAGGACGCGTCGGTTGGCGGTCGACGTCATGGCCAGTCCCGAGGAGGAGGAGGTCATCACTACCGACGCCCAGACCTTGCTGGCGCGTGAGCGCGCCCATCCGCTCGCCGCCGTCTGAACCGGCGCGCCATGGCGCGCCGCGCCGACCGGTGGGGCGGGGCGCATCGTGGGTCGCGCTGGTTGCCCGGATGAGCGTGCCGCCCCACGGGTCGCCCGTCCCGCCGTGTCCCAGCACGCCGGGTGTGCTCATCCACGCGGTGGGTGAGGGCAGGCCCGGTCTACCCCCGAGCCGGCCGGGCTCGGCGGGCATCCACTACGCGAAGGAGGCCGCCATGGCGTCGCGCCCAACTCGGCGCCCGCCCGCGCCGCGCATCGACGCCCGTGTGCTCAAGCACTTGCACCCGATTGAGCGCGTGATCGAACCCTACGTCGAGCGCTTCTATCCGGCCGGCCCACGCCAGCTCAAGGCCCACTGCCCGCTCCACGGCGAGCGCACCCCATCCTTCTACGTGCGCCCCGACCTCGGGCTGTTCCATTGCTTCGGCTGCGACCAGGGCGGCGACATCTTCACCTTCCTGCAGCTCATGCATGCCTGCGACTTCCGCACGGCCGTCGACCGACTGATCCACGCACCGGTCGCGCCGGTCAGCCGCTCGCCGGTCACCCCTCCGGCGCCGGCGGCGCTGACGGACCGCCAGCGCGACATCCTGACGGCGGTGGCCGCTCGCTACGCCGAGCGCCTGGACCAGGTCTGCTGGCTCGATGCCGCGCTGGCCGGCGTATCCAGCCGCTCGGCGATGGATGATCTCCTGGCCGCGGCGGAGCCGGCCGACCGCGCCGGGCTGCGGGCGCTGGCCTACCTCCGGGGCCGCGGCATCGCCGACGCGGTCCTCGGCCCGGCCCGGGTGGGCTGGTGCGCCGGCGGCGACTTGGCCCCGCTGGCGCGCGCGCGGGGGTGGACGAAGGATGAACTGTTGGTCCTTGGGCTGCTGCGGATGCCGCGCGAGGACGACCCGGCCGAGGCCTGGCCGACCGAGCATCTGGCCGGCCGCATCGTCGTCCCCGTCACTGAGCACGGCCACTGCCCGTGGCTGACGGGGCGGCTGCCCTATGAGCCGCGTCAGGGCAGTCGGACGCCGAAGTATCTCGGCCTGCGCGGCGTCCACAAGCGCCCGTTCGGCCTGGCCGACGCCAGCGGTCGGGAGGAGGTGCTGCTGGTCGAGGGGGCACTGGACTGGCTGGTGGCGGTGCAGTGGCGGTTGCCGCCACCGGTGGCGCTCGACGGCCTGGCGCTACAGCCGCCGGATTTCCGGCGGCTCAGCCGCGCGACGCGCGTCTTCCTGTGGCTCGACCGGGACGGGGCCGGCCAGCGGGCGCTCGCCGGCGACCCGGGCCGCGCGGAGCCGGGCCTGGGCGCGCTGTTCGGGCGCCGGGCGCTGGCGGTCATCACCCCCGGCGGCGCCAAGGATCTCGCCGGCCTGGCGGTCCTGCCCGCCGGCCGTGACCTGGCCTGGACGGCGCTCGGCGCCGCCCGCTCGTTGGCCGCCACCGCCGCGTCGAGCGGCGAGGCCGGCGCGGCCCGCTGATCCTGGTCACCGACAGGCGAGGCACGGGCCAACGATCACCCGGCTGGCCTGCCCCGCGCCGTGGCGTGGCCGCGGCCATGCTTTGCCACGACTTCGCGGCTCTGACGCAGCCTCGCTGCGGACTACTGACGAGGACTGGATGCTCTGTCGATGGCCCGAAGACGCTCCCGAATCCGCCGCGCGAGGTAGCCCCAATACTCCTCATTCAGCGGGCCAAGCGGGCTGGCCAGGGTGACCGAGTGCCAGGCGGCGCCACGGAGGAACGCCTCCGCCTGCAGATCGACCTGCGGCACCGCCGGCGTGTGGGCCAGCGGTTCGGCGAGGTAGAGCGCATAGGTGACGTGCGGTTGTTCTTGCGGGACGCGCAACCGCCGGATGAGGCGGATGGCCACGCCGGTCTCCTCCCACACTTCGCGGATAGCGGCCGCGGCGAACGTCTCGCCGGCCTCGCGTCCCCCGCCGGGGAGCACCCAGAACAGCCGGCCGGTGGCGGGGTCGTGATGCTCAACGAGCAGCACCTGGCCCCGCGACAAGCAGAGGACCCGGCTGCCTGCGAGGCGACGCCGCGGTGGTCGCATGACGCTCCTTCCTGGTCATGATGACCGATCGGCCGTGGGGTACGATCACGCGGCCACCAGCACGCGGGTCCGCAGCAACGCGTAGCCGGCCCGCCCGTAACCCTGCCGCTTCAGGTACTTGAGCCGGGTGATCTGCCCTTCCGTCTGCCCATTCGACCACGGCTTCACCAGCCCCGCGCGGACGGCCGGGTCATCCTGAAGCCCGAGGGCGAAGCGGCCGAGGTCGCGGCTGCCGCACTGCCTGGCCCGCTCGACCCACTCGTCGAGCGCCTCACCCCGCCGTTCGCGCACCAAGGCGGCGAACTCCTGGGTGAGTCGGTAGGCGGCGGCAACGACCTCGTCCAACTCGTACAGCCGGTCGAGCGCCCGCCGCTGGACCTCGGTCAGCGCCTCGGGGCGTTTGAGGAACAGGCGGACGGCCTGGCGCACCGTCAGCGTCTTCTTGGCGCGGGGCAACGGGGTGGGCCGTCGGCCGGCCCGCTGCTGGAGCCGCCACTGGCGCGCCAGCTTTGCGACCGGCGATGAACTGCCGGGATAGCCTCTGGCCCGGATCTCACGCCACAACCGGGTGGCGTTGGTGCAGCCCTCCTCCCAGCGCTGGAGCAGGTAGGCGACGTAGGGCGCCAGTACCGAGCGCGCGCGGCGCCCGGTCGGGCACTTGGGTTGCGGCGGCTCGGGCTGGCGTAGGTAGCGGTAGACGGTCTCGCGGCTGACGCCGATGGCACGGGCGATTTGGGCGATATCGACGCCGCGCTCGCACAACTGATGGATATGATGGTACTGCTCGACGCGGTGCGCGTGCCGTTGTCGGCTGGCTTCGGCTTGCCGCTGGCGCCACGGTGGCGACTCGAGCTGGGCCGGCGGCGTGAGCTGCGCCGCTTCGGCTGCCGGGGCCGCGTGGCCCTCACCCTCAAGGGTGACCTGGCGCAGGCAGGTGGTCTTCGTCAGGAGGAAGTGCTCGAGCGCGTCACCAAGGTTCTTGACGATGTGGAAGCGGTCGACGACCTGGAGGGCGGCGGGAGCCCCGGCTGTGGCCCCGGCCGCGTACCCATCGTAGCGATCGCGCACGACGACCGCGATGGCTGGCCAGGCGGCCAGCCAAGCCGCGACGGTGCTGGCGGCGCGGTCGGGGAGCAGGGCGATCGGGCGATGGCGCTCCAGGTCGACGATGAGCGTGCCGAAGCTGCGCCCACGGCGGAACGAGAAGTCGTCGATGCCGACGACACGCGGGGCGGCGACGGCCGGGATCGGCGCCGTCGCGGCCAGGCGCAGGACGGTGTCGTGGCTGATGGCGACACCCAAGCGGCCGGCCAGGCGCGCCCCGGCGCGGCCGCCGAGGGCCAGGCCCAACTCGCGCAAATCGGCCAGCTGCGGTGCGGTCCGCTGGGCATAGGGGGCGACGAGCGCCGGGAAGCGTTCGGCGAAGACCCGACGTGGACAGGCGGCATTGCGGCGCCAGAAGCGCCGGACGCGGATGATGAGGCGGACGGGGCGGTGGCCCCACGGACGGTCGGCGGCGGCGCGCTGATAGCGGCTCTGCACCCGGTCGGACAGCTCCTTGCAGAGCGGGCAGGCGGCGACGCGAGCGGTCGCGGCGACCGTGAGGGTGATGGCAGCGTCGGTGGCGAGCAGGTGCTCGAGGTGCATGCCGGCCAAGTGAGGTAAGAATGTCGTCAGGTCCAAGGCGCGATCCTCCGCAGGTCGGCCTGGTTGACGGTGGCGCGACCCCAGGAGTGTTCTACCACCTCACGCCCATATCAAGCCCAGCGAGGCTGCGTCAGAGCCGACTTCGCCGACACATATTGGCAGTTGGCGGTGGCAGGTTACTGGGGATGGGGAGTGTCCTCCAACGAGCGCGCCCCGGCGTCCAGCCCGGCCTGGATGATCTCCAGCGCCATCCGGACCCGCTGCGACCACTGCCGGGCATCGGCGTCGTAGGCCTCAGCCGCGCGCCGCTGCACCTCCGTATCGGCAACTGCGGAACGGTAATGGTCGGCCGTCTCCCAGTCTAGGCCATTGACCGTCACGTAGTCCACGCGGAAGCCGAGCCGCTGCGCCAGGATAGGCCAGGCGGCATCCGTGCTGTAGCCCCGCTCCGGCACCTGGCCGGCGGGGCTGTAAGCGAGGAGGGCTCGTGCGGCTCGGGCGCTGAAGCCACGCGACCCACCGCCCAAGTCAACGAGCGTGCCGAAGGTCGCGGCGAACACGGCGTTGATGATGGCCTCCGTCTGCTGGAGCGCCTGCGGATGCGTGGCGAACGCAGCGCGGGTGCGTCCGATGATCAGGCAGTCTGCCTGGCCGACGCGCTCGAGCGCCTGCTGCCATTCCTCAGGCCCGGTCGCGACCCAGCGCAGCAGGCGATCGAGGTCTGCATAGTGGATGTGGCCTGTGGCCGCCGCCGCGGCTGCCGCTAGAGCGGTGTGGCGTCCTAACGCCGGATGCGATGGCGTCACCACCTCGGCGCGACTGCCACCCAGCCTGGACAGGAGGGCTCGGGCTGCCAGCGCATGGTCCGGCGGCACGGCGACGACCAGGTGCTCATAGACGGCGGCCAGGTGGTCCAGATGCTGGAGCAGGCGCGGCTGCTCCCCGCGTGGGCGCCAGGTGCAGGCAAGGGCGACACTCATGGCGGCTCCTCCTGTCGGTGGGGAGCAAGTGTACACCCCCATCGTCCTGCCATGTGGAAGTGCCACCACGTGTCGGCGAGGTCGTGGAGGGGGCTGGCCACGGCTGGCCGCCCCGGTAGACGCGGCGCTCAGCGCCATCCGGGCGCTGGCGGCGCGCCGCGGCCGTGACCACCGTCCGCAGTGCGAGCAATGTGATGCAATCGTCGGCGCACCGACGAAGGAGGAGGGAGCATGACCCACACCCCGCAAGCGACGCCGCCACGCCCGGGCACCACCGCCCGGCCGGCCGTGCCCCCGGTGGCGCCGGCCGCTAGCCCGTCCCACGTCTGGCAGGTGCTGGTCCTCGGCCAGGAGCCGCGCGACCATCTGGCCAGCCAGCACCTCTTCAGCACCGTCCCGCGCGCGGCGCCCGTCGCCTTCGAGCTGGCGGCCGAGCCGGAGCGGGTGCGGCTCCTGGTGCGTGCCTGGGAGGCCGCCGCCGGGCAGAGCCTGGCCAAGGCGGTCTACGACGCCTTCCCGCAGGCCCAGCTCGTCCCGCTCCCGCCGGGCGACGACCCGGCCCGGCCGGCCGCCGCCGGCGAGGCCGTCGCGGCGGGCACCTTCCGCCTGCGCGACCCGGAATACTACCTGTTGCGCACCTACGACCGGCGCACGGCCGAGCAGCAGGGCGACCCGCTGGCCGTGCTGGTCCGGGCGGTGCAGGGCCTCGGCCCCGGCGAACGGGTCGTGCTCCAGCTCGCCGTCCAGCCGGCGCCGCCGGACTGGAGCCGGCGCTACCGGTCGCTGCGCACCGAACCGCCGGACCCCCAGCGGCGCGGGGCGACCGCGCCCGCCGGCGCCGAGCGCGCGGGCGACGCCAGCTCGCTGCTGGCGATGATCGTCGTCCTCGGCCTGGCCTATCTGATCGCCGCCCCCGGCCGGCAGTGGTACGAGGCGGTCGTCCGGCCCTGGTGGCGCCAGTCACCGCTGGCCGGGGTCGATCCCCTCATCCCCGTCGGCGTCGCCGGCGCGCTGGCCCTGGCGCTCGCCCTGCTCCTGGTCGTCCTCCTCCGGCGCGTCTGGCCGGCAGGGCGCTCGGAGACGCCCTCCCACCTGATCGTCGAGAAGCTGGCGACGGCCGGCCTGCTGACCCGCCTCCAGGTGGCGGCTGTCGGGCCGGCGCGGGCGGTCGCCGAGCGCCGCCTGGCGGAGGTCGCCAGCGCCCTGGCCCTCTACGAGCGCGCCGACGGCAACGCCCTGCTGCCGATGCGCATCCGGCCCGGCGATCTGCGCCAACCGCCCTGCCTGCGGGGGAACTGGCTCCGCTTCCGTCCGCGCGCCGTCATCCTCACGGCCGCCGAGCTGAGCAACCTGTGGGGACCGCTGAGCGACCGGCAGGATGCCGGCCATCTGATGCGCCTGGCCTTCACCCGGCGCCGGCCGCCCCGCTACGGCCCGGACGGCCGCCCCTGGCTGGTCGACGGTTGCCCCATCGGCATCAGCGAGCAGGGCGGCGAGCGCCTGCCGATCGCCTTCCCGCGCGATGCCTACACCAGCGGCGGCGCCGTCTTCCTCCTCGGCGCCGCCGGCGCCGGCAAGTCCTCCTGCACCCTGCTGCTGGCCCTGGAGGCGATGCAGGACCCGGACCAGACGGTCATCGTCGTCGACCCGCACGGCGATCAGGCCCGGACGCTGCTCGGCCTGGTCCCGGCCCACCGCCAGGCTGACGTCGTCGTCCTCGACCTGAGCGACCCGGCCTGGATGCCCGGCCTCAACCTGATCGACGTCCACACGGCGCGGCCCAGCCACCGGCTGGCCGGCGACCTGCTCGACGCCCTCGAGCGGCTGTGGCCGGCCAGCTGGGGCGCGCGGATGGAGCTGATCTTCCGCATGGCGCTGCTGACGCTGATCGAGGCCAACCACAGCCTCGGCGCCGGCGAGCAGTTCACCGTCCTGGATGTCAACCGGCTGCTGCAGGACGCCGACTTCCGCGCCGTCGTGCTGACGCGCTACGTGCTGGACGAGGAGCTGCGCTGGTGGTGGGAGACCTACTACGACACGGTCAACGACCGGCTGCGCGAGGAGATGATCAACCCGGTGCTGACCAAGATCGCCGACCTGCGCAGCAAGCCGGCCGCCCGCCGGCTGCTGGGCCAGCCGCGGACCACGCTCGACCTGCTGGAGGTGGTGACGACGGGCAAGATCCTGATCGTCAACCTGGCCCAGGGCGAGGTCGGCGACGACCTGGCGGCCATCGTCGGCGCGCTGCTGTTCGAGTACGTCGACCTGGCGGCGCGCGGCCAGGCGGAGCTGCCGCCCGACCGGCGGCGGCGCATCGCGCTCTTCGTCGACGAGGTGCGGTCGATCCGGGCGGCCAACTACCAGCGGGCCGTCACCCAGGACCGCAAGTTCGGCCTGACCGTCTTCCTGACCACCCAGGACCTGACCGGCCTGCGGGCCCTGGCCGACGGCCTGGCCGACGACATCCTCGGCAACCAGAGCGCGCTGGTCGTCTTCCGGGTCGACGCGGCCACCGACGCCCGGGAACTGGTCCCTCGCCTCGACGGCCAGTTCTCCGAGGTCGACATCGGCAACCTGCCGCGCCAGTGGTGCTACCTGAAGGTGAGCGAGCGCGGGCTGCGCATCCCCGCCTTCGCGGTGGCGGTGGCGGCGACGCCGGCGCCGGACCCGGCCCTGGCCGAGGCGCTGTGGGAGCAGAGCCGGCGCCGGCACGCCCGCCCGGTGGCCGAGGTCGACGCGCTCATCCGGGCGCAGTGGGCCTGGTTCGGCGCGCTGACGCAGGGCGGGCTGCACCAGCAGGTGGGCGCCGCCCTGGCCGCCCAGGCCGCGACGACGGTGGCCGGCGGGACGCCGGCATCCCCGATCGCCGCCGCCGGATCGTCCGCGGCGGGCAACGCGGCGGGGCCAGCGGCGACCACGGCGGCGAACTCGGCGGCGACCGCCGCGAACTCCGGCACGACGGCGCCGGCCACCGTGGCGGAGGCGATCGTGGCCGCCCAGCATCGCCGTCACCGGCGGGGCGGGCGGACGGCCCGGCGCGAGCCGGCCGGCGAGCGGGGGACTGGACCGAACGCGGCCACCCCGACCAGCGAGACAGGCGGCCGGGCAAGCGGGTGACGACGGCGACGCGGCCCCGTGCCCCAACGCCACCTCGCCACGCCGCCGGCCCCCCGATTCCGCCGACGGTGAGCGACGCCTGGTGGCATAACTCGTCGGTTGACGATTTTGACGGTTGCTGGCATACTCACCCTGGTCAGCCCTCGGCTGCCGGCACGGGGAGGTGCGGCATGAGTATCCTGAGCCAAATCACCGACCGCTTGGCCGCCCTGGAGGCCCGCCTGGCCGATCGCCCCGGCGACGTCCGCGAGGTACAGCAGATCCGCCGGCTACTGGCCGCCGACGAGGCGCGGTGGATCGGTACCGTCGCCGCCCAGCGGCTGCTGGGCGTCAAGTCGATCAACACCGTCAAGGCCTGGGCGCGCCTGGGGCTGCTCCGGAGCCGCCAGACCGCCAGCGGGCGCCTGCAGGTTCACCTGGACGACGTGCTGGAGCAGCGGCAGGTCCGGCAGGATCTCAACGCCATGGGGAGTGTTGACCGCCCGCTGAATGAGGCCGACCGTCAGGCGCTGCGGCGTCCGCCCACGCCGGAGGTGGACGCCGTGGTCGCGCCGGTGCTGGCCACGCTCGGGACGCGCCAGCCCGCTGACGACCAATCCGGCGACCGGTGACCGAGCCCCCAATCGCGGTGCTGGATGCGAGCGTGCTGGCGCCGCACTGGTCGCGCCTGGTCCTCCAGCACCTGGCGGCGGCGCAGCCGACCCGCTACACGGCCATCTGGTCGACGGCCATCGTCGCCGAGACCTGACGGATCCTGACCGAGCAACGGCTGCGAGCCGGCGACGCCCCGGCGGCGATCAGCCGCGACGCGCACCGGATGCACGCCCGGCTCGACCCGGTGCTGCGGGTGGTCGAGTGCTGGCGGCGGCCGGCCGGCGCCCCACCCGCGCCGCTGCCCGACCCCCACGACGAGCACCTCTGGAACGCGGCGCTGAACGCGGGCGCCGGCTACATCGTTAGCCACAACATCCGGGACTTCCCGCCGGTGACGCGGGTGACGGTCTCCGTAGCGGGCCAGGAGCGCGCGGTGCTGCGACACCTGGCGCACGGAGTAGAGTTCCTAACCGCCATCGAGTTCGTCGAGGACGTGTTCGGCGAGGACGCGGCGCTCCTCTTCGGGCAGGCCCTCCCGGCGGGGGCGTGGTGCGTAGCCGCCGATCCGGGTGAGGCCACCGGGCTGATCGGTCGCCAGTCCGGGTGACAGGATGAGGGCGGCGGCCTGGACCCATCGCCCAGCTAGCTGGCACGCGGGGCCGGGTGCACGCCTCCCAGGCCGCCGTCGATGCCGAGCCGCAGCGCGGCGAGCCCGGCGATGACCGCTGGTCGCAATCAGGAGCGACGAGGAGGAGGACGAGGAGAAGGCATGATCACCATGACCGTGCCGAACACATCCGCCCGGCCGGCGCGGCTGCCCGAGCGCCTCCTGGCGGCGCTGACGACGCAACCCTGGCTGACGTGCGCCGATCTGGCGGCCTGGACCGGGCATCATCCGGGCAAGGTCCGGGCGGCCGTCCACCGCCTCCTCGACGAGGGACGCCTGGCGCGGGCGCGGCCGGCAGTGCCCCCCTGGTCGCCCTGCCCGGTGGTCGCGCCGGCGGCGCCCGTGGCCGCGCCCCATCGCCTCCTGCTCCTGGAGCAGACCCGCGTCGTCACGCACCTGCTGGCCTGCCTCGATCCCGGTGGGCGGCACGGCCTGCGCGCCGCCCTGCGCGATGAGGCCGGCGGCCCGCCGCCAGGGCTGGCGCTGCTGCAGCTCGCCGACAGCCAGCGCCGGGGCGTCCTGCGCCTCGACCGCCTCACCCTCGACCCGGCCCAACCGTTCAGCGCCGCCGTCGCCGGCCTGGCCGACGGCTGGCTGGTCACCGCCGGCGGCCAGGGCGCCCTGCTGGTGCGCTGGGATGCTGGCGATGGCGACGAGCTGGTCGAGCGCGCCTGGCTCACCCTCGTCGGGCGCCTGCGGCGCGTCATCTCCGGCGTCGCGATCGTCTGCGCGGGCGTCGCCGGCCTGGGCGAGTGGCAGCGCCGCTGGCACACGGTCGCCCAGGCGCCGGCGCTGTTCGTGGCCTGGGCCGCTGACCTCGCCGACGGGGTGTTCGCCTGGTATGACGGGCCGGGCCGCCTGGTGCAGCGCCTGGTCGAGACACCGGCCGCCGCGCTGCCAATCATGCTCACGCCAGTCCCGTTCCGGCTGCCCGTCGGCGGCGCGGTGAGCCCCACGCGCTCCGTCAGCGCCGATGTCGTCGCGCACCGCCTCCGCCTGAGCGGGACGGCCCTGGCCTGCCTGCACGCCATCGCCCGCGAGCCGATGATCAGCCCGGCCGCCCTGGCGGCCGACCGGCCCCTCGCCGCCCCTGGCGCGGCGGCCCCGCTCAGCGCGGTGCGCCTGCGGCAGGTGCTGGCCGAACTGCTCGCCCCCGGCCTGGTCGGCCGCGTCGCGGGCACGCCGCCGGGGCTCTACCTCACCCCGGCCGGCCTGCGCCTGCTGGCCGCGCAGGCCGGCCGCGCGCCAACGCTCCACCGCCGGCTGACGGTCGTGCAGGCCGGCCGGGCGCCGACCGCGCCGGACGCGGCGGCGGTCCGCCTGACGCGCTCGACGCCGCGCCTGCGCCGGGCGCGCCAGCACCTGGCCCACACGCAGGGGACGATCCGGTTGCGGCAGCTCATGGCCGGCCGGGTGAGCCAGGAGCCGGGCCAGCCGGTGGCGCTGATCGGGGCCTGGCAGGGGCCGCTGTGCCGGTCGGTGCGCTTCCGGACCGCCGATGGGGCGCTCCAGACGCGGAACGCCCGCACGGGCGGCAGGATGCCGTACGGCCGGGTCTACCCCGATGCGCGGGCCGTGCTCGTCGTCGGCGCCCGGCCGATCGAGCTGATCGTCGAGTGGGACCGGGGCCGGACCAACGCCCGGACGCTGCGCGCGAAGCTGCCCCATTACCTGGCCTGGGCCGGCTCGCCGGCCGGCCGGGAGGGCCTGGTGCTCTTCGTGACCAGCAGCGTCCGGCGCGAGCAGCAGATCCACGCGATCGTGCAACAGCAGGCGGCGGGCCGAATCGGGCGGCCCGGGGCGCCAATCCTCACGACCAGCCTGGCGCTCCTGGAGGTGCAGGGGGTCTTCGGCGCGATCTGGGCCGGGAGCGCGGACACCGCGCGGCGCCAACCGCTGCTGACGGTAGTCGGACGCCGAGAGCACCGCTGACCAGTGGCTCGAGCGGCGGCGGCCAACGGTGTAGAATAGTACCGGTTACTTACCGTCTTGTGCCGTCCTGCTTTCTTCACCACCACGCCGGTTTCCCCGGTCTGGAGGATCGCGTCGATGGACTGCGCCGTCAGGGTTGGCGCTTGCGGCGCCAGCCACGTCTGCCACCTGATGCCAGCCCGCCCGATGCTCGACCGAGTGGCGGCGGGGAGGCCCATCGCCGGCACGCTCGTTGGCCCGTCCGGGTCGTGGCGAGCGCGCGGGAGCCGAGCCCGATGATGCCCGTGCTGCGGGGACTCCAGACGATCCGGGAGCGGCGCCTCCTCTCGCGGCACGCCCTGGCCGAGCGGGCCGGCATGACCGAGAAGACGATCTACAACCTGGAGCGCGGCCGGCCGGCGCGCTGGACGACGGCGCGGAAACTGGTCGACGCGCTCGGCTGCCATCCGGCGGACCTGCTCGACCCGCCCCGGGCGCGCGGCGGGCGGCCGCCTACTCGTCACTCGACGACGCCGCCTGATGGAGTATCCCGTCCGGCTGATCAACATGCTCCCGGCGCGGCCGATAGTCGTCACGCGAGGTGAGGTATGGAACCGATCCCGTTGACCCGTCAGGGGTACGCCACCAAGCAGGCCGAACGCGACGCGCTGGGCCGCGAACTGCCGGGTCTACTGGCGCGCCTGCACGCGGCCCGTGACCTGGGCGATGTCAGCGAGAACGGCGAACTGCACGCGACGCGCGAGCGCCTGGCCCAGGTCCGCGCGCGCATCGCCGCGCTGACGGCCGACCTCGAGCGGGCGCGGCCGGTCACCGCCCCGGCCGCCGGCCAGCCGCCGGCGGTGGCGATCGGCGCCACGGTGACCATCCGCGACGAGCGGGATGGTCGGGTGAGCAAGCGCCAGGTCGTCGCGCCGGCGGAAGCGGCGCCGTTGGACGGCAGGGTCAGCACCGCCTCCAGCCTCGGGAGCGCGCTGCTCGGCCGCCCGGTGGGGGCCGTCGTCGACGTGCCGACGCCCGCCGGTCCGCGCCGGCTCACCATCCTAGCCATCTACTACCAGGCGGCCGCGCCGGCGCGGCCTGACGCTGAGGAGGCGATGCGATGAGTTGTGCTCGGCACGACACCCTCGCCGGTGAGGAGCCGGTCCCGGCGCCGGCGGCAGCGGCGGCGCCCCGCTTCGTCCTGCCGCCGCTGGCGGCGATCCGCGGCGTCTGGATCCGCTGGGCCAGCCCGGAGGAGATCCGGGCGCGCTCGGCCGGCGCGGTCACCAACGTCGACCTCTACACGGTCCGCGACGACGACCTGGCCACGCCCTCGATCCGGGTCGAGCCGGCGCGCGGGGGGTTGCTCTGCCCGGAGATCTTCGGGTCGCTGTTCGTGTGGCAGTGCGCGTGCGGGGCGCCCGCCCCACCGGCACGCGGCGTGCCCTGTCCCGGCTGCGGCCGGCCGGCCGTGCCGACGCCCGGCCGCCGCGACCGGCGCGGCCACATCGACCTGGCCGTCCCGTGCGCCCATCCGTGGGCCATCGACCAGCGCCCCGGCGCGCTCGCCGACCTGCTCCAGCTGCGCGACACCGACGTGGCGGCGGCCGTCCAGTACACCGCCGCCGTCGTGCTCGCCGCCGACGCCGACCGCCAAGCCGAGTTGCGCGCGGCCGCGCCGGACCAGGGGCCGGACGACCCGCCGGGGCAGGCGCTGGCGGCGCTGGGCGCGCGACTCGCGCCCGGTCAGGTGGTCGCCTTCGAGCAGGCGCGCCAGCTGGAGGCGACCTATCCCGGCCTGGCCACCTTCGGCGCCGGCGCCGGCGCGCTCCGCCAGCTCCTGGCGGGCCTCGACCTGCCGGCGCTGGCCGAGGCCCTGCGCGGCGAGCTGGTCACGACGACCGGCGAGCGGCGGGACGCGGCCCGTCGTCGCCTGCGCCTGGTCACGAGCCTGCTCCGCGCCGGGGTGCGGCCGGAGTGGCTGGTCCTGACCCGCCTGCCGGTGCTGCCGCCCGACCTGCGCCCGCTGCGCGAGATCGACGGGCGACCGTACAGCAGCGATCTCAATGAGCTGTACCGCGATGTCCTGACGATCAACCAGACGGTGCGCGCGCTGCAGGAGCAGCCGGGGGTGGCGGCCATCGTGCTGCGCGGCTGGCAGCAGCGCCTGCAGGGGGCCGTCGACCGCCTCCTGGACAATCGGGCCACCGGCCGCGCGCCCAAACAGCGCCACGGCCGGCTCTACCAGGGCCTCAGCCAGGGCTTGCGCGGCAAGTCCGGCCGCTTCCGCCGCGACCTGCTCGGCAAGCGGGTCGACTTCTCGGCCCGCTCGGTGATCGTGGCCGGCCCCGAGCTCGGCCTGGGCGAGGTCGGCCTGCCGCCGGCCATCGCCCTGGAGCTCTATCGCCCGGCCACCATCCGCGAGTTGGTGCGGGCGGGGGAGGCCGCCTCGCCGCGCGCGGCCGACCGGATGATCGACCGCGCCGAGCCGGCCGTCTGGCCCGCCCTGGAGCGGGCGATGGCCGGCACGCTGGTGCTGCTCAACCGCGCCCCGACGCTGCACCGGTTGGGGATGCTGGCCTTCGCCCCGCGCCTGGCGCCGGGCGCGGCCATTCGCCTGCCGCCGCTGGCCTGCCGACCCTTCAACGCCGACTTCGACGGCGATCAGATGGCCGTCCACCTGCCGGTCACGCCGGCGGCGCAGGCGGAAGCGCGGCAGCGGCTGTGGTCGGTCCACCACACGCTGTCGCCGGCCACCGGCGAGCCGGCCATGGCGCCCGACCAGGACATGGTCATGGGCTTACATTATCTGACCCAGGAGGACCCCGACCCGCGCGCCCATGGCATGGGCAAGACCTTCGCCTCTCCCGAGGAGGCCATCCTCGCCTACGAGGCGGGCGCCGTCGATCTGCGCGCGCCGATCACAGTGCGCCTGCCGTGGGCGCCGGACCCGGATCGGCCGCCGATCTGGACGTCGCGGCCGACCACCGCCGGCCGCTGCCTGTTCAACCACGGCGGTCAGGGCAGCCCGGGCCTGCCGCCGGGGCTGCGCTGGCGCGCGGGCCTGACCGATGGCGTGCTGACCAGAGGGACGCTGGCGCGACTCGTGGCCTGCGCCCGGGCCGAAGGCGGCGCGGAACTGGCGGTCGAGACCCTGGATCGGCTCGCCAGGGCCGGCTTCAGCGGGGCCACGGCCGCCGGGCGGACCTTCGCCCTGGCCGACCTGACGGCGCTGGCCACGCCGGCGGTGCGCCAGCGGCGCGACGCCGCGATCGCGGCGGCCGCGGCGGCGGTGGCGCGGCTGGAGGACCGGGAGCGGGACGGCGAATGCACCGGCGACGAGCGGGCGGCGGCGGAGACTGGGATCTGGCAGGCGCTGGATCGGGAGCTGGCGGCCCTGACCGACGAGCTCATCCATGACCCGGCCCACGCGCTGCATCCGATCATCGGCCTCATCGCCAGCGGGGCGCGCGGCAATGCCGATCAACTGCGCCGGATGCTGCTGGCGGTGGGGTTGCTCGGCGGCCTGCCGGGCATCCTGCTGCCGGCCGTCACCAGCAGTTGGCAGGCGGGCCTGAGCGGCGCCGACTTCGTCCAGGCGGCGCGCGCCGCCCGCAAGGCCAAGGTCGACCAGGCCCTCAGCACCGCCGAGGGCGGCTATCTGACGCGGCGGCTGGTCGACCTCGGCCAGCGCGCCGTGGTGACGCTGGACGACTGCGGGACGACGGCCGGCCGCTGGCTGGGCGAGCGCGACGCGGCTGGCGCCCTGGTCACGCCGCTGACCGGCCGGCTGCTGGCGGCCGACGACAGCGGCCCGGCCCTGGCGGCGCTGAGGGCGGCCGGGCTGCTGGCCGGCGACGGCGCGGCCGGCGCGCCGCTCACGACGCCGCTCACCGCCGCCCAGGCGGACTGCCTGGCGCGGGCGCCGCTGCCCGGCGTGCGCGTGCGCTCGCCGCTGACCTGCGCGGCCGGCGAGGGGCTCTGCCGGTGCTGCGTCGGGACCGACCTGGCCACCGGCGAGCTGGTCGCGCCGGGGACGCCGGTGGGCGTGATCGCCGCTCAGAGCGCCGGCGAGCCGGGCACCCAGATGACGCTCGACGCCAAGCATCGCGGCGGGGCGGCCGGTGGCGGCGATGACCTGACCGCCATCGGCCTGCCGCGCATCGGGGAGCTGTTGGAGGTCCGCCGCCCGCGCGGCGGGGCCGCGCTGCTGGCGCCGGCCGGCGGCCGGGTCCGCCTGGTGACGGCGTCGGCGGACGGGGGGGCCATGGTGTGCATCGAAGCGCTCGACCGCGCCGGGGGCGAGGCGGTGCGGGTCGCGCTGCCGGCGGCGGCGCGGCTGACCGTGGCCGACGGCGCGCTAGTGCGGCCGGGCGAGCCGCTGACGGCCGGCCCGTGCGACCCGCGCGAGCTGGCCGAGCTGGGCGGCCTGGCGGCCGCTCTGGAGTACCTCGTCGCCGAGGTCCAGCGCGTCTACCGGGCCAACGCGGCCGCCGTCGACGATCGCCACCTCGAGATCCTGGTCCGCCAGCTGGCGCGCACCTGCGCCGTCACCGCGGCCGGCACGACCGACCTGGTCGTCGGCGAGCACGTAAGCCGCCGCCACCTGGACGAGGCGCGCGCGGCGGCCAGCGCCAGCGGCGGCACGCCGCCGACGGGGCGGCCGGTGCTGCTGGGCATGACCCGAGCGGCGCTGGCGTCCGACAGCTGGCTGGCGGCGGCCGCCTTCCAGCACGCCACCCAGGTGCTGACGGCGGCGGCCCTGGCCGGGGCGGTCGACCCGCTGCGCGGCCTCAAGGAGCGGGTCATCTTCGGGCAGCTGGTGATAGCGGGCGAGCGCCAGGCCGCCGGGGCGCCGCCGCGCGGCACAGCGGACGCGCCGCCGGCGGCCGGGGACGGCCGGGCTCCCGGCCCGGCCGCGCTGCCGGCCGCCGGGCTGCCGGCGACCACGCCGCCGCGCCGGCTGAGCGCGGCCGAGGTGGCGCGGCGGCTGGCGGCATTGTCGTAGTCACCACCAGAGGGAGCGTGCCAGGAGAGAGTGCCATGGACACGATGCTGGAGACGACCCAGCCGAGCGACGGGCGCCGGTATCTCGGGCGCCAGGCCTGGCCGCCGGCGGCGCTCCCGTCACTGACGGCCGCCCTGGGCGACTCGCTGGCGCACTACCTGACGACGGGGCTGGCCGAGGCCCTCGCGCGGGTCTCGCCGATCACCGCCGGCGCGGCCGGCCGGGCGACGCTGCGCCTGCACACGCCGCGCCTGGCGCCGCCGGCGCATGATGTCGCCTGGTGCCGGCGCTACGGCCTCGACTTCAGCGCCCGGCTCACGGTCACGGCCGAGCTGACCAGCGCCGCCACCGGCGAGATCCAGGCCGGCGAGGTCTGGCTGGGCGATCTCCCGCTGCCGACGGCGGAGGGGACGGTCGTCATCGCCGGCGCCGACCGGCTGATCGTCGCGCAGCTGGTGCGGGCGCCCGGCCCCGTCTTCGCGGCCGACGCGGCCGGCGCGCTCACCGCCCGCCTGCTGACCGAGCGCGGCCTGGCGCTGGCGCTGGCGGCCGATGCGCGCGGCGGCCTGTGGCTGCACGGGTACGGGGTGCGCCTGCCGGTGACGATGGTCCTGCGCGCCCTCGGCCATGAGACCGATGCCGACCTGCGGGCGCTCGTCGGTGATCTGCCGGCGACGGACCGCTGCCTGGCGGCGACGCTGGCCCGGGACGCGTCGCGGGACGCCGCGACGGCGGCCGTCGCCATCGCCCGGGCGCTGCGGCCGGAGCGCCCGCTGGCGGCGGATGAGGCCCTCGCCCTCGTCCAGGTGACGCTGTTCGATCCGCGACGCGTCAGCCTCGGCCGGCTCGGCCGGCGCCGGCTGCACGAGGCCGTATGGCGCGACCGGCCCGGCCCGGCCGACCTGATCGCCCCCGCGCACACGGCCGAGGCGTTGTGCCCAGCCGATCTGGTAGCGCTGGTGCGGGAGTGGCTGCGCCGTCTGCCGGCCAGCGGGCCGCTCGACGATGTCGATCACCTGGGGCGCCGCCGCGTGCGCCCGGCCGGCGAGGCGCTGGGCGACGCCGTCGCGCGGGGACTCGATGAACTGGTCGCCGCCGTCGAGCGCCAGCTGCTCAGCCCGACGGCGGTGCTGACCCCGGCGCGCCTGGTCAGCCCCGACCCGCTCCGCCGCGCCGTGCGCGCCTTCTTCCGCGACAGCCCGCTGGCGCAGTTGCACGACCAGACCAACCCGCTGGCCGCCCTGGCCCACCGGCGGCGCCTGTCGGCGCTGGGCCCCGGCGGCCTGTCCCGCGACCGGGCGGCGGCGGGCGCGCGCGACGTCCACCCGTCCCAGTACGGGCGCCTCTGCCCGGTCGAGACGCCGGAAGGGCCCAGCGTCGGCCTGATCACCAGCCTGGCCACCTACGCCCACGTCGACGAGCTCGGGCTGATCGCGACGCCCTACCGGCCGGTCGCCACGACGGTGGCGGCGACCGCCGCCGCGCTGGCCGGCCGCATCCTGCGCGCCGACGTGACCGACCCGGCCAGCGGCCGGCTGCTGGTGGCGGCCGACGGCCGGCCGCTGACGGCCGCGCTCGCGGCGCGGGTGGCCGCGTGCGTCACCGGCCCGGTCGCGGTCGTCCCGTTCGTCGGGACGGCGACGGTGGGCCTGACCGCCGACGAGGAGGCGGCGGTGGCGATCGCCGACGGCGGCACGCCGCTCGACGAGTTCGGCAATCTGGTGGCCGAGCGCGTCCGGGCCCGCCGCGCCGGCCGCGCCGGCCGCGTCGACGCGACGGCCTGCGCCTTCCTGGACGCGGCGCCCGGCCAGGTCGTCGGCGCCGGCGCCGGCCTGATCCCCTTCCTGGAGCACGACGACCCGACGCGCGCCCAGATGGGCGCCACCATGCAGCGCCAGGCGCTGCCCCTGCTACGGCCGGAGGCGCCGCTGGTCGGCACCGGGCTGGAGGCGGCCGTCGCCTGCGACTCGGGCTGGCTGGTCACGGCCGAAGGCGGAGGAACGGTCGTGTCGGCGACGGCCGCGGCGATCGTGGTCGAGGAGGCGAGCGGCCAGCGACGACGCTACCCCCTGCGCCTCTTCGAGCGCACCAACCAGGAGACCTGTCGGCGCCAGCGCCCGTGCGTGCGCCGCGGCGAGCGCGTCGTGGCCGGCCAGGTGCTGGCCGACGACAGCGCCACCGCCGGCGGCGAACTGGCCCTGGGCTGCAACGCGCTGGTCGCCTTCCTGGCCTGGGACGGGGCGACCTACGAGGATGCCGTCGTCCTCCGCGCCGGCTTCGTGCAGGGCGACGGGCTGACGTCGATCCACCTGGAGGAGCACACCGTCGAGGTGCGCGACACGCCGGCCGGGCGGGAGCGGCTGACCCGCGCCGTCCCGCACGTGGGCGACCGCGGGCTGGCCCAGCTCGACGCGCGCGGCATCGCGCGCCTCGGCGCGCGCGTCGGTCCGGGCGACCTGCTGGTCGGCAAGGTGACGCCGCGGGCCGAGGCCGACGCGGAGGCCGACGGCGCGGCGGTGCTGGCGCGCGCCAGCGTCGCCGGGCTGGACACGCCGGTCAGCTTCGGCGACCGGCTGGCCGGCGTCGAACGCTTCCAGCGGCGGGACGCGGTCAAGGACACCTCCCTGCGCGTGCCGCCGGGTAGCCGCGGCACCGTCGTCGATGTCGTGGTCGAGGACGCGTCGACGGGGTCGCCCTTGCCCCAGGGCGTGGAGCAACGGGTGCGCGTCACGCTGGCCCAGCGCCGCCCGATCCAGGTCGGCGACAAGCTGGCCGGGCGGCACGGCAACAAGGGCGTGGTCGCCCGCATCGTGGCCGACGAGGACATGCCCTTCCTGCCCGATGGGCGGCCGATCGACGTGCTGCTGAACCCGCTGGGCGTGCCCAGCCGCATGAACCTGGGCCAGCTGTTCGAGACGCAGCTCGGCTGGGCCTGCCGGGCGCTGGGCTGGCGGGTGGCCGCGCCCGCCTTCGACGGCCCCGACGCCGCCGCCGTGCGGCTGCTGCTGGTGGCCGCCGGCCTGCCCGCCGACGGCACGGTCACGCTCTACGACGGGCGGACGGGTGCGGCCCTGGCCGAGCCGGTGACGGTCGGGGTGCAGTACCTTCTCAAGCTGCACCACGAGGTGGACGACAAGCTGCACGCGCGCGCCACCGGCCCGTACGCGCTGCTCACCGGGCAGCCGGTCGGCGGGCGGGCGCGCGTCGGCGGCCAGCGCGTCGGCGAGATGGAGGTCTGGGCGCTCGAAGCGCACGGCGCGGCGCACACGCTGCGGGAGCTGCTGACGCTCAAGGCGGACGATGTGGCCGGCCGGCGCCGGCTGTACGAGGCGATCGTGCAGGGGCGGCCCTATCCGGCGCCGGCGACCTCGGCGACGCTGGAGGTGCTGCTCCAGGAATTGGAGGCGCTGGGGATGACGATCGGGGTGGTCACGGACGAGACCACGGCCGGGACGGGATCGCCAGCGCCGGGCGGGAACGGGGCCCAGCCCGGCGCCGGTGAGGCCGGGTGGCGGCCGGGTGGCGGCGCCGAACCGACCGGCGCGTGACGCGGCTCTGTCACACTGGGGGCGGCTGGCCCGTTCCTGATATGACGGGCCTGCCGACCGGTCCAGCGGGGACGGCCGGCGCCCGGCGCCAGGGAGGGGCGTCATGGAGACGATCGACGAGGTCATCGCCGACCTGATCGCGGAAGGGGTGGCCGTCACGGTGCGCCCGCAGGCGGGGGCCGCCGTCGGTGCGCCCGGGTCGCTCATCCTGCACTTCGACCCCAACCAGCGGCTGGCGACCGAGCTGACGGCAGCGGCGCCGGGCCGGGTATGCCAGGTCGGGGCACGCCTGAGCGTGGTCGGGCGCTTCCGGGAGATCGGGGACTGGCTGCTGGACCACCCGGAGCCGGCGGTGGCCGCGCGCCTGGTGGTGATGGCGCCGCAGGTGCGGCACGGCACGCGCGACCACCGGCCGGGCGGCGGCCGGCGGGGGCCGGCCGGGCGGCGGCCGGCGGGGGCCGGTGGTCCCCATCCTGCGCTACCGCCCCGGGCCGCTCCCGCCGGGCGGCTGTCTGTCGTGCGGCGAGCCGCTGGCGCCGGACGGGATGGACGCGGGCGGGCGCTGCCGGCCGTGCCGGCTGGCCACTCGCCTGGCCTTCGTCCGCGTGCTGGAAGGCGTCGCCACCTACGAGGCGTGAAGGCATGGCCGGACGGGCCGTGCTCTCCGCCCCGGTCGGGGAGGTGGCCCGGGAGAATCTGTTCTCGCCGTGGTGGAGTGGCGATTCACGTTCCAGTGCGGCTCGTGTGCCGATATTGGTGGTACGCTCTGGGGAATCGCCGTGCCGGCGTCACAGGTGGCCGGCACGGCGATCCCAGCTCGTTTGTAACGTTACAAACGCAGCACCGCCAGTTCGGCACGGAGCGCGGTGAGGCGGTCGCCATAATCGCCTGGCACCGCGTGGAGCAGAGACGCCCAGCTCGCCCGCACCCGGCTCCGCTGGCTCGGCTGGCGCCGCGCCTGGCCGACGAGGCGCCGGACGAAGTCGGGGTCGCCACGCCAGACGGCCTGGGCCAATTCGGTCGTCTGCTTGACGTTGAGGTCGGATTGACGCGCCATGCCGATGACATCTGGCTGAGCAGCGGGGGCGATGCGCACGATGGCGCTTAACATCAAGCAGCTCCTGGAGGAGCTGGGCGAGCCACTCGACGGCCCAATCGCACCAGACTGAACAGCCGGTCGGGCACGGGCAAGAGTCCATGTAACCTGAGTTCTGCCTTCGTCGCGCTCGTTAAGATAGAGTCGTACCTCCGCGTCAGTTTTCACAGCGTCTCCTGTTGGACGCCATGCTAGACCGTGCCCGCGGCGGTCGACTCCACCGGCAATTCTAGTCGTCGTCGACCGGCAAACCTGATGCCGGAGGGTCGACACCGACGCCCTCCACCTTCATTCATTGTCCGCGGCGGACAATGAAACCGCTGGCCGTCAGCGCCGCGCCGGCGCCTCCCCCTCGTCGTCGACGGGCACCGACGTGTACGTGGCGAGGATCATCTCGAACCGCCGGTGCAGGGTCAGGAGCAACGGCATCTGCTCCGCGATCGCACTGAGCCTCACCCGCAGCCGGTCGGGGTCCAGCGCCGCCAATTCCGCCTCGAGCGCCAGGCAGCGGCGCTCGACGTCGCGCGGCACGGCGCTCAGCAACGCCTCCCACGAGACGGCGGTGCGCTGCCGCGTCTGCTCCTCCTTCGCCAGCCGCGCCATCACCTTCGCCACGGCGTCACGGTCGCCGGAGCGGGCGACCTGCGCGAGCGTGCCGATCTCCTTGCTGGTGAGCTGGCGCCTGATGGCGAAGGCGGTCACCTCGGCCTGCGCCTCGGCCGGCAGCGCCGTGATCGGGCGCAGATGGCTCTCGGTCAGCCCGCGCCCCAGCGCCCGCGCCGTCGGCGCCAGCCGGTTGAGCGCCAGCAGCCGGTAATAGGCCTTCGGCGGCAGTCCGACCATGGCGCAGACGGCGTCGCGCACCTCCACCGCCACCTTGCGTGCGGCGCCGGTGATGGTCGACTTGCTGCCATTCTCCGCCGCGGCCCCGGCGCTGGCGTCCGCGTCACCGCCGTCGGCCGAGCCGAGCAGCGCCACGAGGTCAAGCGGCCCGCCTCCGGCGGCGCCGGCCTGATCGGTCAGCCGCTTCGCCACCAGCAGCGCCAGCCGCAGCAGCGCCGCGCCCTTCTCGATCGGCGTCAGGTCCTGGCGCTGCAGGTTGACGATCAGGGGACGCGCCACCGCCTCCAATTCCGTCGGCTCGTCGACGACGATGCCGGGCACCGTCGCGCGCTCCGCCAGCAGCGAGGCCAGGCTGCGCCGGTGGCCGTCGCGCACGACGTAGCGGCCGTCGGGCCGGATGACGACCTCGATCGGCTGCAGCACCCCCTGCGACCGGATGCTGCTGGCCAGCCCCTCGATCGACGCCAGCACCTCCCGATAGTAGGGATCCTGGTCGGCGGCGGCCCGCAAGGTCGCCAGCAGCGCCGCCGGCTGGGCGCGCCCCGCGGCGATCAACCCCTGGAGCGCCTCCTCCGGCACGATCTCGCGCGGCTGGCTCTCCAGCCACAGCTCGTCGAGGCGCATCGCCTCCACCCGCTGGCCGACGGCCTCGCGGGGCGGCTCGGGTCGGTAGGGCACGTCGGACGTGGCCGGCGCGGCGCCGGAGGCGACGCCCGTCGGCTCGGCCGGCGGCTGGTCGACGTAGACCGGGCTGCGTTTGGGGGAACGGGTTCGCGGCACGCCTCACCTCGCATCGATCAGGAATGGCCGGCGACGCCCAGCGGTGGGACGGTCACGGCGGCCTGGTCGCCGGCAGGCGTCGCGGCCGCCGCCTCGCCCCGCGGCCCCCGCCCCCAATCGGCCAGCAGCGTCCGCGCCACCTGCCGGTAGGCCTGGGCGGCTTCGCCGGCCGGCTGATATCTGGTGATCGGCAGGCCGGCGGCGGCGGCCTGGTTGATGGCGGTCGTGCGCTTGATCTCGCCCAGCAGCCGGAAGCGCGCCAGCTGCTGGATCACCAGCTGCTGCATCTCGCGGCTATGGGTCGTCCGATGGTCGACCATGGTCAGGACCAGCCCGGCGACGCTCAGGCGCGGATTGAGGCCCGACGCCCGCAGCTCCTCGATCTTCCTGAACAGCACGTTCAGTCCCGAGATCGCCAGGAACTCGGGCGATACCGGCACGAGCAGCTGTTGCGCGGCGGTGAAGGCATTGGTCACCAGCAGCGACAGCGATGGCGGACAGTCGATCAGCACCACGTCGTACTGACCGTGGGCCGGCGTCAGCACGTTGTCCAGCACGTTCTCCCGCCGCTTGGCCGTCGCTAGGTCGTCGTCGGCCTGCAACAGGTCGAGGTTGGCTGGCAGCAGGTCGAGGCCCTCGCGCAGGGTGAGCCGGTAACTCGCCAGGGCCAACGGCTGATAGTGCTTGATCCAGTGCACCAGCGCCGAGTAGACCGTCAACTCCAACTCGACCGGATTCTGACCGGCCGCCAGCGTCAGGCTCGACTGGGGGTCGAGGTCGACCATGAGCACGCGCTGCCCGGCGTCGGCGAGCGCGTCGCCGAGGGCATAGGTGGTGGAGGTCTTGCCGACCCCGCCCTTGCCATTGGCGATCGCCACCACCCGCGTCGACCCGCTTCCCATGCCTGCCGTCTCCTTGCCCGGCGCGCCGCCGGGCGTCCACTCCGCCGCGACCCTATACGTACACCGGCGCCGGGCTATGCTATCCGCACCCGCGGCGGTTGTCCAGCTCTGTGCCGGCGCGCATCGCCTGGCCGCCACCGGGCGCGCGGGCCGGCGCCGATCGACCATGTCCGCCACTGGCGAACGGGCTGGCACGTTAAGAACGCACGACGTCCGGTTGCGTGGCGGCCGAAGCGGGGCGACGGGCGAGCGAGGGCGGATGACCATCCAGCAGGAACGTGGGCGACCGGCACGAGACAGGGTCGAAGGCGGCCGGGGGACGATCCCGGCCCGGGCGGTCGGGACGCGTCGCGATATCGTCAGGGCCGACGTTGACGAGCGGCCAGAGCTGGTCCAGCCCGCGCCCGCGGGGGCGACGCCCGTGGCCTGGCTGCGGGCCGAGCTGGCGGCTGTCCTCGCTCAGCGGCCGCACGCCTCTGCCGCTGGCGCTCGCCTGCGCGTCTTTCTCGCCGAGCTGGCCGGCCTGGAGGACGCCGAGCAGCTGCGCATCGACCTCGGCGTGCTCAAGTCGCTGGTGGCCACCGTCGAGGCCTCCCTCGACCGCGACGACCCGCACGCCCTGGAGGCGGTCCGCCAGTGGCTGGCGACGCTGGCGGCCGAGGCGCCGCCGGAGGTGGTGGACGAGGGCGACGCTGGGCCGATCGCGCTCCTGGACCCGCCCCGTGACGGGCGCGCACCGGCCGTCCGGCCGCTGCCGGTGCCGGTCAGTCCGGTCATGCTGGCGGCGTTGCAGGGCATCTACGCCGGCGGCCCGACGACGCGCTGGACGGTCGACGAGGCCGGACGGCCCCAGTACCGCTACGAGGCGCGCGGCGGCCACATTACGCTCTTCTTCGAGCGCGAGCCGCAGGGGGTCGAGGCGGTGGCGGCCGTGTGGGAGGCGGTGCGCGACCTGAGCGTGGAGACGGCCGACGTCTTCCTCATCCTGATGTCGCGCATCGCCGAGTTGCCCGACCCCCGGCGCGAGATCGCTCGCATCCGGCTCGACGAGATCGCCGAGTACCGCGCCGTGCGCCGCCGCCGCGGCACGCTCCACCGGCTCTATGAGGACTTCACGCGCGAGGTGCTCCGGCTGGCCGAGCTGCGGCTGACGATGGTCTGGCAGGACTATCGGGGCCGCGGCACGGTCGCCTTCGGCAAGCCGCGCCCGGACCACCTGCTCGACATCGTCGGCGTCGAGTTGACCCGGGACGGTGAGACGTGGACGGCCTTCGGCTTCCGCTGCGGCCAGGCGCTGGCCCACTTCCTGACGCCCAGCGACCTGCGCTGGGTCGGCCACTATGCGCGGGCGTTGCTGGAGCTGAATCCGCGCCAGGAGGCGCTGGTGAAGAAGATCGGCACCTACTGGGTGCTGATCGGCACGATCGCCGGCAAGAAAGGGCAGGCGCCGCGGGCGACCATCCGCACGATCCTGGCCTTTTGCGGCGAGGAGCCGAACTGGGAGCGTCCGGGCCGCACCGTCGACGCCGTCATCGAGGTGCACCAGCGCCTGCAGGAGATCGGCCTGCTGGACGAGCTGCCGGCGCTGGAGCCGCCCAATCGCCAGAAGGGCTTCTTCCGCGGCTGGCTCGACATGCCGATCAGCGTGCGCCTCTCCGAGGACATCTGGAAGATCTCCCAGGCGCCCGACCGCGCCCGGCTGCCGTCGCCACGCAAGCGCCGCCTCCCCCGTCGCGAGGCGGCCGACCGCCAGCCGCTGCTGCCGCTCGGCATCCCCGACAGCCCGGCGCGACTGCAGTCCGACCCGGCGCTGGTCCGGCGGTTCAGGATGCTCTACAACGTGCAGCAGGCCGAACTGGCGAGCGCCCTGGGGATCACGCGCGAGTCCTTATCCCGCTATGAGCGCCAGGTGCGCCCCCTGCCCGACGCGGCGGCGACGCGCATCCTGGCCCTCTGGCGGCAGAAGGCCGGCCTCTAAAGCCGCGCCCGGTGCCGACGCTATGCCTATCCGGCATGAGTCTACCGGCCGCCAACTGGCGGGCTGGACGGCGGCCGGCACCGCCCAACGGCCGGTGCCTCACGGTCACCAACCACCGACGCGGGCGCCTGAGCGGCGTCGGTCACAGGGGCGTCACCCCGCCTGGTACCATCGTCGGCGTGATCGGTGCCCGGAAGGCACGTCTCTCCGGCAAATGTCGCACGTGGCGCGGTGGCCCGGTCACGTCGCGATCACCCCGGTTGGCACCATGCAAGCAGGCATGCGTGACCAGCGGGCACACCCGGCCAGTGTCCCGCCTGGCGGCTGGCCACGCGCGGTCACATCATGCTCACCCCGGCTGGCGCCAGCATCACCCCGGCTGGCGCCGTTCGCTCCCCGCCCGGCACCATGTGACCGGCACCGGCCGCGATCGGCCCGACAGTGCGGGCCAGATCGGCCGGTCACACGGCTTAAAGAGTCGTAGGAGTCTCTAGCGCTGTGATCAGCCCCGGCCGGATCCATGGCGCCTGCTACCGTGTGATCGGCACGGGGCAGCTCGCGCCCGGTTGTCGGTGCCAGCAGCGACGCGGACGAGGGGCGCGCCGGCCGGGAGGAGACCATGACGATCACATCCGATCAGGCGTTGCTGACGCCAGGTGGCCAGCACGATGGTGCCGTTGCGATCCGGCAACAACTGGCGGCCATCCGTGCCGTGCTGGCACCACATCTCGACCGGCCCGGCGCGGCGCGCCTGCTGCTGCTGGCCGTGGACCTGCTGCTGGCCGGCGGCGGGCCGTGCCCGCTGAGCCTGACCGACCTGACGGCTCGGCTCGGCTGCGCCCGCAAGTCGGTCCTGCAGGCGTTGCGATTGGGCGAGGAGTTGGGTCTGCTGCGCGGCGCGCCGGGTCCTCGCGTCGACGGCCGGCGCGGCCCGGCGCCGACGGCATGGGCCCTGGGCCTGGCGGCCGGCTCGGCAACCGGTTCGTGGGCGCCACCGGTTGCACCATCGGAGGGGGAAGGGGCCGTCCGAACCGGTGGCGAGGCGCTACCGGAAGACGCGGGTGAGCGGGGCCACGAGCTGCCATCTGGTGCCGGCGTTGCACCAGAGACAGGTGCAGGTGGTGATCGGCGGCAACCAGTTTCGTCCGCGCCGATTCCCGGATCAGACTCGCCAGATTCAAAGGATCTGGTTACGGATCTGATCCAGCGCGCGGCCACACGGACGCACGAGCGACAGCCGTCGCGAATGGCACGCTGTATGGGTCCTGTGCTGGCCGGGTTGGTCAGAGACGGCTGGGCAGCGGCCGACCTGAGGGCCTTGGTCGACGAGGCGATCGAGGCGACCGCTGCCTACCGGCCGGCTTATCCGGCCTCGTATCTGGCCCGAGTGCTTGAGCAACGGCTCGGGCGCGGCTACCCGCCAGCGGGACGGTCGTCGGAGGCGAGGCCGGCGCATGGCGCCATGTGCGGCCTGGATGGGGTTTCCCGAGAGACGGCAGGCGGGCTACCGGGTGCGGCGCCGGCATTGGCTGTCGCCACGGCGGTGGACCAAGCCGAGGCCGCTTCGCCTCGCTGCCGGCCCCGTCGACTGCCGATCCCGGCACCCTCGGGCGTGCTGCCGCTTTCTGCGGAAGCGTTGTGGCGCGCCGCCCTCGATGATCTGGTGCGTCGCCAGCCACGCGAGGCGCAGTATCTCGCCGCCTCGGCGGGAGTGGGCTGCGACGGCGAGCAGTTCTTCGTCCGGGTGCCCAGCGTCTGGGTGGCTGATCGGCTGGAGGGGCGACTGCGCCGGGAGGTCGAGGCAGTGCTTCAGGTGCTCACCGGCCGGAGTATGACCATCGCCTGCGTCGTGCCGCCGGCCGACGAGCCGGCCGCGGTTCGGCTGGCGGTTTAGCTGTGGCGGTCGGGATGGGTGATGGGGCCTCGAGCAGACCCCCTGTAGAGAAAGCGGTGGCGTTGGGTGGCTCAAGATATGAGGGGGTGGTGCTGATTCCGCCCTGGAGTGGCGATGTACGACGCTGTACCGCCCCCGCGGCGGGTAGGCCCGACTCTGGGCATCGGCCAGTGCTATTGACCGCATTAGATTAGGTGGAGAGGGACAATGGCGGGGCATGTGTTCATCGCGCGGGGGGATCTGCTGCGGCTCCACTGCGACGCCTGGCTCGTGCCGTGCGACGCCGGGCTGCACGTCACCGGAGGGTTCCGGGCCAGCCTGCCCCCTGCGGCGCGCGACCACCTGGAGCGCCTGCGGCGAGGCGAGGCCCCGCGGCCGAGCGGCTGGGGGCGGCACGGGGCGCGTGTCGCCCCGCTCGACGGCGGGACCGGCTCTCCACCCGAGCCGCGCTCCTACCTGGTCAACGTCGGCGGTGGGTCTGCCGCGGGCGTCGAGTGGTTCTGCGACGGCGCGCGCCAGTTCGTCCGTGCCGTCGCCGAGGAGCGGCCGATGGCCCCGCTCACGGGCCGACCCAAGCCACTGGCGGCCCTGCCGCTGATCGGGACGGGTCGCGGTGGCGGGCGCGCGATCAAGGGCGGGATCGTCCTCGCCCTGGTCGGCGCGCTGCACGAGGCGGCGGCGGAGCACGACATCGATGTCGCGCTGGTGACGAACACCGGGCCGGCCTTCGCCGCCGCCCAGAACGCCCGCCGCCAATTCCTCGACGGAACCGCCGCCAGCGGGGGCATGGCCGCCTGGGCCGAGTTGGGGATCGCCCTCCAGGCGGAGGCCGATCGCCTCGCCGCGCTCGCGGCCGCCGGCCGGCTGGTGCTGTTCCTGGGGGCGGGCGTCAGCCAGGGGGCCGGCCTGCCTGGCTGGGACGGGCTGCTCGCGGCGCTGGCCGAGCGTGCCGGGCTGGATGAGGCCGAGCGCGTGGCCCTGGCGCGGCTGCACCAGCTCGACCGCGCCCGCATCATCCAGGCCCGGCTGGAGCACCGGGGGCTCGCCCTCGGACCGGCCGTCGCCGAGCGCCTCATCGCCGAGCGCCACTCGCTCGCCCATGCCCTCCTGGCCGGCCTCCCGGTCGGCGAGGTGGTCACCCTCAACTACGACCAACTCTTCGAGCTCGCCGCGGCCGGCGCCGGCCGGGAGGCCGCCGTCCTGCCCTACCAGGCGGTGGCCGAGCACGGCCGGTGGCTGCTGAAGCTGCACGGCTGCGTCACCCACCCCGAGGACATCGTCCTGACGCGCGAGGACTACCTGCGCTACGCCGACCGGCGGGCGGCGCTGGTGGGCATCGTCCAGGCGCTGCTGATCACCCGCCACATGCTCTTCGTCGGCTTCTCGCTCGCCGACGACAACTTCCAGCGCACCGTCGACGACGTGCGCAAGGCGGTGCGCGGCGCGGCCGGCCCGGCCGCAGGCGAGCCGTTCGGCACCGCCCTGCTGCTGGAGGAGGACCGGCTGCTGGAGGAGCTGTGGCGGGGCGACCTGCGGTTCGCGGCCATGGCCGACTCGGGCGCGGGGCGGGGCGACGCGGCGCGGCGGCTGGAGATCTTCCTCGACGCCGTGCTGGCGGGCGCGGCGCACGGCGCGTCGCCGCTGCTCGCCCCGGCGTATGACGGCGTGCTGACCGCCGAGGAGCGCGAGCTGCGCGGGCTGGTGCACGAACTGAAGGCGCGGGCGTCCGATCGCCTGCGCCGGTCGGCTGCCTGGCAGCCGGTCGCGGCGCTGCTCGAGCAATGGGGCGGGCATCCCAACCCTGCTCCGGGACCATGGTGAAGGGCGATGAACGGCAGCGGCGCCGACAACTGGCTGGCGCGCCGGCGATCCGATCGCACCGCCGCTGATTTCCGCTTTCCCGCCCGCGCCGTCATTACGGCCTTCGACGGCGGCGTGATCGCCGACCGGTCCCGACGAGGCGCCATGACAGCCCGCGCGCGGCATCGAGACCATCACCCATTTTCGTGGAGTTCCGTGGACTTGCGTGGAAGAACGCGGATGCGCTATCATCGCCGCATGGAGAAGTCGGGTGGCCGGCCCGCCGGCGCGGGAATGTCGGAAGCCGCCCTCCGGAAGGCGCTGGCCCAGCTGGCGCAGCGGCACCAGGCGCTGCAGGCCGAGTTCGCGCGCGTGCTCCAGGACCCGCGGGCCGCGGCCGCGGCGATCGAGCGCACCCAGCGGGAGGTCAATCGCCTCGCGGCGCGGCAGGCGCAGCTGGTCGCCGAGCTCCGCCTCGCCCGGCTCGAGGTGCCGGACCGGTACGGCGCACCCGGCGGCCTGGCCGGCCAGAGGCCGCTGCGCGAGCTCGTGCTCGACACGCTGGCCGAGCTCGGCGTGCCGGCGCCGCCGCGCGTCATCAGCGACTTCGCGCTAGCCACCCGCGGGTACGCGCTCCCGACCGACCGCTTCGCTTCGCTGCGGCGGGATGAGGAGCGCGCCTACCAGAAAGCGCCGGCGACGCGGCCGGCCTGGGTGGTGCCGGCCATCAACGCGCTCGGGCTGGCCGCGCTGGCGCGCATCGTCGCCCACTCCGCCTGGGAGCCCGCGCGGCGCGTGATCGGGTCGCGCACCCTGCGCACCAACCACCTGCGCACGCTCCTGGCGCTCCTGGAGCACGCCGAGCGGCTGGACGGCGGCCCGGCACCGCAGCTGGCCGCCCTGATCGCCCGGTACGCCGAGTCGGCGCCGGCGGCGCTCGCGCTCGGCGCGCCGCCCGACCACGCCCGCATCCGCGCGGCGGCCGAGGCGGAGCTGGCCCGCATCGAGCCGGCCGACGCGGCCGAGCGGCGCGAGGCGGCGGCGCGCCTGGAGGCGCTGCCCGAGCGCTATCGGTTGTGGGGGCGGCCGGCGCTCGTCGAGACCGGGGCGCCGGCCAGGAGGTCGTCGCCATGACCGCCGCGCCCGCGACCCGCCAGGCCCGGCTGCGCGGCGCGCTCGCCGCGGATCAGCTCGGCGCGCGCGGCCTCGAGCGCACGGCGCGCAACCCCGCCTGCGGCCTGCTGAAGGCCCTGACCATCGCCGGCCTCGCCCCGGCCACCGTCGTCGCCGCCGTCTACGGCGACCCGCCGCGCGAGGGCCAGTCCCCGTTCGCGCTGGCGGCCGGCAATCGCTTCGAGGCCCAGCTCTTCGACAGCGGCGCCGCCCGCCTGTTGGAGCTCTACCGCGGCCGGGGCCGCCTTGGCGTGGACGAGTGCCGGGTGGTCAGCGTCCCAGACGCCGCGCCGGGGACCACGGCCGCGGCGATGGCGCGGCGCCGGACGCTCACGGCGCGCCTGCTGCGGCTGAAGCTGGACGGCGACCCGGCCGCGCCGAACCTCATCATCAAGCCGCGGCTGACGGTCGGCCTCCTCGGCCTCGACTTCACCATCGAGCCGGACGCGCTCGTGGCCGCCGACGGCGACGCCTGTTACACGCCGATCGAGGTCAAGAGTTACCCCGACCGCGACGGCAAGACCGACGCCGCCGACGTGCGGAGCGCCTGCCGGCAGGCGGGCGTGGCCGTGATCGCGCTGCGCGCGGCCGTCGCCCGCCTGGGCGCGCCGGTCCCCGAGGATCTCGTCCCGGCCCGCGGCGACCTGATCCTGCGCGTGCCCGGCGCCTACCGGCCGACGCTGCGGCCGATGGCGTTGCGGGGCGAGGTCGACTCGCTCGTCCGCGCCCTGGCCGAAGCGCCGCGCGACCTGGGCGAGCTGGAGCGGCTCGTCGCCGCTATTGGCCCGGACGCGACCCTCGACGACCGGGCGGTGCTCGAGCAGCTGCCGAACAACTACCGGGAGAGCTGCCGCGAGTTCTGCGCCTTGGCGTCGCGCTGCAAGGAGCGGGCGGTGGCGCTGGGCGACCCGATCCTGCTCGGCAACCGGGCGCGCGAGGAGTTCGCGGCCGCTGGCTCGCTCGTCAGGGTCATCGAACTGCTGGAGGGTCGCGGCGCGCCGCCCCAAACAGCTGCCGAACAGGCGCTCCAGGCGCGCCTCCAGGAGGAGTACGGAGCGTTGAGGAGGGCAGTGAGCTGATGGCCGGCGACCTCGACCTGCTCGCGCGCCTGCTCGCCTACCGGGATGGGCGGGCCTATCCGCGGGCCTCCCACCGACATGTGTCCATCCAGCCGGACGCGCTGGTGCTGGCGCCGCTGGCGCTGGCCGGCGAGGACACGACCATCCACATCGTGGCCTACGGGCCGATCGGCCGCCCGCCCCGCCTCCTGTGCGTGCCCGACCCCCGCCAGCGCGACGACCAGTACCGCCTCTTCGCCGAGCTGGGCGCCGACATCGAGGATTACTTCCGGCGCTGCCGGGACGCGGGGCGCTTCCCTCAGATCTGGGTGTCGTCCGCGCCGGTGGCGGCGCACCTCGACACGCTGGCCGACCGCCTCCGTTACAACCGGCTGGACCCCGCCATCAAGCGCTTCGGGGAGCTGCTCTCCTACGCGACCGGCCGCCTCCCGGTCGCCGGCCAGCAGGCGCTGCTCACCGCGACCGGGGTGCTGGCGCTGCACTGGGCGACCGGCCAGCAGGACGGCGAGGACGAGCACCTGGGCGCGCTCCTCACCTGGCTCGAGCCGCCGCCGGGTCGCGGCATCCTGGCGGCGGTGGCGGCGGCCGAGCTGGAGCCGATGGGCGTCAAGACCGACCCCGACTTCGACCGCGACGAGCTGGCGCCGCTGGTCGGCGCCTACAACGCGGCCGCGCGCGCCGGTGCCGCCCCCGCCGCCCTGCGCGCCCGCGCCCGCCTCATCCGCGACGCGCTCGCGCCGGTCGCACGCCGCATCTACGCGGCGACGCAGCGCGCCGTCGCGCTCCTCAGGGACAGCGGCCGGCCGCCCCTCCCGGACCTGCCGGCGATGGATGCGCGCGAGGCCGCCGAGTTCGAGGGCTTCATGGCGGCGCGCGACGCGGCCATCCCCCTCGCGCTGCGCGACTCGCCCAAGGCCGCCGCCTTCGGGCTGGCCGGCCGGGAGCACGCGCTGGAGACGGCCGAGACGGCCGTGCTCCGCGGCGACCGGGTGGCGCGCGCCCGCGGCCGCCTGTCCGGCCGGGTGCTGCTCGGCGAGGTCGAGAACCCGCGCTCCACCCGCACGGGGCCGCGGCGCGTCGCCTACGGCTTCGACGTCCGCAGCCGCCAGCGCGTGCTCCACCTCCGTCGGCGCGACGAGCTCTGCTGGGTCGACGATCCCCGGCTGCGCGTGGTGGTCGAGGACGTGCGGCGCGACGGCGGCGCGACGCGCGTCTCGGTGCGGCTCCTGGCCGGCCAGCGCGCCGTCGGGCTGCCGACGGCCGGCGCCACCCTCGAGCTGGTCGAGCCGGCGCCGACGTGGGACGACATCTGGCGGGTGCGCGGCCACCTGAAGACCGTCCTGGCGGCCACGCCCTGGACGCACGCCGACGGCGGCATCCCGGCCCCAGCGCCGCCGGCCGCGCCGCCGGTGCCCGATCCGCTCGCCGCCGTCGAGGCGCTGCGATGAGCGCGCCGCTCGCGCTGGCGGCGCCCACTCCCGCCGAGCTCGCCGATGAGGCGGTGCGGGCCGTCCTGCGCGCGCAGTGGGAGGGCGTGGCGGCCGTCCGCCTGGACTCGCCCCCCGGCGCCGGCAAGACCGGCGTCGTCGAGCGGCTGGCCGTGCAGTCGCTGGCGCTGCTGCGCGAGCGCTGCATGGTCGCCACCATGACCAACGAGCAAGCCTTCGACCTCGCCCGGCGCCTGGCCGGTGGCTACCCGCGCCTGCCGTTCACGCTCTTCGTCCGCGACGGGCTGGCCACGCCCGACGACCTGCCGGGCCTGCCGAACCTGCAACTCGCCCGCGCCTCCGCGCAGGTGCCCGCGGCCGGGCCGTGCGTCGTGATCGCGAACGCCGCCCGCTGGTCGTGGAGCGACGCGACCGCGTTCGCCCGCTTCGATCTCCTGGTGGTCGACGAGGCCTTCCAACTGCCCGACCACCGGTTCCAGCAGATCGCCGGGCTGGCCCGCCGGCTCGTCCTGGTGGGCGACCCCGGCCAGATCCCGCCCGTCGTCACCGGCGCGGTCGAGCGGTGGCGGTGCGACCCGGCCGGGCCGCACGTCGCCTGCCCGCGCGCGCTCGTCGCGCGCCACCCGGGCATCCGCCGGCTGGCCCTGCCGGTCTCGCGGCGGCTGGTGGCGGACACCGTCTGGGTCGTCCAGCCCGCCTTCTACCCCGAGTTGCCGTTCACCGCGCTGGCGGCACCGGGCGAGCGGGGCCTGGTCACGCGCGTGGCCGGGGCGACGCCGCTCGACCGCGCGATCGACCTCGCCGAGCGCGGCGCGAGCCTGGTCCAGGTCGAGCTGCCGGCGCAGATCATGGGCGAGGTGGACGAGGCCGTGGCCGACACGATCGTTGGCCTGATCCGTCGCCTGGCGGATCGCGGGACGCGCGTCCGGGACGACGGCGCCGAGCGGCCGCTCGACCCGGGCATGGTCGGCGTCGTGTGCGCGCACGTCGCCCAGGTGAACGCGGTGCGCGAGCGGCTGCCACGCTCCTTCGCCGACGTGCTCGTCGAGACGGCCGACCGGTTCCAGGGCCTGGAGCGGCCGGTCATACTCGACTACCACCCGCTCTCCGGCCGGGCCGACGCCGACGAGTTTCACCTCGATAGCGGGCGCATGTGCGTGGCGCTCTCCCGGCATCGGGTGGCGTGTTTCGTCGTCGCGCGGGCGGGCATCAAGGAACTGCTGCTGCGCCACGCGCCGGGCGGCGACCGGGTGCTGGGCAGCGACGAGGACCGCGAGTACGAGGGATGGCGGGCGCAGGTCTTCGTCGTACAGGCGCTCAGGCGCCAGGGGAGGGTCGTGGCGCTCGGTTAGCGCATCGCTTCGGACACGAGGTCGGAACCGAGCGTCGAATCCGGGCGCGTCGGCGGTCAGCCTTCCGATTTCGACCGAGCGCCGCTATTGACAAGACGCGGGGCTGGCTCGCGGGGAGAACCGCAGGAAGGAGGACGCGACGTTGATGGGAACCCAGCACCATGACCAGGAGGCGGGCGCGTCCATCGAACCGCTCACCCACCGCAACGCCGACGGCGTGGTGTACCGGCGCGAGCCCGTCGTCGAGCGCCAGATCACCGCGGCGCTTGCGCTGTCGCCCGACCGGCTGCGCGAGCGGGCGGCGGTGGCCGACCAGCAGGCGGGCGAGTACCTCCAGGAGGAGTGTCTGGTCTACCTGATCCGCCATTACCACCGCGCCGGCGACTCGGCCCTCGTGAGCGATCTGTCGGCGGCGCTGCTGCGCCGCTGCGCCAAGCTTATCGAGGGCCATCTGCGCCGGCTGGACGCCGAGGCGGCGCGGGACGGGTACCACGACGTGGTCGAATGGCTATTCGCCCCGATCCTGGACCTCGCGAGCGATCGCGGCGATTTCCTCCAGGTGCGCTTCTGGCGCGCCCTGGAGAAGTTCGCGGTGCGCGCGTTCAGCCAGCAGCTCACCCTGCGCAAGCGCGCCCAGGCCGCCGTGCCGCTGTCGGCGCTCGCCGGCTACGATCGGGACGGCGGGGACGAGCCGGCGCAGGTCGTGCGGCCGCGCGACCTGGCGGCCGTCACCTCGACCTCGGGCGAGACGGCCGTGATCGAGCATGACCTGATCCGCGACGCGCTGAGCCGGATCGATGAGCCGTTCCGGTCTGCCTTCCTGCTCCGCTATCGCTTCGATTGGCCGATCGAGGACCAGGACCCGGCGGTGCGGACGATCAGTCGGCAGTTCGGCAAAGACCCGCGCACCATCCGCAACTGGCTCAAGAAGGCCGAAGAGACCCTCAAGGGATGGCGAGGAGAACAGCGATGAACGACCAGCAGGAGCGCCAGGCGCTCGAGGACGTGCTCGACGCGTTTGTCGCGTCCGGGGCCGGCCCCAACGACGCCTCGCTCGCCGAGTGGATCCGCCGCTATCCGCAGTACGAGCGCGAGCTGACCGAATTCGCGGCGAGTTGGAGCCTGATGACGTGGCTCCCACCGTCGCCTGAGACCGAAGACGTCGACGAGGAGACGCTCGTGCTGCGCGGGATGAGCGTCGTCCAGAACCTGCTCCACAAGCAGCAACAGGCGCCGGCCATCGCGCCCACCGTGGCCGTGGCTCCGTTCGAGAGCCTGGTCGCGGCGGGGCGCGCCCGCGGCCTGGCGCCGCGGCAACTCGCCCAGGCCGCCGGGCTCGGCGTCAGCCTGCTGCGCAAGCTCGACCGCCGCCTGATCCGCTACGGCTCGATCCCGCGCGAGGCGATCGCGGCGCTCGCCGCGGCGATCCAGCGCGAGGCCGAGGCCGTGGCCCGCTACCTCCAACAGAGTCCAACATTCGCCGCCGCGGCCCAGCACCGCGCCGAGCAGGCGCCCGAGCTCGCCGAGCCGGAGGACTTCTTCGCCGCCGTCGGCGCCGACCCGACCATGACGGACGAGCAGCGCGCCCGCTGGCTGGCGCTCGCGCCCCGCGACGGCCGCTGAGCACCACGAGAGGGCGACGGGCATGGGCCACTGGGACGATCTACGACGGCAGGCGCGGGCACGGCGCGTCGCGGTGCTGGCCGAGGCGGGAGGCGACCCGTCGGCGGTGGCGCTGCTGGCCGCGGCCGACCGGCTGACCGGGTACGGGCGGGTCGGCGTGCCCGGCGGCGACCCGCTGCTGGACGGCGGGCAGGCGGTGCTGGACCCCGACATGGAGGTGATCTGGTTCAACCGCGACGTCGCGCCCGGCCTGGCCCTGTTCTACCAGGCACACGAGTATGCCCACTTCTGGCTGCACCACGAGCACACCGCCTGCCGCGCGGCGGACCTCGATCCCGAGGCCGTCGAGGAGCCGGTCCAGCTCGGGGTGCAGCGCGTCGAGGGCTACGGCCCGGAGGAGCGGCGCGAGCGCGAGGCGAACGTCTTCGCGCGCGAGTTCCTGCTGCCCGCCGACTTGCTCCGTGCCTGGTACGCGGCCGAGGGCCTGGACGCGACGGCGATCGCCGCCCGCGTCGGCCTGCCCGAGGGCATGGTCCTGCGGCAGCTCGCCACGGCGCTGCTGACGCCCGAGCTCGCCGAGGAGGGCGCGGCGCCGGGCGAAGCGGCGCCGGAGCGCCCACTGGACCGGAGCCAGGTGGCGGCGGCGCACGCGCCGCGCGGCCCGCTGCTCCTCGAAGCCGGCCCCGGTACCGGTAAGACGGCCACGCTCATCGGGCGCGTCGTCTTCCTCTTGCAACAGGGGGCGCCGCCGTCCGCCATCCTGGCGCTGACCTTCTCGAACCGCGCCGCCGAGGAGATGCGGGCGCGCGTGGCCCGCACCGAGCCGGAGGCCGCGCCGCGGATCTGGATGGGCACCTTCCACGCCTTCGGCCTGGAGCTGCTGCGCAAGTACGGCGCCCGCCTCGGCCTGCCACCCCGCCCCGACGTGCTCGACCCGGCCGACGCGGTGGCCCTGCTCGAGCGAGCGCTGCCGGAGCTGGGGCTCGACCATTACCAGAACCTCTACGAGCCAACGACCTACCTGCGCGACATCCTGTCGGCCATCTCGCGCGCCAAGGACGAACTCGTCGGCCCGGACGAGTACGCCGCCCTGGCCGAGCGGATGCGCGCCGACGCGACCGATGCGACGCAGGTGGAGGCCGCCGAGAAGGCGCTCGAGGTGGCGCGCGTCTACGCCCGCTACCAGGCGCTCCTCGACCGCGAGCACCGGCTCGACTTTGGCGACCTGATCGCCAAGGCGGTGCGCCTGCTGCGGGCGCACCCCGACGTCAGGGACGAGGTGCGCCGGAGCTACCGGCACGTCCTCGTCGACGAGTACCAGGACGTCAACCGCGCCAGCGGGCTGCTGCTGCGCGAGCTCGCCGGCGCCGGCGCGGGCCTCTGGGTCGTCGGCGACGCCCGGCAGGCGATCTACCGCTTCCGCGGCGCGGCGCCCGCCAACATGCGCCTCTTCCCTCAGGACTTCCCCGGCGCCTCGGTGAAGGTGCTCGGGCGCAACTACCGCTCGCAGCCGATGATCGTCGACGTCTTCGCCGGCCTGGCCCCGGCGATGCGCGCCGCGCGGGGCGGCGTGCCCTTCACGCCCTGGCAGCCCCACCGGCCAGACGACGGTGGCCGGGTGCTGATGGAGATCGCCGACGACCTGGCGGCGGAGGGGGACGGGCTGGCGCGGGAGATCGAGCGGCAGCGCGCGGCCGGCATCCCCTATCGCGAGCAGGCCGTCCTGTGCCGCTCGCACAGCTACCTCGGCAAGATCGCCGCCCAGCTCGAGCGGGCCGGCGTGCCCATGTTGTACCTCGGCGACCTGTTCGAGCGCCCCGAGGTGCGCGACCTGCTGGCCGTGCTGGCGCTGGCGTGCGAGGGCGACGGGCACGGCCTGATGCGCGTGGCGCGGTTCCCCGAGTACCAGATCCCGCTGGCCGACGTGCGCGCCCTGCTCACGCTGGCGCGCGAGCGGGATGTCCCCTTTCCGCGCGCCCTCGACCTGGCGCGGGACGCCGACGGCATCTCGCCCGGCGGCCAGGAGCGGCTCGCCCTCCTGGCGCGCCACTTGGACGGCCTCTGCTACGGCAGCCACGCCTGGCCGATGCTGGCGCGGTACCTGTTCGTCCGCAGTACCTACCTGCGTCCGGTGCTGGGCGACGAGTCGGTGGCCGGGCAGCAGCGTCGGCTGGCGCTCTACCAGTTCCTCCAGTTCGCCCACGAGCAGCGGTCCGCGGCGCCACCCGGCGCGTGGGTCGACCCGAAGCGGTTCTTCCTCCAGTACGTGCGCCGCCTGGAGATCTTCGGCGAGGAGCGGCAGCTCCGGCAGGTGCCGGGCTGGGCCGACGGCATCGACGCCGTCCGTCTGCTCACCGTACATGCCAGCAAGGGGCTCGAGTTCCGTGCCGTTTACCTGCCCGCGCTGGGGCAGGGGATCTTCCCGGCCCGGCGCCAGGGTCGGCCCTGCCCGCCGCCGGTCGGGATGCTCGCCGCCGCCGGCGACGACCACGACGAGGAGGAGGAGTGCCTGTTCTTCGTGGCGCTCTCGCGGGCGCGGGACGTGCTCTGCCTCGCGCGCGCCCAGCGCTACGGCAACCAGAACAGCAATCCGTCCAGCCTGCTCCTGTCGATCGCCGGCCTCCTCCCCACGCGCCCCGGTGGCCCGGCCACCTGGCCGTCGGCGGCAACCGCGCCGCCGCCGGCGGCCGACCCGCCGCCGGCGGTACTGCCTTTCCATGTGGAGGCTCTGGACGTCTACATCGGCTGCCCGCGCCAATTCTTCTACGAGTTCGTCCTCGGCCTGAGCGGCAAGCGCGAGGACTCGGCCTACGTCCAGTTCCACGGCTGCGTCTACCGGGTGCTGCGCTGGATGGCGGACGAGCGGGCCGACGGCCAGCCCGTCGACGCGGCGGCGGCGCTGGCGCGCCTGGCGGAGGCCTGGGCGGAGCACGGCCCGCGCGATCACCCGTACGAGGCGCTCTACCGTCGCAGCGCCGAGGCGATGGTGCTGCGGGCGGCGGGCCGGCCGATCCGCTCGCGGGGGCCGGCCGCGCGCCCCGAGTGGGAGGTGCGGCTGCCGCACGGCCGCGTCCGGTTCACGCCGGACCACGTCGAGGCCCTCGAGGACGGCAGCGAGGTCGTGGAGCGGCTGCGCACCGGCCGCCCCAGCCAGAGCGAGCTTGCCAAGGATATCTACGCCCTCTACCAGGTGGCGGCCCGGGAGGCGAGGCCGCGGGCGCCGCGGCGCGTGCAGGTGCGCTACCTGTCGAGCGACCACGTCGAGCAGGTCGACCTGAGCAGGCGGACAATCGAGACGCGCCTGGGCCGGTATGACGCGGCCATCGCCGGCATCCTGCGCGAGGAGTTCCCGGCGCAGCCCAATGACCGCGTCTGCCCGCGCTGCCCCCACTACTTCATCTGCCCGCTCGCCGAGGACGCCTGAGCTCGACTTTCGCCATTCGGCGACTGAAACGTCGCACCAGGCGCGATCCGTTCCGCACCTTAAGGACTACTCAAGGGGCGATTGACCCCTTGCCAGGCCATTACCTTCGCCGCCGCCAATATGATCCTGTTTCATGCTCCTGACCGGCCGCGGGCCATCTGAACATTTCTGGATGTCGGGGCCAGCAGCGGACATTGAGAAAGTCTGGGAGCGCCCGATGCCTCGACGCGGAATGGCGCTCGCTGCCTCGGATGAGTGGGAGACGCCACGCGCCTGCGTCACCTACCATTCCCAATGGAATGGCCAAAGTCGAGCTGAGCCAACAGGCGACTCGATCGCGGCCATTTCCGCTTTCGCGTCCGCTCCGTCATTGATCTCTGTAGGAGCGGCGGGATGGGTGCTCGGCCAGAGAGCCCGGTAGTGCCCCGACTCTAACTTCATCAGGCCAGCCTAAGCGGGCAGGAGGACGCGACCATGACCCAGCACGGCAAGCGTGACGAGATCGAGCTCTTCCTCCAAGGGGAGGGCATCCGCGACATCGCATTGATGCGGGTGCCGCGCGACGGCACCGCCCGCGACATCATCGAGGCCGCCCGGGCGCTCGGCCTGAGCGCCCCGTCCGGGGCAGAGACGCTGCTCCTGGTCGAGGATAGCGAGGAGCCGCTGGCGCTGGACGCGCCCCTCGAGGCGGCCGGCATCGCCCATCGGGGCCGCGTGCATGTACACCGGTGCCGGCGGGTGGCGGTGACGGTCAACTTCAACGCCGACCAGAACATGGAGTCGTTCCCGCCCTCGACCACGATGGCGCGGGTGAAGCGGTGGGCGGTCGGCAAGCACGGCTTCGGCCTTTCGGAGATCGACGCCGCCGAGCACCTGCTCCAGGTGTGCGGCTCGACCGACCGGCCCGACGAGGACGTCCACATCGGCGCGCTGGTGACGGCGCCGGCCTGCGGGCTGTGCTTCGACCTCGTCGCCAAGCAGCGGGTGGAGGGCTGAGCGGTGTTCGAGACGCCGATCGCGCCGGACGAGCGGGTCTTCCGGGCGCACCTGGCGGCCGGCCCGTTCCAGAGCGGGGTCGACCGCGGGCGCTGGCGGCTGCTGTCGATCGCCTGGCCGCACGCGGTTGTCGCGGTCAGCGCGGCCGAGCGCCCGGGCGGCCCCGCCGAGTACGCGCTGCGCTTCGAGTGCTCGGACTACCCGCAGACCTCCCCGACCGCCCAGCCGTGGGACGCGGAGCGCGCCGCGCCGCTCGAGCATGCCCGGTGGCCGGGCGGCCGCTCGCGGCTCCCGCTCGCCTTCAACCCCGGCTGGAAGGGCGGCCGGTGCCTCTACCTGCCGTGCGACCGGCTCTCAATCGAGGGCCACGACGGCTGGCGCAGCCAGCACCCCGCGTTGATTTGGTCCCCGGCCGGGGACATCACCCAGTACCTGAGGATCGTCCATGACCTTCTCACTTCGGGCGACTATTCGGGCCCTCGCGGCGCCTAGGCACCGGCTCTGCTGCTCGACCAGGCTCTGGCGGGCGGGGCTGGCCGAGCTCGCGCGGCGCGGCCAGGGACGGCGCGAGAGCGGCGCCTTCCTGCTCGGGCATCAGCGCGGGCCGCGCCGCGCCATCGAGCGGTTCGTCTACTACGACGACCTGGACCCGCATTGCCTGGACACCGGCATCGTCATCTTCGACGGTGCCGGCTATGGCCCGCTGTGGGCGCTGTGCCGCGAGACGGGGCTGCGCGTGGTGGCGGACGTCCATTCTCACGGCTGCGCGCCGCGCCAGAGCTCACTCGACCGCGACAACCCCATGGTCGCCACGCCGGGGCACGTCGCGCTGATCGTGCCCGACTTCGCCCGGCGGGTGGTCGGTCCGGCAGAGCTGGGCGTCTACGAGTATCAGGGCGAGCATCGCTGGCGCGACCACAGCGGGTGCCAGGCGGGGCGGTTCTTCTACATGGGGATGTGGGGGTAGCCATGACCAAGACGGTCCGACCCGACCAGCTGCACCGGCTGGTCAAGCTAGCGCTCGACAGCGGCGAGGCGCACAGCCTCGAAGAGGCCGAGCGGCTGTTCGCGGGCTACCGGCTCGGCGTCGATGTGGGGCGCGACGTGGCCGGCTCGCCGGCGCTGCAGGCGGCGGTCTTAACGGCCGTGAACACCGCGCGGCGCAGCTTCCTCGGCGGAGTCCAGGTCTCGGGTGACCTCGCGATGCCGCTTCGCGTGCCCTGGGGCCGCTGCCGGACGCTCGGAGAGGCGGTCATGGATCTGCAAGGCTGCGTCGTCGGCAGCATCGACCGCGAGCTGCCGCGCATCGTCGTCGGCGACGGACAGGCGGGGACCGGGGACGGGCGGTTCGCCGTGCGCGCCACGTTCGACGGTTGGGCGGGCGGGGTGGTCCCACTCGACGACGGGCGCCGGCTGCCGGAGCGGCAGGAATGCGTGCCGGCCGGCGTCCTGGCGGGCGGACTCGCGGTCTCTGAGGCATTCCAGTTCGTCCGCGGCGGCAACGTCGCCGCCGGACGCCGGGAGGTGGGCCTGTCGCTCTGGCGCCCGGAACCGGAGGTGTCCTGGCTGGCCGCCGGCGACCCTGGGCCCGCGCTGGAGCGGCTGCCGTCGAGGCTGTGGGTGATCGGGCTCGGGCATCTGGGCCAGGCCTACCTGTGGACGCTCGGGTTACTGCCGTATGCCGAGTCGGATGAGGTGGAACTCGTCTTGCAAGACTATGACACGCTCGCGCAGGCCAACGACAGCACCTCGCTCCTCACCAGGGCTTGCCTCCTCGGCCAGAAGAAGACCCGCGCCATGGCCTGCTGGTGCGAGGATCGCGGGTTCCGGACGACGATCCAGGAACGGCGCTTCGCCGGCGACTTCCGAATCGCGCCCGACGAGCCGAGCGTCGCCCTCTGCGGTGTGGATAGTGCGCTGGCGCGGGCCGCGCTAGAGGATGTCGGCTTTGGCCGCGTCGTCGAAGCCGGGCTCGGCGCCGGCCCGCAGGAGTGCCTGGCGTTCCAGATGCACTCCTTCCCGGCCGCTCGTGCGGCGCGGGCGCGCTGGGGCGGCGGGGACAAGGCGCCCGCCACCGAGGTGCTGCTCGACCGACCGGCCTACCGCGCGTTGGCCGAGGCCGGCGTCGACGAGTGTGGCCTCACCACCCTGGCCGGTCGCACGGTCGGGGCACCCTTCGTCGGGGCCGTGACGGCGGCGATCGTGGTGGCCGAGCTGCTGCGCATGGCCATCGGCGAGCACCGCTACGAGGTGATCGACGGCAGCTTACGGTCGCTCGGGAACCGGCAGGCCGTGCGAAGCGACTTGGGCGGGCCATTCAACCCAGGGTCGACGCGGGCGGCGTGACCCAGGCCAGCGCCGACGGCCAACCAGCAGCACCCGTACCCCAACCGGCCACGAACGCTGACCTGACCGAGAGCCGCCTCGGGAGCGTTTCCCGCCACGGCTTCCGGTTTGGTCTGCCACGGTGCATTACCTACTCAGTCGGGACAAACGCAGAGCTTGCGCGTCTGCCCGGTAGCCCCGGCCAGCCCGCCAGATGAGCGGCTCCTCGGCGGCGCCGAGCGCTTGGTGAAGGAGGGATGCACACCATGGTCACCGCCCAGCAACAGCCGACGTACACATTCACGCAGCACCCGCTCCACAAGATGCACGCACGCCGGCTCTCGGCCGACGCCGTGACGGCAGCCCTGGCCTACGGCCGGGCGGCATGGACCCGCGGCGCAAGGATCTACGCCATCGGCCGCCGCGAGGTGGAGCGCTACCGCACCCTCGGCGTGGACCTCGACCCGTTCGAAGGGGTCCAGGTGGTCACCAAGCCCGACGGCGCCATCCTCACCGTCTACCGCAACCGCGACCTCCGCGGCCTGCGCCGGGGCAACCATCTGCGGCACCGCAGGAGCGCCTGGTGATAGCGGGCGCAGCGGTCCAGGCGCAAGCTCTCAGTTCCGGGTTGACGCCGCTCGCAGCGGACTCAGCGCTGCAGGCCACATCGACTTGTGGCGGCGTTTCCGGCTTGAGCTCTCGCCGCGCATTGGCCTTGTGACGAAGCAGGCAGCCGCCGAGAGAGATAGAGATATGGACGACCGACAACAACCATTCACTCAAAAGACCGACCTGCTGGACGCGTGGTTGGCAGCGCTCCGGCTTGGGGACCCGATCTCGGACAGAGCGCTGGCGCTGGTCCCCCTGTACGCCGACGGGCGGAGCAGGACCGTGCCGTACCGGACGCTCGCCGCGGCGATCGCGCTCGGCGAGGTGATCGTCACCGAGTCGGCGCAGGCGACGGTGTCGACCCTCCAGCTCATCAACAAGGGCGAGTTGCCGGTGCTGATCCTCGACGGCGAGGAGGTGGTGGGCGGCCGGCAGAACCGGGTCGTGAACACGACGCTCCTGGTGCCGGCTTGCAGCAGCTTCGACCTACCGATGAGCTGCGTCGAGCACGGCCGCTGGCATGAGTTGCAGCCCGTGTTCGACGCCGGCGAGACGGCGTACCCCCGCCTGCGCAGTCAGAAGCATGAACAGGTGGCCGCATCCTACGCCGCGCGGGGGGCGCCGGTGGCGGACCAGGCGGCCGTATGGGATGAGGTCGCCGATCGTCACCGCCGCATCGGCTCGCGGTCTGACACCGGCGCGATGCGCGACGCGTACGCTGAGCGCCAAGAGGACTTGACCCGAGCTCAGCAGCAGCTACGGTCCCCGGACGACGGCCCCGTGGGTGTTCTCGCCCTCGTGAGCGGGCGCGCGGCGTGCGCGGACATCTTTGACCAGACCGACACCCTGGCCGTCTACTGGACGCGGCTCGTGCGGTCCTATGCGCTCGAGGCACTGGGAGCAGAGCCGGCGACGCCATCGCTCGACTCGGCCCTGCGGCTCCTGCAGCGCCCATTCATGGCCCAGCGCACCGCCTTCCCCTCGCCGGGCCTCGGGCAGGACGTGCGGATCAGCGGCAATGGCGTAGTGGGCGCCGCGCTCGTCTGCGAGGGTGTCGCCATCCACACGGCACTCTTCAGGCACCGGCGCAGCGACACGAACGACCCAAGCACCCGCCGTCCGAGCCAGCGCACCCGTCGGTTTGCCCAGTGAGCCGTCAGGACCGCGCACCCGGAACCCTGGGCAAGTGCGGAGGCCGCTACGCAATGTTCGCCGTTGTACGTCAAGTTATTGTATTCTTATCTCGCGTCAGGTACATTAACGCAGCCCGAGGCGGGAGCCTAGGAGGATGCGTCAATGCTACCAACGGACGAAGTTCTGACGGTGGACGAGGTCGCGGGGTACTTGCGCGTGCACCCGATGACCGTGCAGCGCTGGTGCCGGATAGGCGATCTTCCGGCCGCCAAGATCGGGCGCGCCTACCGAATCAAGAAGGGCGATCTCGACAAGTGGTGGGCGCGACGAATGCGCCCAGAGCGAGAGGGAGCAACGAGCGAGGAGCGCCACTAGTGCTCCTGTTGGAGGGGAGCGGAACCGCTTTGCAGGAGGCTTGTTCATTCACCGTGCTGACGGCGCGGCTCCATGATGGAACGCTCTGCCCGCACGCCTCGCGCAACCTCATGTTTGCCATGTTGCGGGCGCTGCTGGAGAGTGAGAGGCGATCATGAAGGGGCACGTGGGCCCTGCTCTGGCGCATCCCCAGCCCATGGCTACAAGCTCTGCGCCGGTCGAAAATGTCGGTCGCGAGTCACTGCGCCCCCAGATTGCGCTCACACAGGCAAGGTCGGTTGGAGGTACTAACGGCGAGCGGGAGGAGGTCGTTGATGGCACGCTTGACGACGTCCACAAGGATGCAGCCGTCGTGGGGCATCCAGCCGGCGCGGAACTCAGGTCATCGTCGAGGCTGGATGCGGCGCTGCCGTTTCTTCGCCTACTTCCCATCGATGCCCTGCACTGCTTGGTGGAAGAAGCCTCGTCCTCGCTCTCGGCCTTCGAACTTCCCTCCACCGAAGTACAGCTACTTCTCGATGATGTGTCGCTGAGTGATTTCGCGCGCGCAGCCGCCGAAGTCGCCGTCGACTTCGTACCGGCCGAGGGGATTTTGCGGCGGCCGCTGGACAGTATTGTTCGACCGCTATACCTGCTCAGCGGGCGTGCCATTACCGCCGATCATCTACCCCCGATGCTTCTAGCCGTAGTCCGACAGCATATGGCGGCTGACTGGGATGCGCTGGCGAGCATTTACCTCGGCGATGTGCTCGAGTGGCCCGCAGGTTCGGCGGGCTTGGTGAAGGAACTCCTCGCTTCGGCTATCCAGCGGGGACTGGTCGCGTTGCAGTCCCGGGCGGACGTGGTAGGTGAGCCCGCGCCAGAGCACTCTCCCGGCGGGTGTACTCCAGCCGACGCCGATATCGTGCGAGCGATTAGAACCATTGCTACTTGGGCGACGGCAGTCAGCGGTAACGCATCAGTCGCTGACGCGTTGTTGCTCGCGGCGCAGACTGTTGCCGTACCCTCAGAGGTGGCCGCTGCTCGCGAGCTTCTTGTCACTGCTGACGCTCGGTGCCTGGCGAGCAGTGGGGTCACCGCCTACGACCCCGATGCTGCGCTACACCGAGTGCTCCAATCGGTGCGTACGAGGGAACTGCCTGTTCTCCTGGCTCGGCCCCTGGCTCTACTCGACCCTCCGACACTCAACGAATTGGGTGATCGCGAGGGCATCACACGGGAGCGCATCCGCCAGCTAGAGGCGAAGGGGCTCCAAAAGCTGCGGAAGGCGCTCGGCAAACCGCAGAACCAAGCGATCTCGTCGGTGGCTCAACAGTTCGCTGCACGCTTCGGTGCGGCTGCGTCTGTGGTTGACCTGCTGGACTCATACCCGGACGCACTAGGGAATGACGTGAGTATCCTCAGCCAAGAAACAATCCGAGCGCGCGTCCTCCTGTGGGTCGCGGGGCCGTACGAGGTCAAGGGGGAATGGCTCGTACGCGCGCCGTACAAAGAGTTGGTACGCCAGACAGTTGCAATCCTAGATCAAGTCACCGCAGCCGGCCCCGTACTGCGTGAGGAGGCGCTTTCCGCCCTCGGGCGCTTGGACGTAGCGCCACCATACCGCGAGCGTTGGCTAGACCACATGCCGGGTTTCCGCACCATCGACGGCCGGTTCGTGGCCTGGCGCGGCACGCTCGTCGACAAGGTGGAGACGGTCCTCCGCCTCAGCGGGGAGCCGCTCACCAAGGAGCAACTGGCGGAGGCAATCGGCTATTCATCTCCTCGCGCTATCGGCGATAGGGTTCTCGCAGATGCCCGTTTTGTGCGCCCTAGCCTGAAGCACATCGCCCTGCGTGAATGGGGGCTTGAGGAGTACTCTAGCGTCGAAGAGGAAATGGCCGAGGAAATACGGCGCCAAGGAGGAGAAGCGGAGATCGATCACGTCGTCAATGTTCTCACCCGAAAGTTCGGTGTTTCCGAGCACTCGGTCCGGATGTACGCAGGGGGACCGAATTTCATCCAAGCTAAGCGTGGTGTAATCCGGCTCCGTAGGGAGGATGACCCACTCCCAGTTGCCCCGCCCGTAGACCAAGCGAGACGGTGCTATCGCCTAATGGAGGGCTGGGCCACTCGCGTGACATTGACGGCGGATGTCCTCCGTGGCTCTGGCACTCCAGTGCATCCGGGATTCGTCGGGCACGTCGGTGTTGCCTGCCTGGAGTCGAAGACGGTGCCATCAGTGTTCGGAGGTATTAGCATCGGGTGGTCCTCGCTGCAAGCATGGGTCGGATCGCTGCGCCAGCCGATCGAGGGACTCAGCGCTCAGGTCGGAGACTACCTGTTCATCGAATATACGCCTCGCGGGGACTTCCAATACACACTCGTGCGAGCAGGCGAGCTCGATTCAGCAGCACCAGCTGAGCGACTCGCACTCGAAGTCGGGACACGCCTGGACCGGTGGAATGGCGACGTCCTCGCGGCGCTCGCCCATGCGCTTGGGCTAGGGATTGGTGGCGACCAGTCTCCGTCTGCGCTTCGCCTCCGTCTCCGTTCGAGGGGGGAAGAGGATCTCGTCTCGCTCCTAGACGAGTCGGCCGATGTCGTCCACGACGACCAGTCGTTACTGAAGTTGATGGAATACGTGCTGCGTGGGCCTTCGTCGCAGGAGTGAAGGACGATGTCCGTCTCAAGACAAGCACAGAGTACGGCAACCTTTGACCCGCATAGGAGTAAGAATGGCAACCTAATTCCATGCCCGCTGACCAACGAGGATGCAACGGAAGCCGCAGCGGGGTTGGTGGACATCATCTACCTCGACAACAACGCATCTACGGCTCCGGAACCAGAGGTCTCGGAAGCGGTGGGGTGGGCACTTCGTGACCTGTACGCGAATCCCTCGAGTCAGCACCCAGCTGGCAGACGTGCCGCTGCGTCCGTGGAGCGGGCGCGGGAACAAGTCGCCGCGCTCATCTCGTGTGCGCCGAGGGCCATCACCTTCACCTCGGGTGCTAGCGAGGCCGACGGCCTGGCAATATGCGGTCTGTGGGAGGGAAACCGTGCGGTCGGCTTGCGCCGTAACACCGTCATCGTCGGCGCGACTGAGCATGCTGCGGTGTTGGAGTCCGCTCGTTCCCTGAGAGCTGCGGGCGCGCGCGTTATCGAAGCCCCTGTGGACCGGTTCGGGATGATCGCCCTCGACGCTCTCAGGAAGCTCGTGGACGAGGACGTCCTCCTAGTCTCCGTGATGGCGGCCAACAGTGAGACCGGCACCCTGGCGCCACTTTCCGAGGTGGCGGCTATCGCGAAGGAATGTGGCGCATACGTCCACACCGACGCGACCCAGTATGTGGGTCGTCTCTCCCTAGATATGGAAGCGCTCGACTTGGACATGGTGTCTCTCAGCGGCCACAAGATGCACGGCCCTAAGGGCGTAGGGGCACTCGCTGTGCGGCGAGGGGTTCCGATAGCGCCGCGGATCCGGGGCGGTGGGCACGAGCGTGGGCTGCGTTCCGGTACCCTCAACACCCCCGGAATCGTCGGGCTCGGCGTTGCGGCTGAACTTGCCCTAGGGCGCTTCGGGGACACCGAGGCAATGGCAGGCTTAAGGAATCGCCTCCATCAGGGGCTCAGTGCCCGATTGGACGGGGTCCACCTCAATGGCCATCAGACCGAGCGCCTTCCCAATACGGTCAACCTGCGATTCTCGGGGGCAGACGCCGAGGCGGTGATGACGTCGCTGAGGCGAGTGGCGTGCTCTGCTGGCAGCGCGTGCAGTTCGGGCATACCAGCCCCGTCGCATGTGCTCGTAGCCATGGGCCTAAGCCCCCAGGAGGCCCACCAAAGCCTGCGGTTCAGCTTATCGCGGAACACTACGACAGCCGATGTAGATGCTGCGATTGACGAGCTCGTCGCTGCGGTCACATTCGTGCGCGAGTCAAGTCCCGCTATGGGTGCCTGAGCTATGAACCGTGTCGATGAAGCCGCCGCCGAGGTCTTCGCGCGTCACGAGACCTTTCACCCGCGTTACGGCTGGTTCCGAAAGGCGGTAATAGCGGCAGCGAAGGCGCCGGATGTGTTCACAAGAGAGGATGCTCCGGTCGAACTCGGGGTGGGCAAGAACATGGTGCGCGCCATCCGTTTCTGGGGGAAGGCCGCGAAGCTGCTTGCAGACGTCGATGACCCACAAAGGCCACGCCTCGCGTCGACCGTCCCCTCTTGGAATGGGGCAGCTCTTCTTGGCGAACAGCCGGGCCTCGATCCTTATCTCGAGCTGCCTGGCTCCCTCTGGCTCCTCCACTGGTGGATGTTGGCCAAGCTGTCCTGGCTGCCTGTCTGGTGGATCACCTTCAACCAGTTCGGGTCGGTCGAGTTCTCTGAAGAGGATCTTCTAGGGGCTGTTCTGGATGAGTTGCGACGCGTACCTTCCTGGGCTCTGCCCGTCGAGGCATCCATTAAGAAGGATGTGGATTGCCTGCTGCGCATGTACGCCCCACGCGTTGCTGGTCGCTTCGCGCTCGATGACCTTCTCGACTGCCCCTTCCGTGAGTTGGGCTTGCTGGAGACTGTCTGGGACGATGCCCACCGGTACCGCTTCGTTATCGGCGCCAAGCCCACTTTGCCGGCCGAGATCGTCGCCTACGCCTCCCTGGAGTACCTCGCCGTAACCGATCCAAGCGCTCGCACCAGCACTTTAAGCCGCTTGGCGCTGAGCCATGGGGGACCCGGGCGGGTGTTCAAGCTTACCGAGCAGGCCCTCGCGACAGCATTAGAGGACTACGGAACGACACACAACGGCGTCTGGCTAACGTCGGCAGCCGGGGTGCTGCAGTTAGCCGTGGATGGTGATCCTAGGCAGCAGGCCGTCGAGGCGCTCCGGGCCTACTACCGACGGGCCGGCCACCGAGTAGAGGGTTCGCTCACGCTCGGTGAGCATGCTGCTATGCGCGAGCTAGAGTCCGTTACGGGGGGAAGTCGCTGATGGTCTTCGTGGCTCCCAGCCTCCAAGACATTGTTCGCGTGCGGCAGAGATACGCCCGCTCCGCGAATGTCGAACGCGATGCCGAGGGCGATGTGGTGGGAGGCTACCTGCCGACTGCCCGTGCGCTCGACGTGGTTGGCCGGGTGGCTGCGGCGATCCTCGACCCGACCGCAGGGCGGGCAATCTCGGTGACGGGTCCCTACGGGTCCGGGAAGTCATCCCTTGCACTCTTCCTCGGCGCATTGCTGGGCCAAGCCACCGATGTCGCCAGGCACCGCGCGGATGAAGTGCTCCGTGAAGCGGATTCGGCGCTCGCCCTCCGTGTTGCCCGTGCTCGAGACGCATCAGGTGCTGGATGGAATGGATTCATCCGGGCCGTGGTTACCGCCCAGCGTGAGCCTATCGCGGCGACCCTTATCCGGGCCCTACGGGTGGGCGTCACCCGATACGCGGGCGGGGAAACGGCCGCTTCAGCCGAGCCAGCGTTTGGGGCGGTGCTGCAAGCAGATCCCGCACAATCTAGGTCGACTTCTGACCTCCGACGTCTCGTCGCGGGAGTTGCGACGGTGGCCCCAGTGCTGCTCGTGATCGATGAGTTCGGCAAGACCCTGGAGCACGTCGCGTCCTCGGCGGCCGGGGGTGGTGCTGACGACCTATACGTGCTGCAAGATCTCGCCGAGTGGTCTGCCGGTGATGCGCCCCTGCCCCTCATCATCGTCACGCTTCAGCACTTAGCGCTTGAGGACTACATGTCGGGGGTCTCAGTTGTGCAGCGTCGCGAGTGGTCCAAAGTTTTGGGGCGCTTCGTCGACATGCCCTACGTGGAGACCTCCTCTCAGGCGCAGGCCCTCATTGCGTCCGTGTTCGAGCAAACCACCCAGGCCAATCTGCGACGACGCTTGGATGCATGGGCGCAGGCTGTGCGGCGGGAGGTCGACGACGCTGGGTTGGTGGGCGCCCTGCACGTCGACCCGGCCTCGTGCTACCCACTCCATCCGGTCACGCTCGCCGCTCTCCCGGAACTGTGCGCTCGCTACGGACAGAACGAGCGGACGCTGTTCTCATTCTTGGCCGGAACCGAGCCCCTGTCCGTGCGCGCCTACCTGGCTGGCACCCCTCTCGAGGACGGCGGTGTGTTGCCGTCTGTGCGCCTGGACCGCGTGTACGACTACTTCCTGGAGACGGCGTCGACCATGGTTGGCGCGTCTGCAACAGCATCGCGCTGGTTAGAGATCGAGACACGCATCCGTGACGCACACGGGCTCTCCGCCGCCGAGCAACGCGTGCTCAAGACCATTGGCGTCCTCAACCTCATTTCTGCGGGTGGCGTGTTGCGCGCCTCGCGAAGCTTGGTCGCGATAGCCGCAGCCGACGGACGGAAGGGCACCGCGACTAGGTCGGCAGTTGAGTCAGTCATCACGGCCCTCGAAGCCAAGGGACTGGTCACGTATCGCGGCTTCGCTGATGAATTGCGCATCTGGAGCGGAACTGACTTCGATCTCAAGGGGGCAGTCGAACTCGCCCGACGCCGCCTCCGAGATGAGCCGGTTGCCGCCCTTCTGCAGCGTGCCAGACCGCTCCTCCCCGTGGTCGCGGCACGCCATAGCCAGGAGACCGGGACACTCCGTGTCTTTGAGCGCCATTACACCGACAGAATAGCCACGGACATCGGTCCACTCCCGGCGTCATCACCCGCAGACGGGCTCGTGTTGCTCTGCGTAGATCCGGACGGCGCCTTGCCTGTGAGAAGCCTCGCGTCCGACCGTGATAAGCCCGTCATTGCCGGCTTTTCAGATGCAGTCTCGGTGATCGTGGAGGCTGCGCGGGAGTTGGCGGCGCATTTGGATGTCCTGAACACCGCAGCCGACATCCAGAGCGACCACGTTGCTCGCCGCGAGCTCCGCGAACGGGCGGCCGTGGCCGCGCATGCCCTCGACGCAGCACTCGATAGAGCATTCGGACCGGCAAATAGGGCAGTGCGGTGGATCCGTCTCCCAGGAGGTGGAGCTCTTCCGCCTTCGAGCGGCCTGTCGGGCGCGCTTTCGCACCTATGCGACGAGCTTTATCCCTCCGCGCCGCAGTTCCGCAATGAGATGCTTGCTCGAAGAGATCTGACTTCCCAAGGGGCAAGAGCGCGGCGCGACTTGCTAGAGGCGATGGTGGAGCGAGGCGATCGCGAGCGGCTCGGCATCGAAGGGTACGGGCCGGAGCGCGCCATGTACGAGGCTGTCCTGCGACGGACGGGTATTCATCGTGTCGAAGATGGCACTTGGCGTTTCGGTGCACCAGACGACACGGACGAGTTCAACTTCAAGCCCGTCTGGTTCGCGATCGAGTCAGTGTTCGAGGAGGCCACCGAACGCCAAGTCGTCATAGTCGAGCTCCACGAGCGACTGATGGCCCCACCCTTCGGTCTGAAGGATGGGCCGATCCCGGTCCTGGTCACCGCTGCCTTACTTGCTCGGAGCGACGACGTCGCGCTGTACGAGGAGGGAACGTTCGTACCACGTCTGACCGCTGAGGTCGTGGAGCGGCTGGCGAGGAATCCTGACCGATTCACGATTAAAGGCTACGCCACCCGGGCGGCGCGGGGACGAGTTCTCGAGGCCCTCAGCCACGCGCTGCAACTCGACCCGCGCCCGGCGGCCCGGGCGCGCGTGGGCAGCGTGGTCTCCGTTGCCTCGCCACTGCTCGCGCGGGCGCGGAGCCTCCCGGACTACGCCAAGCGGACAAAGGAGATCTCGGTCGCTGCGCGGGCAGTGCGGGACGCACTGTTCGCCGCGCGCGAGCCAGACGAGCTGCTGTTCTCGGCGCTCCCATCCGCCCTCGGGATGGCCCCTTTCACACCGCGCGCGGCGTTGTCGGAGGAAGCGGCGACCGACTACGCCACGGCCCTTGCGGCCGTGATGGCTGAGATCGAGGGCCTCAATCCCTCGCTACTCAACCACATCGAGCGCTCCCTTGCGAATGCCCTGGGAGCCCGCCTCGAAGTAGTGCGCGAGGATCTGCGCGTGCGAGCAGCGCGACTGGCGGGACAAATCCTCGAGCCGCAACTTCGCTCCTTTGCCTTGGCACTGAGTGACGAGGCGCTGGACCGGGATGAGTGGCTGACGTACGTGGGGATGCTGGTGGCGAGCAAGCCGCCCACCTCGTGGGTGGATGACGACAAGGCTCGCTTCGACCAGAGGTGCCGCCAGCTTGGGGAGGCGTTCAGGCGCGTCGAGAGCCTCCACTTCAGCCAGGCCTCTATCCCAGAGGATGGGTTCGACGCTGCCAGGGTGACCCTGACGCTTCCGGATGGAACCGACGCCGCCCGGGTGGTCTGGGTTGACGAGTCAGATCGCGAGACGGTCGCGGCGCTGCTAACAGACACGCTTGCCCGAGCGGCTCACGGTTTAGGCGACCGCGGGGCCGAGATGCTACTGGCGATGCTCGCCAAGCGGGTGCTGCTCCCTGAGGAGCAAGACGTGCCGACCTCGTCGGCGCAGGAGTACACAGAAGGGAGGAAGCGCCAAGCCAATGCCTGATGATCGCATCCGCCATGTCTTGGGGCTCTCCGGTGGCAAGGACAGCGCGGCGCTAGCCGTCTACATGCGAGACCGCGTGCCGGAGATGGAGTACTTCTTCTGCGACACGGGCAGTGAGCTGCCCGAAACCTACGAGTACCTCGAGCGCCTTGAGGCGTACCTCGGTAAGCGCATCGCCAGGCTCAACTCGGGACGGGACTTCGACCATTGGCTGGCGCTATATCGCGGCACGCTTCCTTCACCGCAGATGCGTTGGTGCACGCGGCGCATGAAGATCGAACCGTTGGAAGCATGGATCGGGAACGACCTGGCCGTGAGCTACGTCGCCATCCGCGCGGATGAGCCGCAGCGCCAGGGATACATCTCCACCAAGCCAAACATCACCACTCGCTACCCCCTCAAGGAGGACGGGATCGACAAGGATGGGGTGATGAAGATCTTGGCGGATGCGGGCGTAGGACTTCCGACGTACTACGAGTGGCGCACTCGATCGGGCTGCTACTTCTGCTTTTTTCAGCGCAAGGCGGAGTGGGTTGGCCTCGCGGAACGCCACCCGGACTTGTTCGAGAAGGCCGTTGCCTATGAGGACAAAGTGTCCTGGGAAGCTACTGCGATGCAAGGCCGTGCCTACAGATGGTCCCAGGGCGAAAGTCTCCGTGAACTTGTCGAACGGCGCGACGAGATCCTCGCCAAGCATCGAGCGGCTGTCGAGGCCGCCAACAAGCGCCGCAAGAACCTTCCTCTAATTGAAGTGCTTTCCGATGCACTCGACGATGATGATGACACCTCTCCGTGCCAGGTGTGCCACCTTTGAGGATCCATGGCTAGTTTACGTGAGCTCGAAGAGGCCAGGCCAGTGTACCAGGTGCCGCGGCAGGATCTGGTTCGAGAGGTCATGGTGCCTGCTCTGACGGCATCGACCTCGGTCCGCTGCATGGTCGGCTACTTCGACTCGCGGTCCTTTCGCGCCCTCGCACCCGGGCTTGTGGCTTTTATCAGCCGCCCCGTTGGGCAGATGCAGTTGCTCGCCAGTCCCGTGATTTCGGAGTCAGATCAGCAGGCGATCCGCGACGCGGTCGCCAACCCTCAGGAGATCATCGAAAGGGTGGCACGGGAGATCTTCGCCGAAGCGCGGGTGAGCGAGGAGGTGCTCGTTCGCCATCACTACGATTGCCTCGCCTATCTGCTCGCGCGCGGGCGACTAGAGTTGCGCCTCGTAGTGATGAGAACCCAGGGCATGTTTCACCCCAAGGTTTGGCTGTTCGCCGACAGCGAAGACACGGTTGCTCTGCACGGTTCGAGCAACGCAACGACATCCGGCCTTCTCTACAACTTCGAGACCGTTCGTCTCGAGCGCCCTTGGCGTTCGATCGACGCGTTGCAGAGCGTGGCGGAGTTCGAGGATCTGTTCGACCGCGTGTGGAGCCGCCAAGACAAGGACACTATCGTGGTTGATCTACCGGAAGCTGTCCGCCTTGACCTCCTGCGTGACGGCGAGACCCGGCCCGCGCCCACACTCGACGAGTTCCTCGCTGCTTGGCGGGCTGCCCACCCCTCCTCGGACACGGGCGACGCTGTCTCCAAGCAACGGGCGAAGCCGCCACGGCTAGTTATCCCGTCCTACCTTGAATGGGAGCGCGGTCCGTTCGCCCATCAGGGTGCAGCCGTTCACGCGTGGGAGGCGGCTGGGAGGCGGGGGATCCTGGCGATGGCGACAGGTGCCGGCAAGACAATAGCCGCCCTCATCTGCGCCACCCGTGTGCTGGAGACGCATGCGCCGTTGCTGGTCATCATCTCGGCGCCGTACAGGCCGCTCGTTCAGCAGTGGCAGGACGAGGTGCGGGCATTCGGGGTGGAGCCACTTGAACTGACAGAGTTATCCGGCGACGACCGAGCGCGGCGCTTGTCTCAAGGGGTGCGTGAACTCCGGTATGGATTCGCCGATGTGCACGTCGCCGTGGTCACGACCGACTTCCTGGTCGACCATCGCTTCCGCCGCATTCTAGATGCCATCCCCGCTTCCATCCGGACCATGCTCATCGGCGACGAAGTCCACAACCTCGGCGCCGCCGGTTTCGTGAAGGATCCGCCTCAACGGTTCGACCTACGGCTCGGCCTCTCCGCCACGCCAGAGCGCCAGTATGACAGCGCTGGGACTGCCGAGCTCTTCGCCTTCTTTGGCGGCGATGGCCCCGTGTATGAATTCGATCTTCGCCAAGCCATCCGAGCCGGCTGCCTCGTGCCCTACACCTACCACCTCCATCCGGTGGAACTCGCAGAGGATGAAGCCGACGAATACGTCCGTTTCACCGACGAGCTCCGGAAGGCCGGCTTCCGGGGCGACGAGGAGGATGCATCTGACGACCGAATCAGACGCCTGCTAGTGAAGCGCAGGGCGGTTATCGAGAACGCGGCGTCCAAGATCGCGGAATTGCGGCGCCTCCTAGTTGCCGCCGATCCTCGGCGGCTCCGCCTCACACTTATATACGCCTCCGACAAGAACCCGGCGCAGTTGACTATCGTCAACCGCCTGTTGCGCGAGGAACTGGATGTGCTGTTCCACCAGCTCACGGCCGCCGAGACCGCCAGCAAGGCCAAGACGGAGGCGATCCTTGACCGGTTCGCCGCCGGCGGCATCCAAGTGCTCACATGCAAGCGAGTGCTGGACGAGGGCGTCAATATCCCACAGGTGACCACCGCCTATTTGCTCGCCAGCAGCACCGTGAGGCGCCAATGGGTCCAGCGTCGTGGCCGCATCCTGCGACAGTGCCCGTCGATCGGGAAATCGATTGCTCGACTGCACGACTTCATCGTCGTGCCACCGGACCCGACCACGCCCGCGGGGAAGTCGATCCTGAGGACCGAGCGAATGCGCGCCCGGGCGTTCGCCGAGGCGGCCGACAATGCGGGCGGAGAGGGTGACCCCTTCGCCGTAATCGATAGCCTGGACGAGCCGTAGGAAAGTACAACTACTACCAGATCGAAGGAGGATGACGGCGTGGCTTCAGCAAGGCTCGTGGTCGATGCGATCAAGCGACGGTGCGGCGACGTTGAGCCGCGCTTCGATGATTACCAAGAGGAACTGCTCACCACTGTCGTCGAGATCCTTTCGCGAGAGCGCGAGCACCGCATTTCCCCGACGAACATCCAGCAAAAAGTGCAGGATCACATCGAGGTGTTGGGAGACCAGCTCTGGGGGAGCTCTGAGAGGAAGGCGTAGGAGTACTCTATTCCATGCTGTTGAAGCGAGCCCGCATCTACAATTTCAAACTGCTAGAGGATGTCGAGGTCGACTTCTCCGTCGATCGCGCCCGGTCCCTCACCGTCATCCGGGCCGAGAATGCCAGTGGGAAGACCTCGCTCCTCACGGCCCTGCAGTGGGGCCTGTACGGCGAGCAGGCATTGGAAGACCGCGCCGTCCCACTTTCCTCCTCCCATTGGCCAGCAGGAGTGCCGTGCGAGATCTCGGCCGAACTCGCGTTCAGCCACACCGCCTTTACCGTGGTCGCTGGCCAGCAGCAGGTACGAACGAGGGAGTACCTCCTGAAGCGGGTAGTCACCGAATTGGTCGAGGGCGGGAGACCGCAGCGCCCCAGAGAGCAGATCTCGCTGCTAGAGTTGACCGACCGCGGTGCCGAAACCATCCCTACGCCCGGACAATTATTAGAGCAAATTCTCAGCGCCGACTTGCGGCACGTGTTCTTCACGAACGGCGACGCGGCAATGAACTTCATCTCGCCGCAGCTAACGCGCACGGACAAGCGAAACCAAGTCCGTGATACGATTAAGGCGCTGCTTGAAATCAGCGTCATCGAAGATGCGATCCAGCACGTTAAGAGGGTCCAAGCCGGTAAGCGCAGAGAGACTGGCTCTGTTGTCGGCGGGAATGTCGCCCAGCTCGCCAGCAAAGTCAACGAACTCGGGAATCGCTTGGAGGGACTAGAGGCCCAGAAGAAAGAGATCAGCGACGCCGTGGCGGACCTGGCGGCCCGGCACGAGCGCGCCGACCGCGCCCTCCAGGAGGCTCTGCAGCGGGGCAACCACGAGGAACTCGCTCGGCAGCTCGCGAGCATCAAGGAGCGGCTCAACCGTGCCCACCAAATGCGCACTGAACTCAGCCGCCAACACCAGGGGCTATTCAACGCCGAGGCACTCTCCTGGTCGCTCATGGACCCGGGGCTTCGGGCCGGCGTGAGGGTCCTGAACCAACTGCATGATGCAGGAGTCATACCCAAGACGGCTATACCGGTGCTGAGAGACCGGCTGGTGCTGGAGCGTTGCATCTGCGGTGCGTCGCTGGCGCCCGGGACTCCAGCCCGCGAGGCAGTCGAAGGCGAGATTGCTCGCCAACGGGCATCGGATGCGTTCCAGCAGCAACTGACGCGGCTTTACCACCAAGCGGAGGCCGGCGTCGCCGAGCGCGACGCCGGCCACTACTCTTGGGATCACCAATTGGAGCTCTTGATCACCAACCGCACTCAATGGGACAAGACGCTGCGGGAATGGAGTGCCGAAGAGGATTCCATTCGAAAGCAGATCGAGGCAATCGACAGGGCGGATATTGAGGAGAAGCGCCAGCACCGCAAGGCGATCGAGAGCGCTCTCACTGAGAAGCGGGAGCAGCTGCGGCAAGTGGAACTGGACATCGCAGTGACGCAGCAGTCGCTGACCGAGGTCCGTGAGCGTTACGACAAGGCCCGAAAACAGGATAACAAGCTCCGCCGCGTGAATGCCCAGCTGACCGCGACCCAAGATGTACTGTCAGTGCTCGACGGGGTGATGGAGGAACTGCAGGGAGTCTACTTGGATCGCGTGAGCCGCCGCATGGACGAGTTGTTCCGGCGGATGATCGCGGCGGACGTCGATCTCCCCGACCAGATGCGTGTGATCACGGGAGCTTCGATCACGCCCGACTTCGACATCCTAGTACACGCGGGAAATCGGACGCTGAACCCGGACCACGAACTGAACGGGGCGTCACAGCGGGCGCTGACCTTCGCCTTCATCTGGGCCCTCACCGAGGTGAGCGACACTGTCGCCCCGCGCGTCATCGACACCCCCTTGGGAATGATGTCGGGTTACGTGAAGCGGAGCGTCCTCGACCTCATCTCCGCGCCGGCCGCGGCGTCAGAGCCGGATCGCCAAGTGGTCCTGTTCCTCACCCGGTCGGAGATCGCGCAGGTCGAGAACCTATTGGATCAGCGCGCGGGCGTGGTCTTCACCCTGACCAACACGGCAGCCGGGGATCTGACTTGTCGCCAGGAGGACACTCATCCTCGCATCGTTCGGTGTGAGTGCAACCATCGGCAGTACTGCGAGGTCTGCTCGCGCCTAGATGATGCTACCTACGGTCTCGTGCCCAGGGAATAGGAGAAGCCATGCCCGTGAACGATGTCGTCAACCCCTTCCTCAATGCCTCCCTACGGATTCCCGAGCGCGATTGGCCACTGGTGGAGAAGTTCACGACCACCCAGCAGGCGCAAGCTGATCCTGATAAGGCCCCATTCCGACGCTATGTGGATCTGTGGTGGGCCGGCTTGTGCGTCGGCGTGCGCGAAGGCCGTCGAACCGAACTGCCACCAAACGAGTGGCATCGATTCAATGACGGGACAGTGCTCTCCTCCGATCCCTGGAGGATCATCCACCTCCAGTTGTTGGCAGTAGGACAGACGGGGGATGCCAAGATCCTCGACGATCCTGGCGCGATTGTGCAGATGGCCAACGAGTTCGCCGCGACCGGATTGTCGCTCCTGCTAGTGGCGATGACCCAGAGTACCGAGCCAATCATGGTGGCCAGCGAGTTCTTGCGCGAACGCTGCGTGGTAGCACAGGGAGCCGAGGAGGGCTAGAATCGGGCATGTTTGCCCAAGGAGATCGCGGGAGTGGCCGTTGCTGTCGACCGCCACTGCACAGCCATCGAACGCACCGGCCTGTCACGGCCCGTTGCGCTGGTGCTCGACGAAGGCCTGCTCACGCCGGAGACGACCTTCTTCGACTATGGGTGCGGGCGCGGCGGTGACCTCCATCGCCTAGCAGTGCTCGGCTATGACGTAGCTGGCTGGGATCCAGCCTACCATCCGGAGGGTAAGATTCGGCCCTCCGATATCGTCAACCTCGGCTTCGTCATAAACGTAATCGAAGACCCTATCGAGCGGGTACAAGTGCTCCGGCGCGCTTGGGCGCTGGCACGTAGCGTGCTCGTGGTGGCCGCACGTCCTGATTGGGAAGCGCGGAGTGTGCCTGGACGTCCCTACGGGGACGGCATCCTGACGGCGAAGGGGACATTTCAGCGGTTCTACGCCCAAGAGGAGCTGCGGGCCTGGATCGATGGCGTGTTGGGGGTGCGCAGCATCGCCGCTGCCCCCGGCGTCTTCTACGTCTTCCGTGATGAAGTGCGCGCCCAAGCGTTCCTTGCCGCCCGGGTGCGAGGACGACCCCTCCCTAGACCCCGAGAACCTGCCGTGCCTCGGTCGCGCGTCAGCGAAATGCTGTACGAGGCGCACCGGGCAATACTCGATCCGGTCGTGGCGTTCATCGAGGCGCGAGGGTGGGCGCCGGACCCCTGCGAGTTGCCTGCGGCGGCAGCCGCGCGGGAGCAGTTCGGGAGTGTGCGAGCGGCGCTCGCCGTTGTGCGACGGGTCACCGGCGACGTTTCGTGGCGCGCGGCACAGCTAGCCGCAACCGAGGATCTCACCGTGTACCTGGCGCTAGCCGCCTTCGGCGGCCGACCGAGGTTCACCGGCCTGCCACTGGACATCCAGGTCGACGTGAAGACCTTCTTCGGATCGTACAAAGAAGCGTGCGCCGCCGCGGATGCCCTGCTCTTCAGTGCTGGCGATCAGTCAGCGATCGACAAGGCTTGCCGCGAGTCCACGGTAGGCAAGCTCACGCCGGAGGCGCTGTATGTGCATGTCGCCGCGCTGCCACGGCTGAGCCCGCTCTTGCGCGTATACGAGGGTTGTGCTCGGGCTCTCACCGGCACAGTCGACAGAGCGAACATCATCAAGCTGAATCGCATCGAGCCGAAGGTGGGATACCATGTCTACCCAGGCTTCGATCGCGACCCACATCCAGCCCTCGAAGCCTCAGTACGAGCCGACCTGAGGCGCCTTCACGTGAAGTATCGCGACTTCACCAAGGCCGAGAATCCTCCGATCTTACACCGCAAGGACGCGTTCGTCGCGGACGACTACCCAGGACGGGATACGTTTGCCCGGCTCACAGCACAGGAGGAGAAGCTCGGCCTGCTGACGGACACTGCGTCGATCGGCACTAAAGAGCGGTGGGAGCAGGTCGTTGTGAGCAAGGGCATGCGCTTCGCAGGTCATCGCCTTGTACGGACGAAGTTGCCGCCCCGTGAGGAACCGGATTGGAGTAGGTGAGACCGCGAAGTCGAAGTGTGTGTACCGCCCCGGATTTCTTGGACACCGTCGATCGGGTAATCATGCCGCCGGCTCCTGCGGCGTGGCAAGGCGAGCCCGCGCCTGGGCCGGGGTCTGGAAGCCATGGCGTTCGATCAGCCACTCCTCGTTGTAGCGCCGCTTGAACGCGCCCAAGGCCTGCTGCAACTCGACGATGGTGGCGAACGACTCGACCCACAACAGGTTCTCTTTCAGGACTCGGACGAACCGCTCGGCACAGCCATTGCCCTCGGGTTCCCGGACGAAGGCGGGCGAACTGGTGATGCCCAGGTAGGCCAGTTCATTCTGAAAGGTGGCGGAGAGATAGACGCTGCCGTGGTCGTGGCGGACGGCCACCCCGGCGGCGATCTTGGCGCCGTACCGGCCGAAGCCGGCCTGCACGGCCTGACGGATGGGCTCCAGCGCCTCGAAGCGGGTCCCGCGCTTGGCGGCGTGCAGGCCGACGCACTCGGCGGTGCAGTGGTCGACGGCCAGGAAGATGCAGGCCGGCCCCTCCTTGGTGGTCCAGGTCATCGTCAGGTCCGTGCCCCACATGACGTCGGGCCGATCGGTGATGATCGCGCCATCGTGGGCGCGCGGACCATGGGGATGCCCGACGCGCTGCGGCGCCAGCAGGTTCGCCAGGCGCATCAGGCGCAGGACCCGGCCTTTGGAGGCGCGCACGCCCTGCAAGCGCAGCCGCGCCCAGACCTTGCGGTGGCCTTCGCCGTGGAAGCCGGCCGTGGTCAGGAGGGAGCGGATGCGCGTCGTCAGCTCCGCATCGGTCAGCCCCGTCCGCGGGCCGCGCCGCAGGGGAGCGGGCCGCTGCTCCGGCGGGATGGCGGCCTGGGCCCGCCGCCAATACACCGTCGAGCGGGCGACCCGCCAGACGCGGCAGACGCGGGCCAGGCCGTACCGACGCTGGGTGGAGGGCGAGTTGGCCCGGCTCATCGCCTCGACCTCCGGCGCGGTAAAGGGCGGTCGCCCTCCAGCCGGGCGATCTTCTCCTGCAAGAGTTCGTTGGCCATGGTCAACTCGCCGATCTTGGCCTGCAAGCGACCGAGGTCCTCATCCTTCGGGTCGAGTTGGCGGCTCTTGAGCGCCGCCGTCCCGGCCTGCAGGAACTGGTCGCGCCAGCCGCTCAGCGTGGCGGCGGTCACGCCGATCTCGCGCGAGACGGTCTCGATCGGCTCACCGCGGAGCAGCCGCAGCACGACCTCCTGCTTGCGCCGGGCGGTGAACCGGCCCCGCTCCGGCCCGACGTCCGGGGGAGTCGGGCCGTCGCTGCCCCGCGGCGGCCCGGCCGTTGGTCTGCTCATCCGTCACCTCCTCGGGGCCATCGTGCCCCAATTCGGTGTCCAGGAAAACCCTAGAGCGCAGGACTGGCGATGTCGACGAGCAGGGTGCATTCGCTCATCCGGTCGGCCCTGAGCTGCCACGACGGGAACGGCAGTCGAGCCAGCCCGAGAGGCGTGGCGCACGCCTCGTTGGTTGGCGCGACCTGATGCTACACTCAGCGGGAACGACGGTTAGGCTCGAAAGAGCCGCGGGGCGGAGGGGCATCCCTTGGATGAGCTGGATAGGGCATTTCTCCACGACTACATGCAGTTTGGTTACATGAATCACATCGTGGCGGCCATCGGCCTCTTCAACGCCGGAGCGAGGGCCGACGAGACGGCAGCCGTGCTGCGCGGCGAGGTCGAGCGGGTCGACGCCGAAAGGGCGCGAGCGATGGTGGCGGAACTAGGCGATGCCACCAGGGTTCAGAAGATCGTGGTCGCCAAGCTCATGGCCGAGTTTGCGGGCGCGGTGGAGGATTTCGGAGCGCTCTGCTCCGCGATTCGGCACCGGAAGACCAAGGGCATCTCCCGGAGATACGTGGATAGCTCGGTTGGGGAGGCGGCCGAGTTCTTCGATCACATTCTGGCGCACCCGGATGAAGACCTGGCGCAGTTGCTCCGCCTGCCAGACGCGACCCGCTTGCAGGAGGCGCTGGATTCGGAAAGGGCCGGCGCGGCCTTGGGCATGTTCGCCGCCTACCCAGAACGCTTGCGGGCGGTGGCGGAGATGTATCGCACGACGGCGGACGCGCCCATCGATACCCTGCAGGGCGGATGGCTTCCGTCGTCGGAAGGGCCACATGTTCATATCCTCCTCGGCGGCCCCGACGAAGCGAAGGACGGCGCGAAGGAAAAGCGAAACCCATTCGTCCTAGCGGCCAATAAGATCAAGCACCGCTTTGTGGTGATTGAGGATCCGAGCGCCCTCGCCGCTGGCCTCGCCTCCGGCCAGGCCGTGCCCTACATAGATCCCGCGATGCACCCGGAGCGCGTTGAGAGGCTTTACCACAACATCATCGCCGTGGCCCTCTCGACAGTCGACGTGGCGGCCCTCGTCCTCGCCCTGGATGAGGCGGGGCTGCTCGGTTAGGGCACCCACAAGCCGAACAATCGACCTCCCCCATGGCCGGCTCCACCTCGTCTCTGTCCCGCCCGCCGTTCCCACCCAATCATGCCCCGTCTGCGTCCGACCTGGCAGTCCTACCCGGTGCCGCGGAAGCGCACCCCCGTGAACGCCGAACCACCGGCCCGGGAGGCGGCTGTCGAGGTCGCACCACCCGCCTGGGGAGGCGCCCGGCGTCGGTGACGGCATCGGTGCGGCGGAAGGGAAGCGTGCGGACCGGCAGCGAGCGACCAGGCCCCCTTGGACTCGCGGGAGAGCGCGGGCTGCGGCGTTGTCGCGGAAGAGGCTGGCCTCTCGGACGTAGCGGTCGACTATCGCGCGCGCCGTATGGCCAGTCTGCTTCATGGTGGCGCGCTCGCCGGCCCCGGCCACGGCCGCCGCCGTGAGCAACATCTTGGTAATACTCAGACACATCCTGTAGCCCAGTCCCCGCCCGGTTCACAGCCCGATGTGACCAGCCGGGTTGTCGCGGAAGAGCGAGCCCTCACTGACGTAGCGACGGGCGGCCTTGCGGCTGGTGACATGGTCCTTAGCTCAGGGCCGCATACGTTGCCCGTAGGTCACCGCCTGCCCCCAGTTTGGCACGGGTTCCAACCGCACGGAGAGCGTGACGCCACCCGCGTGGCAGGGGGCGGAGTTGACGAATTAGAGCATATGTTCTAAGATTGCCTCGAATGCCCGCGCGGGCGGGCGGGAGGCGAGTTGCCATGATGCCGTCGGGGCCGGCCGGGACGGACCCGGCGTGGAGGGCCGTGAGCGGGGGACGTGCCGACGACCCGCTGGGCGAGGTGCGCTGGCTGCTGCGGCGCCTCCACGGCGCGGCGGCCGAGGCCCGGCCGCCGCGCGCCGTCGCCACCGGCCTGCCCGCCCTCGACGCGCTCCTCCTCGGCGGCGGCCTGGCGCGCGGCCGCCTGACCGCCCTCGCCGGCCCCGGCGGCACCGGCCTGGCCCACCGCGCCGTGGCCGCGGCGACGCGGGTGGGGACGGCCGCCTGGCTCGACCCGCCCGGCCGCCTGGCCGGCCTGGCGCTGCTGGGGGCCGGCGCCGACCTGGCCGAGGTGATCGTCGCCCGACCCGCCCCCGGCCGGTCGCTGCGGCGAGCCATCCGCATCCTGCTGGAGACCGGCGCTGTCGACCTGCTCGTCGTCGACCTGCCCGACGCCGACGAGCACGTCGTCCGCCGGCTGGCGCAGCTCGCCCGGCTGGGGGCGACCGCGACCATGCTCCTGACCGAGCCGCGCCCCTGGTTGGCCGCCGCCGCCGACGCGGTACTGCTGACCCGCCGCGCCGCCTGGCGGCAGGACGGCCTGGCGCTGCGCGGCTGTGAATTGGCGGTGACGGTCGCCCGGCAGCGGGGCGGGCGCGCCGGGGACGAGGCTCGCGTCGCGCTCGCCTACGCCCGCCCGCTGCCGCCGCTGCCGGGGCTGGAGGCGGTCCGCTTCGGCGCCGATGCCGGCCGGGTGGCCCGGAGGGTCGGCGATGGCGCGGGCTGACCGGCCGCCGGCGCGGGTCGCCTGCGTGCTGGTGCCGGACGTCGCCTACCAGGTCATGGCCCGCGCTCGCCCGGCGCTGGCGCGCCGCCCGGCCGCCGTCGTGCGCGACGGGCGCGTGGTCGCGGGTGGCGCCGCGGCGGCGGCAGCGGGCGTGGTCGTCGGGTTGACCGCCATCCAGGCCCGGTCGCGCTGCCCGGCGCTGGCGCTGCTGCCGGCCGACGAGGCGGCCATCGCGGCGGCCGGCGGCGCGCTGCTGGCCGTGCTCGACCGCTTCAGCCCCCTCGTCGCGGCGGCGCGCGCGGGCGTCGCCTTCGCCGACTGGGGCGGCCTGGGCGCCCAGCCGGACGGCGAGGTCGCCCTGGCGCGCCGGCTGCTGGAGACGCTGCGCGCGGAGCTGGGCCTGGCGGCGCGGGTCGGCATCGCCGACGGGCCGTTCGTCGCCGCCGTCGCCGCCTATCACCGCGCCGACGCCGGGCGGCCGTTCCGCGTACCGCCCGGCGCGGGCGCCGCCTTCCTGGCGCCCTTCGCGACGATGATCCTGCCCGGCGTCGGGGCGCGCCTGGCGGCCCGCCTGCGCGACCTCGGCCTGGCGGACGTCGGCAGCCTGGCGCGGGTGCCGCCGACCGCCCGCCTGCTGCGCGCCGACCCGGTCCTCCTGCGAGCCCACCGGCTCGCCAACGGCGCGGACGCCCGCCCGCTACGCCCCCACGCCGGCCCGGCCGAGCGCGCGCGGACCATCGACCTCGACCCGCCGGAGGACTCGCTCCTCCGGCTGCTGGACGCGCTCCGCCGCGCCGCCCGGCCGCTGTGGGACGACCTGGAGGCCGAGGGGCTGACGGCCGACCGGCTGGTCGCGACGCTGCACGCCGGCGGCGCGGAGCCGCTGCGGCTGACCGTGCCGCTGCCGGCCGTCGACGGTGCCGACCGGGCCGCGATCGAGGGGCTGCGCGCCGCGCTCGACGGCGCGACGCTGCCGGCGCCGGTGGCGGCGCTGACGGTGACGCGGGCGGGCGTCGGCTGGCCGCTCGGGCGGCAGCTCCTGCTGACGGAGGCGGGGCGCGCGGCCCGCCGGCCGGACCAACTGGCGGCGGTCGCCCGGCTGTGGGCGCTGCTCGGCCCCGCCGGCGCGCTGCGGCTGGAGCCGCGCCCGGCGCGCTTGCCGGAGGACGCCCTGGCGGAACGCCCGTGGGACGACGCGCCCAACGGGGAGCCGCCCGACCCGGCCGAGACGCCCCGGCTGCTGGCCGTGCCCCCGGGGCTGCGCTGGGCGACGCCGGCGCGGCCGGCCGTCGTCCGGGTGGCGGATGGCCGGCCGGTGGCGCTGCGCGAAGGGACCGGCTGGCGGCGGCTCAACGCCAGCGACGGCCCCTACCGCGTCGAGACGGGCTGGTGGGCCGCCGCCGCGAGGCCGGTCGCGCGCGACTACTGGCTGGCCGCCGACGCCGACGGCGGCCTGCTGCTGCTGGCGGCCGACCACGGCGGCGACTGGCTGGTGGCCGGTGAGATCGATTGAGCCGGGGAGCGCGCCGTGGCGACCGAGCGCCCGTTCGTCCATCTGGATGTCGCGTCCGCCTTCTCATTCCGCACAGGCGCCTCGTCGCCGGAGGCGTTGGTCGAGCGGGCGGCCGAGCTCGGCTTCGAGGCGCTCGCCCTGACCGACCGGAACGGGCCGTACGGTGCGCCGCGCTTCGCGGCCGCCGCCCGCGCGGCGGGCATTGAGGCGATCGTCGGCGCGACCGTGACCGTCGAGCCGGGCGGGCGGCTCGTCCTGCTCGCCCGCGATGCGGCCGGCTGGCGCTCGCTCTGCCGGCTCATCACGACGGCCAACTTGTCCGGCAAGAAGGAGGCGCCGCGCCTGGACCTCGCCACGCTGGCGGCCAATGCCGCCGGTCTGACGGCGCTGGTCGGCCCCGGCAGCGCCGTCGCCGAGCGGCTGCTGGCCGGCGACCCGGCCGGCGCCCGCCAGGCGCTCGACCACCTGCGAGCGCTCTTCCCGGCCGCGCCCGCCTCGGGGCCGGCCTCCCTCTAGCTGGAGCTGGTGGACCACCTCACTAGCGCCGACCGGCTGCGCAACCGGGCGCTGGCCGCCCTGACCCAGGAGACCGGGATCGGTGTCGTCGCCGCCAATATGGCCGCCTTCGCCGCGCCCGAGGACGGGCCGCTGCACGATGTGCTGGCGGCCATCCGCCACCGCACGACCGTCCAGCAGGCCGACGGGCGCCTGGCGCTCAACCGCGAGGCGTACCTCAAGGCCGCCGGCGAGATGGAGGCCCTGTTCGCCTGGTGCCCGGCGGCCATCCCCAACGCCGGGCGGGTCGCCGCGGCCTGCGCCTACCGGCTCGACGCGGCCGGCGAGCGGCTGCCGAGCTACCCGCTGCCGGCGGGCGAAACGGCCTACTCCTACCTGCGGGTGCTGGCGTTGCGCGGCGCCGAGGAGCGCTACCGGCCGATGACGCCGGCCGCCGACCGCCGGCTCACCCACGAGCTGGCGATCATCGAGCAGCTCGGCTGGTCGGGCTACTTCCTGGTGATCTGGGACATCGTGCGCTTCGCCAGGGAGCGGGGCATCCGCGTCCAGGGGCGCGGGTCGGCCGCCAACAGCGTCGTGGCCTACGTGCTCGGCGTGACGAGCGTCGACCCCCTCCAGTTCGACCTGCTCTTCGAGCGGTTCCTGTCGCCCCAGAGGACCGAGGCCCCGGACGTGGATCTGGATGTCGAGCGCGACCGGCGGGAGGAGGTGATCGCCTATCTCTACGACCGCTACGGGCGGGACAAGGCGGCGATGGTATGCGAGTACATCTGCTGGCGCGCCCGCTCGGCCGCCCGCGACGTGCGCCGCGCCCTCGGCCTGGCCGGGGAGGTGGAGGCCACGCCGGCGGCGGGGGCGGGCGGCGCGGCGGGCGGTGGGGGCGCTGCCGGCGCCGCCGCCGCGGCCGATGCCCCCCTAGCCGCCGGCGACGACCCAGCGGCGCAGGTAGCGCGCCTGTGCCGCCGGGTCGACGGCCTGCCCCGCCACCTGGGCATCCATGTCGGGGGGATGCTGCTGACGGCCCGACCGCTGATCGAGAGCGTGCCGGTCGAGCGGGCGACGATGGACGGCCGTACCGTCAGCATCTGGGACAAGGACGACCTGGAACGGGCTCTCCCGCGCTTCGCGTGACGGCCAAGGCCAGGGTAAGATCGACCCCTTAGCTGCGGTCTCGTCAGGAGGGGCCGGCCATGTTCGTCACCGCCGTGCTGCCGCCCGACAGCGGCTTGGTCGTCGAGGGCGTCAGCGCCGACGCCGAGCGCGTCATCGTCCGCCTGGCCGGCACCCGCCAGACCGCCGCCTGCCCGGCCTGCGGGGTGGTGACGGGCCGCGTCCACGCGGCCTACACCCGGACGCTGACCGACTTACCCTGCCATGGCCTGGCGGTCGTCCTGCGCGTGCGCGTCCGGCGTTTCCGCTGCGGCCGAGCCGGCTGCCCGCGCCGCACCTTCGCCGAGCGCCTGGACGGCCTGGCCGCCCCGCGCGCCCGGCGCAGCCGCCGCCTCGGCGCCCTCCACGTCGCCATCGGCTTGGCCCTCGGCGGCGAAGGCGGCGCCCGGCTGGCCGCCGAGGTCGGCGTGCCGATCAGCGCCGACACGCTGCTGCGCGCCATCACGGCGGCCCCGTTGCCGGCCGCGCCCACGCCGCGGGTGCTGGGCGTGGACGACTGGTGCTGGCGGCGCGGCCACCGCTATGGGACGATCCTTATCGATCACGAGCGCCGCCGCGTCGTCGACCTGCTGCCCGATCGCACCGCCGACGGCCTGGCGCGCTGGCTCGCCGCGCACCCCGGCGTCGAGCTCGTCACGCGCGACCGGGCGGGGGCCTACGCCGACGGCATCCGCCGCGGCGCGCCTGACGCGGTCCAGATCGCCGACCGCTTCCACGTCGTCAAGAACGTCGGCGAGGCGCTCGCGCGCGTCCTCCAGCGGCATCACCGGCGCCTCACGGCGGCGGCCAAGGCGGTCGACGACGCGCGCCGGGCCGCGGAGCCGGCGCCCCCGGTCGTCCCGCCGCCCCCGCGGCCGCCGACCGCCCGGCAGGCGGCGGTCCAGGCGGCGCGCGAGCGGCGGATGGCGCTCTACACCGAGGTGCGCGCCCTGCACGCCCGCGGGCTGAGCCAGCGCGCGGTCGCGCGCCAACTCGGCGTCAGCCGGGCGACGGTCGCCAAGTTCGTCGCCGGCGAGGTCTGCCTGGAGCGGGCGCTCTACCCGCCGCGCGCGCCCCAGCCGACCACCATCCTCACGCCCTACGAGCCGTATCTGCGCGAGCGCTGGGCGGCGGGCTGCCACAACGCCTGGCGCCTCTGGGAGGAGATCCGGGCGATGGGCTTCGCCGGCTCGCGCTCGCTGGTGCGGCTGCGGCTGGCCGCCTGGCGCACCGAGCCGGGCCGAGGCGGGCGGCCCGCCCCCGGCGCCGCCGAACCCGGCCCGCCGGCGCGCCCGACGGCGCGGGCGCTCTCGCCGCGCCAGGCGCGCTGGCTGTTGGTCGCTCCGGTGGACGAGGTCGAACCGGCGCACCTAGCCGTCCTGGACCACCTCTGTCGGCACTGCCCGGACGTCCCGATCGCCCAGCGGCTGACGCTGGCGTTCGGTCGCCTCGTCCGCGAGCGCGACGTGGCGGCGTTCGCGACCTGGCTGGCCGATGCGACGGCGAGCGGTGTAGCGGAGTTCCGCGAGCTGGCCGCCGGCATAGCGCGCGACCGAGTGGCCATCGAGGCGGCGCTCCGGCACGAGTGGAGCAATGGCCGGACCGAGGCCCACGTACTGCAGCTGAAGGCGGTCCGTCGCCAGATGCGGGGGCGCGGCGGCTTCGAGTTGCTGCGCCGGCGCGTCATCAAGGCCGCGTAGGGAGAGCGGAGCCGTGGGCGGGATGATCGTCAGGTCCGAGTGGAGGCGCCACGGCGTGGTCGTCCTCCTGCTGGCTGCGGCCGTCGTCACGCCGACGCCGCCGGCGCTGGCCGGGGCGCTGGTGGTCGTCTCGATCGCGCTGCTCGCGCTGACCGCCCGACGGAGCCAGCGTCACCCCTGATCCCGGCCCGCGGCCATTGACGAGTCTGGTCCCGATTCACGCGAAGCGCGGGAGAGCCACGATCCGGTTGACATTTACACGGTCGAATGCCGGCCGGACGGGACGCCGGCGCTGCGCGTGGGGCTGCGCTGCGTGGCCGGCGTCGGGCCGGAGCACCGGGAGCGCCTGGAAGCGGCCCGGCGCGACGGCCCCTACCGCGACCTGGCCGACCTGCGCCGGCGGAGCGGGCTGTCGCGCGCGGCGCTGGCCAACCTGGCCCGCTGCGGCGCGCTGGCCGCCTTGGAGCCGGACCGGCGTCGGGCGCTGTGGGCGGTGGTGGCGCTGGGCGAGCCGGACGACCGGCCGACGTTGCCGGGGCTGGGCCTGGCGGAGGCGCCGCCGCCGCTACGGCCGATGACGCGGGCGGAAGAGCTGCTGGCCGACGAGGCGGCGCTGGGCTTCTCGCCGGCCGGCCATCGGCTGGAGCTGGCGCGGGCGCGGCTGGACCGGCTGGGGGTGCGGCCGCTGGCGGTGCTGGCCGGGCTGGCCGACGGGGCGCGGGCGCGGGTGGCAGGGGTGATTGAGGTCGCCCAATCTCCCCCCACGGCCCGGGGCATGGTCTTCCTGGGCATCGATGACGAAACGTCGGTGCTGGACGTGGCGCTGCGGCCGCCGGTGGCCGCCCGACACCGGGCGCTGCTGACGGGCAGCACGGCGGTGGTGGTCGAGGGGGTCGTCCAGCGGGATGGCCCGGTCGTCAGCCTGCTGGCGACGCGCCTGACGCGACTGGACGAGGCGACCGGGCGGCGCTGACGGACACCCGGCGGTCGGTGGCCGCGCGAGCGAGCGCCCATCACGACGCGGCCGTGTCGCTCGAACTGATGTTCTGGTACACTCGTGCCAGGCGGGCACCGCATCGGGCGGTGCGTCGGCGCGCACTTGTGTGGAGAGGGTACGAGACATGGGCGTTCAAGCGGCGGGGGCGGACGTGACGGGGCTGAGCCGGCGACAGGCGACGATCCTGGAGGCCATCCGGCGGGCGATCACCGCGCGCGGGGTAGGGCCGACGGTGCGCGAGATCACCGCGGCGTGCGGCCTGGCCTCCCTCTTGTTCTACCACAAGCGCGACGCCCAGTCGGCCGTACATCATGAGTGGCAGAGGATCGGAGGAAAGGCGTGAGCGATACGAGCACCGGAACTGGCAAGGTGGTCGTGAACCGGTCGATGTCGCTTGACGGCTTCATCGCCGGTCCCGGCCACGCGATGGACTGGATCTTCGACTTCATGGCGCCGGACGCCTTCCCGGAGATCGCGGCGGCCACCGGCGCCATGCTCGTCGGCCGGCGGACCTACGAGGTCGGCAACCGCATGGCTGCCGGCAAGGAGCGGGGGGCAGCATCGAGCGGCGAAACGTACCCCTTTGCCGGGCCGGTGTTCGTCCTGACCCACGCGCCGCCGGACCCGCCGGACGCGGCGGTCACGATCCTCACCGGCGACATCGGGGACGCGGTCGCCACGGCGCGCCGCGCCGCGGGCGGCAAGGACCTGGAGGTCCTCGGCGCCGACGTGGCCGGCCAGTGCCTGCGGCGCGGGCTCGTCGACGAGGTCCTGGTGTATGTCCTGCCGGTGCTGCTCGGCGACGGCATCCGCTTCTCGTCCCCGGGCCTGGCCAGGGTAGACCTGGAACCGGTCAGCAGCAGGCGGTCGGGCGCCGTCACCCTCCTCCGGTTCCGCGTCCGCCGGTAGTCCGTGGAAGGAAGGAGCGCTCCGTCATGGCAATGACGCAGCCGTCGGGCTCAACGGCGGCCAGCGGCGCGGAGCGTAGCGGCGGCACCGCGTCAGGGGACCTTCCTGCGTGACACCCGCCCGCGCGCCGGCACGGGGCGGGGGAGCCGGCTGCGCTACAATGGACCGACGCGGCCGGGCCGGGCCGAGGACGTGGGGCAGCGAGGGGGTGGGATGGCGGCGGAGGCGGCGTTCCGCGACGCGCTGGCCGGGCTGGAGCCGGCGTGGCGGCGCCTGGCCGGCGACCGCGCGACGGCCCGCCTGCGCGAGATGATGGCCACGCTCGGGGCGGTGCGCATGGCCGTGCGCCTGCTGGCCGGCGACCTGGGCTGGGAGGGCTTCACCGCCCTGTCGCTGGCCGGGCGGCTCGACCTGGGGGTGGAGGCGCAGGTGCTGCGACCCGAGTTCGCGGGGCTGTTCGACGAGACGGACCGGCGGTGGGCACGGGCGCGGCTGGCGCAGTTCGGCTACGCAGCGCCCTGGGAAGTGCCAGCGGACTCGGTCTAGCGCCGCCCGGACCGGGGGTGCGCCCAGACCGCCTGCCCACGCCGCCGCACCGCGATCCGCATTGGTCCTCATTATCATGGGGGCGACGCGATCGCCTCCCGTCGCCGCAACTCGAACCCGGCCGCCGACAGATTCGGCGCGAAGGCGAGTCCTGCGGCCTGGAAGTCGGATATCAGATCGGGGTGGAGGTGACCGCGGACGCTGTCGGTATAGTCGCGCGCATTGGTCGTCAGGAAGACGGCCGGCTCGGCGAAGCCGATGCCCCGCAGGCGACGCACGACCTCCAGATACGTCTCGATGATCAAGCAGTCCTTATACGATTGCTTGGTGGGCGTTGCCGGCGCGCGGGCGGAGACAACCCGCGCTGACGCCCGCCTGATGCAGTCATCGACCTCGTGGACCGCGTGCGCGACGGCCACGATCCGGTCGACGGCGGCGCGGGCGACGGCCGGGAAGGCCAGGGCTGACAGGTCGGGCCGGGCCGACTCGGCGATCAGGCCGTGGGCGGCCATGATGCCGAACACGCGCGCCAACATGCCATCCAACTGCCGGAGCGCCCCGGCCGTCTCGTCGCGCACGCGGTCTATGTGTTCGTCGAGCTCGCGGACGACCTGGCCGGCCAGTACCCCAGTCAGTGTGGGCGGGCTCGCCTCCGCCCGAGCCAGCAGTTCCAGCGCGGCCCGGGCGTGGCGGCCGTCGAACCCGTCGCGCCGCGGGTCGCGCAACACGTCGAGCAGCGCGCAGGTGTCGAGGCAGAGGACCGGCGCGGCAGCGGCACCGATGCGCCCGACGGCTTCGTCGACGGTGATCATGGCTCGTCGTCGTAGGCGCTCAGGAGATCGCGGGCGAACTCGAACTCACCGACCAGACCACTCGCCGTGTCCTCTGGCCAGCCCTCGATCTCGACCAGCCAGCGGCGCAGGGTGGGGGCGTCGAGGCGGGAGCGTTCCCGGTGCACTTGGATCAGGAAGGCCGCCCAGCGCCGAAAATCGAGCGGATGGCCTGATCCCGTGCTCATGTTAGCGGCCTGGGAGAAGGTCGTGAGGCGGCGGGCTGCCTCCGGGCTCAGCCAGAAGGTGAGTGGCTGCCGATCGGGGGAGATCCGTAGCGACAGCCCGAGCACCGCCGCAGCCGGGCCGGCGACCCGGGCGGCGAAATCGTCGAGCACCGCATTATATTGGGAGCGCGTGAGGGATCCCAGTTCCTGCGGCACGATGTTGGTGACCCGACAGTGACCAGGGCCACACACCAGGAAGAGGTCGGTGGGCGGGATATCGCCCATGCTATCGCGGCGAAACCACAGCCGGCGCTCGTCGCTCAGCGGTAGCCGCTCTCCATTGCGGCGCTCGCCCTCCAGGTAGCGCGCCCAGCCCACCGCCGACGGGTGCGCCACGGCCGCGATGAAGGCGCCCAGGGCAACCATGTCGCCCTCAACGTCGAGTTCCTTGAGCACCTCGAGCATGACCTCGCTCCGTCCTGACAAAGCGGCTGTATCCTCGCTCACTGTCCCCAGGTTATAGCGGGTGTCGGTTAGGCAGGCAATCCGTCGGGATGAGGCGGGTGCGCGTCAAAGTCTTGCGTGGGCAGCCCAACCAGGACACCAGCGATTCGGCATCGCCGGTCGATCGGTTCGATGGGTCGCATTCGTCACATTAGTGTGCCACTTCTATTGCATGAGGTGCCTGGGCCGTCGGGACGGTGAGCGATGCTCCTTGACCTGTACACCCGCCCGTTCGTGCCTAGCCGGAAATGTCAGGATGGCGCTTCCGTAAAACTTGACAATGTCAGGACAGCTCGGTATGATGCTGATGAGACCGGCGAAGCGCGTGCTGGGACAGATTGGGGAGTTGGGCGATGCCTGATGGCGATGTGGTCCTGGTTGGCGTTCCCGGTCCTTACCAAGACATCCTCCGAGAGATCCGCGACAACCAATTCTCTGACGAAGTCCTCGCCCACGACACGCTTCGGTGCCTGCGGCGCGACCTAGTGCAGTATGGCGATGAGCCATTGCGCCTGCTCATGCGGATCCATGAGTTGCTTGCCCAGATTCCCCGCGAGCCGTTGCTCCGGCTGGAGACCGATTGGCGGCAACTGACGAGCCGCCTCGAAGAGCTCGATCGCCTTGCCGAGGGGCCCGATGTCGCCCTCACCCTGGCGCTCCAGGCGAGCAAGCAACATGTCACCAGGGTTCGGCGGGGGGAAGCTGATCCGTCTTCCATTCATGCGCTGGTCGCTACCTACATCATGGAGATCTACCAGTTCCGTTTCGCGGGGCGCATCCCTGGTGGAGGAATTGGCCCCCAGCGGGCTGAAGCACCGATCCCAACGCGCCTGGCCGCGATGCGGACCCATTTGGAGTCGGCTATCGAGACGCTCGCCGCCCGAGTCGTTCGGCGCGGCAGTGTTAGAGGCGTGCGTCTGCCGTCGAGGCCGCGATCGGTAGCGCCAATCACGCTCGACACCGATCTGGCGTCGCTGGGGAGGTAGGCAGCGCCGTGGACAGCGTCGATTACACCTTCATCTTCCATGCCATCACCGCCACGGGCGGCTTGGTCCAGTTCACCGATCACCGGTCCCGACAACGGCGCGACCTACGGCTGGCCATGAACGACGATCACCTCATATTGGCGACCGGACGCCCAATGCTCTCAATCCTGGCCGATATCGTCGATCTGGCCGGCGCCGTCTACGTCGCCGACCGCCTCTCGCTCCAACGCACCCCGCGCCGCGTTCGCCTCGAGGTCGCCCTGCCGGTGCGGCATCCCGACGTACTCGGCAGCGCCGCGGTGCAGGCACTGCTCCGCGAGATCCTCTTTTGGTACACCGGCCGTCATTGGCGCTTCGACTTCCTGCCGCGCCGGGCGGTCGGTCGCCGGGCCGAGCTGCAACGCCCCCTGCCCCACATCATGTCGGCACCGGCGACCGAGGTGGCCCTGTGGAGCGGCGGTCTGGATGCCCTGGCCGGGCAGATCGGGCGTGCGCTCGCCAACCCGACCGCGATGGCGCACCCGGCGCTCTTCGGCACCGGCGCCAATGGCGCCATCTTCAGGACGCAGCGTGACCTGGTCGACCGCCTCGAGCAGATGTTGCCGGGCCAGCGCAAGCTGATCCAGTTGCCTATCCGCCTGACCGGCGTGGACGGGCTGCCGACGAACGGCCGGGCGCGGGCGCGTGGCTGCGTCTCCTTGCTGCTCGGGGCTGTCTGCGCGGTGATGGAGGGCCAAGCAGTGCTCCACCTCTACGAGAACGGGGTGGGCGCCGTCAATCTGCCGCTCCGGGCGGCGTCCATCGGCCTTGCCCATGCCCGCTCGGTCCATCCCCGCTCGCTGCTCCTGATCGGAAGGCTGATGTCAGGTCTCTTGGGGCGGCCCTTCCGCTACGAGAATCCCTTCCTCTTCGCGACGAAGGCCCAAATGTGCCGCGCCCTGGTAACGGCGGGGGCGACGGAGTTGGTGCCGTTCACCGTCTCCTGCGACCGCCGACATCGTCAAGCGCCGCACCAATGCGGCTACTGCTCGTCCTGTCTCCTGCGGCGTCAGGCGCTCACCGTGGCTGGCATCCCGGATCGAACTGATTACCGCCTCTTCACCCCGGCGAGGCGTCCGCGCCCCTCCGATGGCGACCATTTGAGGGCGATGCTTGATCAGGTGGACTCGCTCGACCGATGCCTTCGGCAGCCCGATCCGTGGTCCGCGAGCGCGGACCAGTTCCTGCCGCTGGTCGACATCGTCGACTGGATCGGCGAACACGACGGTCAGGCTGCCGCTGCCCGGACTCAGCAGGATCTCGTTTCCCTCTACCGTCGCTACGTGCTGGAGTGGGAGGTGGCACGCCCGAGCCTCGGTGAAAAGCTGCTGACCGACCACGTCCACCCCACGGCGGCCTAGCACGCCAGCCGCTCGTCGAAAGGAGCAGACGGTGGACACCAACATCCTCGACACCATCGACCCGCGCCGGCTCGCCGCGGAACTCCAGCAGGCGCGCAAGCAGCGCGGCCTGACCCAGGAAGAGGCGGCCGGGATCATCGACGTCGCCCGCACGACGATCGTCGCCATCGAGAAGGGCGAACGGCGCCTGCGGGCGGCCGAGTTGGTCAAGCTGGCGCGCGCCTACGGCCGGCAGGTCAGCGACTTCGTCCGCCCCCGGCCGCCGATAGCGCCGGTGCCGGTGCAGTTCCGCGGGCCGAGCCAGCCGACCGAGCGGGACCTGGCCGCCGTCTCCCCGGTCATCGCCCAGCTCCAGGATCTGGCGCGGGATTACCTGGAGCTTGAGGAGCTAACCGCCTCGCCGCTCGTCCGCAAGTACCCGCCGGAGTACCCGGCGGCCGGGCCGCCCGAGCCGGTGGCCGAGGCCATCGCTCTCGATGAGCGCAACCGGCTCGGCCTGGGCGACGGGCCGATACCGCGCCTGCGCGACCTCTTGGAGCAGGACGTCGGTCTGCGCATCTTCTACCTGCCGCTCCCGCCGCGCTATTCCGAGACGTACATCTTCAGCGACGTCCTGGGCGCCTGCATCGCCATCAATCGGCACCACCCGCCGGAGCGGCAGCGGTGGTCGCTGACCCACGCCTTCCTCCACTTCCTCTGCCATCGGGCTGAGTCGGTCGTGTTCGCCGCCGACGCCTACCAGCGACGACCGGAGGGCGAGCGGCTGGCCGACGCCTTCGCCGACTTCTTCCTGATGCCGTCCGGCGGCCTCTCGCGGCGCTTCACGGACATCGTGCGCACCAAGGGCAAGGCCACGCCGGCCGACCTGATCACGCTGGCCCACTACTACGGCGTCTCGGTCGAGGCGATGACCCGCCGCCTAGAAATGATGAAGCTGCTACCGGCCGGCCTGTGGGAACGGCTGCGCGAGGGCGGCTTCAAGGTCCGTGAGGCGCAGCAGCAGCTCGGGCTGGAGTCCCCGCCGGAACGGATCAGCACTTTCCCACTGCGCTATCAATTCCTGGCGATCGATGCCTTCGTGCGTGGACTGATCACGGAAGGACGGCTGGCTCGGCTCCTCGACGTCGACCGCGTCGAAGCACGGCTCCTCGTCGAGCAACTCCGCCCGGACATGGACGACGCGATCGGCGAGCTCGTCCCGGACTTGGACGCCCCTCGGCCGTCGGACGCGTAGGAGCAGCAGCGTGTCGAGAAGCGCCTCCGCACCGACCGAGCGGCTCCTCCTCGACGCCTGCTGTGTCATCAACCTGTACGCTTCGGCCCGCATGGAGGCAATCCTGAGCACCTGGCCGGTCGGCGTCGCCGTGGCAGACTACGTCCGCGACACCGAGGCCTTGGCGGTGCGAGCCGGCACCGACGCGAGCGCGCTGCCCGCCGAGCAAATCGATCTGGCGCGCCTCATCGGCCGGGGGTGGCTGGAGCTGGCATCGCTCCACGACACCGAAGCCGAGACGTTCGTCAATCTGGCGGCGGTGCTCGGCGGCGACGGCGAGGCGGCCACGGCCGCGATCGCCATCCACCGCGGGTGGGCGATGGCCACCGACGATCGCCGCGCCACCACCGTCCTGGGCCGGCTGGTGCCCCAATTGCGGCTCATCACCACGCCGGAACTTCTTCGCCACTGGGCGCAGATCGAGGCAGTCTCCCCGGAGGTGCTGCGCCAGGTGCTCAGCAATGTGCGCACCCGCGCACGGTATGAGCCGCGTGGGTTGCACCCGCTGCGTGGCTGGTGGCTGGCCAACCGGTAGTTGCAGCGGACTATTCCTGCCCCAGGCCTCTGTAGGGGCTGCCCGATTTCCATCGAGTCTACGCCGAGAAGAGACTGGTGAACCGCCAGGCCCAGGTGAGCTAGTCGATGCGGCCGACACCATTGGCCGGCCCAGAAACGGGAGAGATCAGTGGTCGACATCTATTTCTCGGATTTCTTCGGGATCAATGCCGAGGTAGTTGAAGAGTACGGTGCCCTGGACATCTCGCTAGTGAGTGACCTCCCTCTCTTCATCGATCCGTTTCTGCTCTTCAATAGCGACAACCCCATCTACCAGCAGCTTCATGAAGGTATCATCCACTATCTCAAGTTCCTGCGAGGCAAGTCCACTTCGGAGCTAATCAATCCCGGCCTGCTCAGGGCCTGGTATTGCTTCGGCGAGGTCAAGCAGAACTGGCTCGGCTATTCGTCGGTCGGCAATAGCGGCAGCGGCCTCGGCGCCGACTTCGCCCGCTCCCTGCACGCCAACCTCCACGCTATCTTTCACAGCTTCGGCGACGAGCAGGTCACCCACGGGAGCCACCTCGAAAAGCTCTGCCTCGTCTCCAAAGGAGTCGGCCGCGACAATATCAGCGACTTCACGACCAACCTGATTAAGGAGTTCTTGCTGGACTACAGCCAGACCTTCGCCCGTACGCACCTCCGCGCCGACCAGCGGAGGGTCTTCGCCGTCGACCGCGTCCGGTTCAACTACGCGACCGAGAGCTGGGAGCGCGGCTGGTGCGAACTGCCAGCCTTCGAGGATGCTTATGTCCTCCTCACGCCGAAGGACATTCTGACGAAGGAGGACATCTGGATCAGCAGGAGCGGACTGGTCGATCACTTCGAGGACATCGCCGATGCTGTCCCGAATGAACAGTTGCGGGCTGAGATCAACAACTACTTCCGCTCGCAGCTGTCCAAGGACGCGCCGAAGAAGGAGCGGGACGAAGCCATCGACCGGACGTTGCGCAAGTTCCCGGAAGTCATCGAGTACTATATCCGAGAGCGGGAGGAGCGCGGCGACGAGGCCGCAGCCGTCAGTGGCGCGGATGTGGCCGCCGTGCAGCGCCTCTTCATCGAGCAGGTCCGCGATTTCGTTCGGCGCCACCTCGACGGGACGAGCTTCTACGAACAGCGTGGGGACACGTACGAGGAAGCACGGGAACGCGCGCTGTTCCTTAAGGATCAGATCGAGAATAAGGACGGCTATCGCATCTTCTACCTCGATGGGAAGCCGATCAAGCGCGAGCAGGATGTGCAGATCCTGTACAACCTCACCTGGCGCGCCTCGCCGTCCGACGTCAACCGGGAGGTGAACAACGGACGCGGCCCAGTCGATTTCAAGGTCTCCCGAGGCAGCCGGGACCGAACGGTCGTCGAGTTCAAGCTCGCGAGTAACAGCCAATTGAAGAGGAACTTGGAGCGGCAGGTTGTGATCTACGAGCAGGCGAGCGGCACGAAGAGATCGATCAAGGTCATCCTTTACTTCTCCGAACAGGAGCATCAGAAGGTGATCGCGGTGCTCAAAGACCTCGGGTTACTTGGCGACACCGGCATCATCCTCATTGATGCCCGCGATGACAACAAGCCGTCGGCCTCCAAAGCTTAGGTCTCGGTTTTCCCCACCGGCTGAAGTCCCAATGCCCTGCCTTCTCGCACGCCCGTGCCGCAGCTACGAGCGGGAGTAGTAAGGCGTTCTCAGAGTCGCGTCAACCCGTCTACCCAAGACGAGGCTCACGCCACGCTCGGCCACTTGGGAACATATCCCTAGCGATCTGTCGAGTGCGTGCCGGGGCGGCCCTGCGATGGCCGCAGTGGCCTTTTGACCATGGAGTGACGGCTCACGGGCCGAGATAGGCGGCGCGGGACCGCGCGGGACCGCAGACGAGGCCGCCTTGCGGATGTAGCGGTCGAGCATCGCGCGCGGGGTGCGGCCGGACCGGCGCGGGCGGCGGTGGCCGGGTCGGCGCGAAGGCTGCGGCGGGCGTAGGGCACCGGCTCGTGCCCTGCCCGCACCGCATCGCTCTGCCACAGCGCCAACCTGTCGTCCATTGAGAATGCACCGGCTCCGTGAGCATCATCGGAGCTGGAATCTGGTGCGAGGCGGATGCATGGCGGCCAGTGCCGCGACATCGCCCGGCCGGGTGGTCGTGGGCGACGCCCCCGCGCTGCTGGAGGGGACTGCGGCGGCCGGCCTGCCGCTGTGGTGGGAGTTGGAAGCAGCGTGGCGACCCACCTGGATTCGCGTTCGTGCGCCAATACCTGTCAGTGTGATTCACCACGGCGGTATGCCCACACCGCGGGCTGCGGCGGCCGCCGTTGACAGGAAGTCCCCGCCCGTGTTACCGCTTGATGCCTGGCCGGCAACCGGCGCATCGGGCGGGCCCGACGGGCGAGCGGCCGGCCCTTGGACTGGGGAGGGTGGGGCATGCAAGCAGACAACCAGGTGCCGACCGACAACCCGATCGGCGATGCGCTGGTCTTCGAGGACGACCGCGTGCGCGTCTGGCGCATCGTGCTGGAGCCGGGCGAGGAAGCGCCCTGGCATACGCACGAGCTGGACTACACCAGCGTCAGCATCGAGGGCGACCAGATCGAGCGGCTGAACGAGGACGGCACGGTCGACCGCATCGCGGTGCGGCCGGGGGCGTTCACGCGGTGGCACCAGAGCACCCAACGGCACATGCTGCGTAATGTCGGTGCCACCCGCTTCGCCAACGTGATCGTCGAGCTGAAGGGGGTGCCGGTCAGCTTCGAGGGCGGGGCGCCTGGCCGCAGTTGAGGCCCCGGCGGCGGCACGCCACCGCCGCCACGCGCCGCCGCCCACCGGCAGCGACCATTCTGTAGAATCCGGTGAAGAAGTGATCCGAGCGCCGGGATAATGGGCACCCGGCCGCTGTCGTAGTAGAACCTCCGGCGCGTGGCGGAGGCGGTCATCCCTCCGCCCTTGAGCGGAGGAGAAAGGTGCTACGACAGATGGAACGGAGTGCGATCAAAGTGCTGGCCAAACGCGGCAAGAGTCAACGTCAGATAGCCCAGGATCTCGGCCACAGCCGGGTGACCATCCGGCGCGTGCTGGCCGAGCCGGTCGACAAGCAGCCCATCCGACGGCGGCGGGCCTCCAAGGTGGACACCTACGCGCCGCAGATCACGGCGTGGGTCAAGGAGAACCTGAGCATCGTCCGCATGCTCGAACTCGCCCGGGCCGACCCCGAGCGGCCCTACACCGGCGGCCGGAGTGTCTTCAGCGACCATGTTCGGCGCATCCGGCTGGAACTGGAGCGGGCCGGGGCGGACGTGGCGGTCCGCTTCGAGGGGCTGCCGGCCGAGTACCTGCAGGTCGATTGGGGCGAGGTCCGCCACCTGCCCTTCACCCAGCGGCCGGCGGGTACGCGCTACTTCCTGGCCTGCCGGCTCAAGTACAGCCGCTGGGTCTGGGTGCGCTTCACCACCGACATGCGCCAGGAGACGCTGTTCCGGGGGCTGGTCGACTGCTTCGTGGCGCTCGGCTTCGTACCCTGGGTGCTGGTCTTCGACAACATGGCCACCGTCACCAGCGGGCGGGATGCCAGCAACCAGCCGATCTGGACGCTGGCGGTGCTCCAGCTAGCGGCCGAGTTCGGCTTCCATCCCGAGGCCTATGCCCCCGGGATGGGCCAGCAGAAAGGCGCCGTGGAGCGTTTAATCAATTGGACGAAGACCAATTTCCTCCCTGGCCGGTCGTTCGCCGACGACCCCGACTTGGCCACCCAACTGGCCGCCTGGCTGGAGGCGGCCAATACCCGGCCCTCGTCGGCGACCGGGGCGGCGCCGGCCGCGGCGCTCGGGCGCGAGGCGGCCCAGGGCGGGCGGCTGCCGGCCACTGCGGCGGACTATGGGCTGCTGCTGGCCGGCCAGGCGTCGGGCGAGGCGTTGGTGACGGTGCTGGGCAACCAGTACTCGGCGCCGGTCGCCCACGCCCGGCTGCCGGTGACGGTGCGGCTGCACCGCGACCGGGTCCGCCTCTTCCGAGGGACAGACCTGGTTGCCGACCACCCACGTGCCCCCGACGGCGCCCGCCGCCGGGTGGTCGCGGTCGAGCACTACGCGCCGCTGTTCGCCGCCAAGCCGCGGGCGCAGGTGATGCTCTACCGGCAGGCGTTGCTGGAATTGGGCGGCGCGGCCGAGCCCTTCCTGACCGAATTCTCGCGCCGGCAGCGGGCGCGGCTCGGGCTGCAGGTGCGGCAAGTCTATGCCCTGTACCAAGCGCATGGGGCCGGCGAGCTGCTGGCGGCGATGGCGCTGGCCAGTCAGGCCGGCAGCTACAGCGCCGAGGCGCTGGCCGGCCTGCTGGCGCGGCCCGGCCCCCAGCCGGTGGTCGGGCCGCTGGTGCTGCCGGGGGTGCCCAGCCAGGCCGAGCTCGACCGCCCGTTGAGCGTCTACGAGGCGCTGGTCCAGGTCGACCAGGCGCTGGAGGCGCCGCTGCCGGTGGCCAGCGCCGCCGCCGCGGGCTGGGAGGTGGCCTGATGCCGGTCCATCCCAGCATCCTGCTCGACCACCTCGGCCTGGCCACCGCCGCCAGCGTCAGCCAGCCGTGGCTCGACCGCGCCGCCCAGGAGGAGTTGAGCTACGCCGACTTCCTGGAGGGGCTGCTGGAGGAAGAGGTCGTGGCGCGCAAGACGGCCGCCACCGAGCGCCGACTGCGCGAGGCGGGCTTCCCGTATGCCGCCAGCATCGAGCAGTTCGATTTTCGTTTCCGGCCCGACCTCAAGCGCCAACTGGTCCTGCGCTACTTCGACAGCAGCCTGATCACCCAGGCGCTCAACCTGCTGCTGATCGGGCCGCCGGGCCTGGGCAAGACGATGTTGGCCATCTGCATCGCCACCCGCCAGGTCCAGCTCGGGTCCACTGCCCGCTTCATCACCGCCCAGCAGCTCGCCTACCAACTCGGGCGGTCGGCCACCGCCGTCGGCCGACGCCGGCTGCTGGCGCCGCTGCTGGGGTGCGACGTGCTGGTGCTCGATGAGTTGGGCTACTTGCCTGCTGAGCCGAGCTTCGGACCGGCGCTCTACGAACTGATCGCCGGGCGCGCCGGCCGGCGGCCGACGCTGATCACCTCCAACAAGAGCCTGACTGATTGGTCAATGGTGGTCCAGGATACCGCGCTCGCCGCCGCCGTGGTGGACCGACTGGTCGAGCGGGGCCAGGTCTTCTATCTGAAAGGACCGTCGTGGCGGGCGCGGGGCCGGATGGCCGACGGCCAACTCGACCCGGCCGCCGCCGGCTAGGTGGATCAGTTCTTCCCCGGATCCGGGGTGGATCACTTCTATCCCGGATGGCCCGGCCATCCGGACCCCAATCAGCCCGGCGGCGGTGACGGGCCGCCGCCCGTCGCCGACGGCGGGTCGCCAGCGCGCTAGCGCTGGCGTTCGGTCCCACCCCCAGGAGGTTGAGCAAGCGCCAGATGGCTCGCTCCCAGACATGAACCTGGTGGCAGCGGTGCGGGAGCCTCATTTTATCCCGGATCCTGGATCAGTTGACAACCGGCGCCTACACATTCCACCGCACAGCGGCGGCGCTGCGCGAACCAGCCACGGTAGGGGGCGATCCCTGTCTCGAAGGCGAGGCCGGCCGTCCACTGCGGAGCGCACCTCGGTATCAGACATATCCCGCCAGCCAGCGCCCATCGCGTCACAGCCCGACGCGGGCGGCGGCGTTGTCGCGGAAGAGGTCGCCGTCGCGGATGTAGCGGTCGACCATCTCGCGCGAGGTGTGGCCGGTCTGCTTCATGATGGCGCGGTCGCTGGCCCCGGCCAGGGCGGCGGCGGTGGCCAGCCCGGCGCGCAGCGAATGGCCGGCGTAGGCGGCCGGGTCGAGGCCGACGGCGGCGGCGGCGCGCTTGACCAGACGGGCGACGTGCTCGGGGTGGAGCGCCTTCGCCAGCGGCTCGCGGTTGCGGTTGAGCTTGCGGAAGACCGGGCCGGCGGTCAGCCCGGCCGCCGCGCGCCAGGCGCGGTAGGCGGCCACCGGGCAGGTGGCCGGGTCGGCGCCGGCCGGCAGCGCCACCCGCCGCCCCTGGCCGTCCTGATCGGTCTTGGAGCGGCGCAGGGTGACGACCAGGCCCTCGCCCGCGACGCGGATGTCCTCCACGCGCAACGCGACCAGCTCGGCGCGGCGGAAGGCGCCCAGGAAGCCGAGCACCAGCAGGGCGCGGTCGCGCAGGCCGGCCAGGTCGCGCGGCAGGGCGGCGACCATGGCGCGGACGTCGTCGGGCAGGAGGGCCGCCTTCTGGGCCGGGGCGACGCCGAGTTCGCGGCGGGCGCCGGCGAGGGTGTCGCGCACGGTCGGGTCGCGCGTGGGCGGCGGATGGCCGGCGGCGCGGTGGCGGTGGGCGATGGCGGCCAGGCGGCGCTGGAGGGTGCTGGGGCGGCGGCCGCGCTCGACGAGGGCGGCCAGGTAGGCGGCGACGGCGTCGGGGGCGGCCGGCAGCGGGGCCAGGCCGTGCTCGGCGCACCAGGCGGCGAAGTCGGCCCAGTCGGCGGCGTAGGCGCGGGCGGTGGCCGGGGCGCGGGTGCGGCGGGCCAGGTCGGCGGCGCGGGCGCGCTGGCGCGCGAGGAGGGCGGCGGCGCGGGCCGCGTCGGCCGGCGCCGGCGCGCGCGACGCCGGCTCGGCGGGCGCGGTCTCGGGTTCCGGCGCGACCGCGCTGGGCGCGGCGGGCTGATCGGCGGCCGGCGGGCGACGCGGCACGGGTGGCTCCTCCTCGATGGTCGACTGAGCTAACGGCAGGATTAGGTCGGATAACACTACCTTCTCCCACCGAATAACGCGCCGCCCCGCCCCCGGTTGCGCCGGTGGCTGCGGCGAGGGGCGGCCGTCACGCCCGCCCGTGTGACTTTGGCCCGCGCTTGGCGCCGCGCTCGGCCATCCGCTCCTCATAGTCGAGCAGGTCGGCCCGCTGTATCAGCCAGTATGGTCGGGGTTGGAGCGGCGAGACGTGCTGCTCGGCCCGCAGCAACCCGCGCGCGATCGCCAGCCGCAGGCCGCCGGGCGAGCGCCGGATCCACGCCGCCGCCTGGCCGACCGTCAACTCCGCCGGCATGGCGCCGTCGTCCGCCTCGGGTGCCCCCGGCGGCCCCGGGTCGAAGGCTGGCCGCGTGTCGCGTTCGCCGCTCGCGCTCATGGCTCCCCCCACCGCCTCGACCGCACCGCCCGGGGCGATAATACACGACATCGCTTAATTGTGATGTTTAGACTACCTGGGGCAGCCTGACCCGGAGGCGGTGGGTGCAGCGCCAGGTGGGAGGGGGTGATGGCGTGGTGGCGGCGTCAGGCGGCCTTCGGTCGGGCCGTGCGGGGCGTGCGCCGG